>JAMOVA010000028.1 GCA_027061785.1 Thermoproteota archaeon
AGACTCGGCTTACGAGCAGGTGGAACCGGTTATCAAGTTCTGATGCTTGATTCAATAGGATGTAATTTACTTCATAGGGTGATCTCAATGACCCGCTTCTCCACCGACGAGAGGGATGATTTCACGATCGTTGAGTTCGAGCTGGAGGAACCTATCACCCCGGAAGAACTTCCCTCCCTGCTGGAAGCCGCACCCGAGGTGGATCCCACCAAGGGCGTCGTCATCTCTGGAAGGGGGCCCATCTGGCTCCACTCGGCTCTGGCGCACCTCTACCACCCCACTAGGTGGGTGGCCCACTACGATCCCCGACTGGGAGGAGCGGTGGTCGTGCAGACCCATCAGCCCGGGGTGAGGGTGGGCCAAGTAGTGAGGCTTTAGGCGGAGATCCTCACGGGATTTGAGCTGATCGGTCAGCGCGCCCCGCTACCTCATCATCTATAATCGCCGGATTGCGCGGCGGCATGCCAGCTGATAGGGTACCCTACCCATGTTCCGCTCTCGATTCTGCGTGTCTTGAACGCATTCTTCATCTCGGATCGGAAGGGCGGTGCTATAGTACTGTCAATATCGTAATACATAAGAAGTATTAGATTTTGGTATTACACATGGAGACGGTGGTCCTTACCGTGAGGGTTCCCGAGAAGCTCAAAAAGGAGTTGAAGAGGTACGGGATTAATGTGAGCGAAGTGGTTAGGAGGGCTCTGGAGGAGGAAATCCGGAGGAAAAAATTAGAAGAGTTAAGAAAAGAGCTAGTGGAGACGTCGAAGGCGATGAGAGCCCTCTCCAAGGAGAAGTGGGTTGAGCTGATAAGGGAGGAGAGGGAGGAGCATTGAAAGCATTGTTAGATGCCACGGCAATAGTCGCCCTGCTGTTAAACCCTCCTCAAAGGTTAGATGGCTTAAGTGAGCTGTTCACTCTTGATTTAGCTTTTTACGAGGTAGGGAACGCGATATGGAAGGCTGCAAAGGTTCATAGGTCTTTTAACGAAGAAAAAGGGGCTAAAGCCGTCAGAACCCTCGAGAAGCTGATGGAGAACATGAATGTGCTCCCCTTCAGGGAGGTCGAGGCCAGCAAGGTTTTCGAGGTGGGAGTCAGGAGCGGACTCACCTTCTACGATTCCTCATACCTGGTGACAGCCCTCGGCAAAGGGTTGACGCTCATCACCGACGACAAAAAACTAGCGAGGGTCGCTGAAGAGGAGGGAATCGAGGTGTTCGGGTCGGACATGCTGCCGACGCTGCTGGGCCCTTAGGCCCAGTTCACTCATCGAATTTTAATGGTAGCAGGCGGGAGGAGTTGTATGGTCAAGCACATAGGCATAGTGGCCTGCAGCGCCGAGGGCGCTGCCCTCTGCTACAGGACCATCTGTCAGGAGGGCGAGAGGTACCTGGGGAAGAGGTACGCCCACCCGGAGGTGAGCATGCACACCCACCCCTTCAGCGAGTACATGAAGTACATAGAGGCCGGCGATTGGGAGGGAGTTGCTGGGCTGATGCTCTCCTCGGCCGAGAAGCTCGCCAAGATAGGCGCGGACTTCGCCATAAGCCCCGACAACACCATACACCAGGCCTTCGACCTCTTCATAGACAGATCGCCGATCCCCTGGCTTCACATAGCGGAGGAGGTGGCCAAGGAGGCTACCAGAAGGGGCTTCAGGAAGCTCGGCATACTCGGGACGAGGTACCTGATGGAATCCCAGGTGTACCCCTCAAAGCTCGAACCCCTTGGGATATCCTGGGTCATTCCGAGCGAGGAGGAGAGGGAGGAGATCAACAGGATAATCTTCGAGGAACTGGTCTACGGCAGGTTCCTGGAGGAGTCCCGCAGGTACCTGAAGGAGGTAATCGAGGGGCTCAGGACCAGGGGGTGCGATGCCGTGGTTCTGGGATGCACCGAGCTACCCCTAGTGATCAGCGATGAGAACTCGCCTCTCCCAACGCTGGACTCCACGAGGATACTGGCCAGGGCGGCTCTGAGGGAGGCCACCGGATCCATCGGGCAATGAATGGATCCTTCAACTCCTCGAAATCGACCGGAATGCGATGGCCCCCTGAACATTCCGATCCTGCGGGGACCTCCTCAGGGACAGAACCTACTAACTTAACCTAACATCCGAGGGCGTCCCGGTGGTGAAGGGATCCCACAAGTTCTCACAGGCCCTTCCTCCGCTCAACTTGGAACTTCTGGATGACCCTGATCACCTCCTCGGAGACCTCGGCGAACTTCTTCAGCTCCACGAGGAGGTCTCCATACTTGGGGGAGGACTTGCTCAGATGCTCTAGCCTTTCCATGAGAGGCTCCACGTACTCCTTGAGTATCTTCGTGGGAAACAGCAGGAGCTGATTGAAGGGGCTTCTGGCCGTGTATATCTTGCTCCTTCCGACCTTCTCGTAATAGACCAGGCCATCGTGCTCAAGCAATCTGAGGGACGTCGACACTGTGGACTTGCCCAGACCCGTCAGCTTGGACAATTCATTTATGGTGAGGGGGTCCTCTGACAGGAGGAGCATCGCATAAACCCTGCTGGCGGCAGGAGGGTAGCCGAGGCTCTCCAGTATCTTCTCGATGTAGAACCTTACCTCCCGATCCATGGGGGTGTGGGAGGAGGTCGACTACATTAAAACACACCGATTGGTCAGGAAAATCGGAACAAACTGTTTTAATAGATTAATCTGTTAGATCCAAAATTCCAAAAATTTTTATACAAAGGGGACGCTCGGTTTCATTGGTGATGGCATGACCGAGGAAGAGGAGAAGAAGAAGGGCGGACTTTCAAGGATAGTGAAGTCCATGGGAGATGTGGTGAAGGAGACCGTCGAGGTGGCCAAAGAGGGAATGGAGTCAACGGCTGACGTGGTGAAGGACGTCACCTCCACCGCGGCCGAGGCTGCTAGGGCGGGAGTGGAGAAGGCCGCTGAGGTCGTGGACAGGGTGGCGGAGGAGGTGGAGGATACCACCGTGAAGGCGGCCGAAGAGACCAAGAAGACCATAGAGAAGAGGAAGTGAACCTCCTCGGTACCCCTTCATCTTTTTTAGGGGATTCGAGGTTGAGGGGATACCGCACGTCCGCACCAATCGATCTCCAGGTTCCGGACCTCACGTCCCTTACTGAATGATCCACTTACCTCCAAATGGGAGAGAGCACGCTAAAGGTTCATCGCGTCACATCCTAGGCGTGAAGGCAGATGTCATTCTCGGCTCCCCTCGACGGGAGCCAAGGGTGGGGAAGGTCCATCAACCGCCTCCCACTGGAGGGAAGAGTGCGAACTCGTCCCCGTCCCTCAGAGGATCGTCTGGATCCGGCCACCTTCCCCCTCTCATCAGGATGAAATTCCTCTGCTCTCCTTTCCTCTCCACTAACCTGCCCTTCAGCCTCGGAAACCTCTCCTC
>JAMOVA010000029.1 GCA_027061785.1 Thermoproteota archaeon
TGCGGGTCCAAGCTGGATCCTGGTTCTGTGGAGAGGTTGAAGGACGAGATGAGGCGCGAGATAAAGGAGGTAGATTCCCTGATAATGGATAAGGAGAGGGAGCTGAGGGCCGTCAGGGAGAGAAAGGAAAACATCTTATCGAAATACAAGAGGCTGAACTCCTTCAACTTGGAGGGGATCGTCGCCAAAAAGAGTGAGTTGGAGTCCTTGGAGAGGGAAGTATCCGAGATCAGCGATCAGATTGCCTCCCTCAGGGAGAAGATAGTCCCGCTGGGGGAGAAGGTGTCTCGCCTGAGCGGGATGAGGGCTGAACTCGAGACTCTCAGGAGGGATCTCGCGGAAAGGGAAGCCCTGCTAAGCAGGATAGAGGAGATTAAAGATGAGCTAGGTGAGAGAGACGTGAATAAATTGAGAGATAGGTTGGAGAGGCTCAAGAAGGATCTAGAAGAGAAACTCGCGTCCTTGGGCTTGGAACTGGAGTCCGTTGAGAGGGAATACAGGGAGGCCCTTTCCGCCGTGAAGGAGGTGCAGAGACTCAGAGGTATCCTGTCCACTAAGGACGGAATTGCCTCCGAGGTGAAAGAACTGGAGAAGAGGAAGCTTGAATTGGAGGAAGAACTCTTGGCCCTCCAGAGGGAGATGGAGGAGCTTTCCTTCGATCCCTCCGAGCTTGAGACCATCAAGAGAGAGATAGACGATCTGAAGGGTAGGCTTAACTCCCTCACGCAGAAGAGGAGCAAGATCCAGGGGAAGATCGAGGAGATAGATAGGAGGTTGGATATCCTCAGGAAGAAGGAATCCAGATTGAGGGAGTTGATGGGGAGGAAGGAGTCGTTAGAGGTCTTCAGGTCGAAGATCCTGAAGGTCAGGGAGGTCTTCAGCAGGGATAGAGGGATCCAGCCCCTGATAAGGGACAGGGCGAGGCCCGCCGTGGAGGAGGAACTTAACATCATATTCAGCTCGTTCAACTTCGACTACGACTCCGTGACGCTGGATGATGACTTCACGCCAAGCCTGAGGCGGGGTAAAACGGTGTTCTCTTTCGACAGGTTGAGCGGTGGAGAGAAGATATCCCTCGCCCTAGCGTTGAGGCTGGCGATAGCCCGATTTCTCATGATGTCGAAGGTAGAGACGTTCCTCCTAGACGAGCCGACCATTCACCTAGACGAAGAGAGGATCAATGCACTAGTTGAGACCATGTCCTCCCTCAACGTACCCCAGCTGATAGTGGTCACGCACTCTCCCAGGTTCAGGGACATAGCTTCCCACTCCATACTGGTCAGCAAGTCTGGAGAGGTGTCGACAGTCGAGGTCGTTGATGAAGGCGCTCATGTTAGTGATTAAATAGGTCCTCCGGCTCATTGTTGGCGGGGAATCCCTTGGGCGACGAAAAAAAGAAGGAGCCTTACGACGATCCCTTCGATCACTTCATAAAGGATATGATAGATCTACTCAAGAAGATGGATGAGGATCTCTCAAGATTCGTCAATGGCGATATATCCGCCTGGAACGAGGATCTCCCCTCAGGGGGGTTTGATGCGGGGTATCCCTCCAGTGTGGGTGATCCCGGTGGTGAGAGTGTTGAGGGGGGAGGTGCTCCTTTGGAGCTGGAGGAGCAGAGGGTTGATGTGATCGAGCTTGATGAGGAGATAATAATAGTCGCTGACGTCCCGGGCATAAGGAAGGAGGACATCTCGGTCAGGGTGAAGGGAAGGGAGATCACCATAAGGGCCGGTGATCTACACAAGAGATTCCAGCTTCCCATCGAGATAGATCCTAAGAGGACAAAGGCCACCTACAGGAATGGCATCCTAGAGGTGAGGATCTCCAAAAGGTAGATCCCTTGGCTCGCGTATCCTCCTCAACCCTCTTGGAGATCCTAGGTTACAACTACAGGACCTATTCAGAGGAAGGGGTCAAACCCGAGAGAGTTGACCTCACTTTCGGGGCCCTAGCCCCCTCCCTCAAGTCCTATCCCGGTAAACCCTCGGAGATCGCTGACATGAGGCTCTACTCACACCAAGCCCAAGCTCTCAAGGCGCTGGGGGAGGGTAAGAACGTCATCCTGATTTCTGGGACCGGCAGCGGTAAGACTGAGGCTTGGTTCTTCTATGCCGCTAAGGGCAAGCGGGCGCTGGCCATCTACCCGACCCTAGCATTAGCTAACGACCAGATAAGGAGGCTCGAGGAGTACTCCAAGGCACTAGACATCAGCTCCCAGGTGATAGATGCGAGGAGGAGGACTGTCCTCGTCAAGGAGCTGGGAAGGAGTGGTTTGAGGACCAAGATCTCGAGTGTCGACCTCCTGATCACGAATCCGGCTTTCCTCATGACGGATCTGAAGAGGATGGCTACGAAGGGATCCTACCTGTCGGACTTCGTTAGGGGTATGGACCTGCTGGTTGTGGACGAGCTCGATTTCTACGGACCTAGGGAGCTCGCCCTCATAATCTCCATGATGAGGATAATTTCCCTCTTGGTGGAGAAGTCTCCCCAATTCGTGATCCTCACCGCGACACTGGGGAATCCAGAGGAACTTGCAGAGTGTTTGACGTCGATAAACGGTAGGGAGACCGTGATAATAAGGGGAAAGCCGTTCAGGGTGAGAAACGAGGTCTACCTCGTCCTGGGCAAGAACATGAAGCGGATCTGGGAGGTCGTTCAGAGGCACAGGGACGAGCTCCTCAGCCTTCCAATAGGTGAGGACCTGAGGGAAGCGATCACCGATTATGAGAGGTTTGAGAGGGACGTGTATCGAGTGGTCGAACTCCTGAGATCCGTCGGCGTTGAAGTGCCCCAGCCCGAGATCGATCCGGCTGAGGTGATATACCATTACGCCGAGGATGATGGAGTCACCCTGGTCTTCACCAGGGGCATAAGGTCTGCAGAAAGTCTGAAGAGAAGACTCAAAACGGAATTTGGGTTGGAAAACGTCGCCTCGCATCACCACCTGGTTTCGAAGGAAGAGAGGGAGGAGATAGAAGAGGCAGCCCGGAGGGGAGGGGTCAAGGTCCTGATAAGCCCTAGGACGCTCTCCCAAGGGTTGGACATAGGGACGGTGGTGAGGGTAGTCCACTTGGGTATGCCTGAGAGCGTTCGCGAATTCAAACAGAGGGAGGGCAGGAAGGGCAGGAGGGAGGAGTTGGGGTGGACGGAAACTGTGATCTTCCCCATGTACAGATGGGATAAGGAGCTCCTCCTTAGGGGCGTGGAGGCCGTGGAGCAATGGCTCCAGCTCCCCCTGGAGGTCGCCCTCGTCAACCCGAAGAACAAGTACTCCATACTCTTCGAGGGCCTCTACAAGTTCGTCCATCCGAGGCTCCGGGATCAGCTA
>JAMOVA010000030.1 GCA_027061785.1 Thermoproteota archaeon
TCGTGAAATCATCCCTCTCGTCGGTGGAGAAGCGGGTCATTGAGATCACCCTATGAAGTAAATTACATCCTATTGAATCAAGCATCAGAACTTGATAACCGGTTCCACCTGCTCGTAACCCGAGTCACTCACCAAGTGAAAATAGGTAGAACTTCGCAATGCTGCCGACCAGCCGTCCTATCTGGAATCCTAGGACGACGGGCATAAATAGAATGACTCTCTTCCTAGCCAAGGGGTGCGGATTGTTCATCAACTCCAAGAACTTGACCGCCAGTGCGGCCAATATCGGCAATTTCCTCACGTTCAGGCTCCCCACTGAATATCTGTGTATGTAGTCCGGATCCCTCATGAACTGGCTCTGTACATTACCTCGGGTTGCCTATCACATGAATGAGAGGCCTTAGAATGTCAGACCTGACGTTAGGAGATGAACGTGTTCGTGGGTTCGGACGTACTCCTCTTTCTCATCGATGAGGAGAATCTGAGCCAAGTGCCCCCCCACATGCGAATTCGTGCGGGAAAGAAATGTAGGATGACCCTCAGGAGATGGGAGCATCCTCGCGTAGGGCATTAAAATCCAGTCGAATGGGAGAGTTCCCTGCATCAACGTGAGAAAAATATGAGGGAACGAGAGCTGGTGGATTATCATATTTGAAGGAGGAAATTGTATCCGACCTCGCTTCCCTCCAATCCCTTAATGGTTAAGTTCGATGATCTATTTGCCCTTCCCGTCTTATCATTCTTCAGGATTTCTTGGAGAACCCCTTTATTCAATTTGAACAGCGATCCCGGAGGGATAGCCCTGAATATAGGTCTTCTGATACCGAATATTCCGGAGAATCCGCCTCCGAACGAAGTGATTTCTCCGGCAATCAGATCTAAGCCCCATTCCCCTAAATCTCCCAGCCAGTCTCTTATGAGCATGTGGGTCAGGTTCACTCCGAAACCCAGGTTCCCAGATCTAGAAATCAAGCTCCAACTTGATTTTACTTGAAGCCTAGCGGCCCTCCCTTCTCCTCCTAATCTGACGGGCATCTCGGTGTTTCGCAGCTTCTCCAAGCTCTGGATGGCCCCTTTGGTCTCCAGTTCCAGTACAATCTCGGTATTGGGGGGATAGGCTACCAGATATACGGAATAGATCCTGTGCTCTGCTGCTGTCTTGCTCCCTAACTCTCGGTTACGGACGTTCAAGCCTATGCCAACTCTCTCAACGAGTTTGAACTCATCCTTCATCGAGAAGGACCTAACCTGTTCCACCAGATCATGGTAGCCGATACGCCCACTCAAGACAGATTCTACCTTCCCGATCAGGGTTCTGATTGAATTTAGAGGGACTATTTCACCCAGGAATGGTATGTATATTTCTCCATTCCTTCTCAAGTAGACTGCTATGGAGATTATACCCGGAATGGTTTCTTCAATCGCTTTTTGCATGTCCGCCCACGGATTCATTATCAGTTTCTGCTTATTGAGCTTGTCAAGCTTCGCCTTGCTGCTTTCTTCGATGAGAGTGGAGAGGGTAGCACCCAGCAGCGTGGTCGGGGTAGGTATTAGAATGCTTGTGGCGGCGCTGTAGGTCCCCCTAGCGGAGAGGTCAAACTCGCCCGGTCCTCTAAAGAGGAGAGGTTCCAAGGGCTTAAAGGAAAGAGTGTAGTAGTGGGGACTCATCTATACTCCCCTCCCAGGGCGGAAAGCATTATCCTCATCACCTCCATCGCTTCCATAACCGAATGCCTTCCATCATTCCTCTCGAAGCCCAACAGTTCGTTAATGAGGAGGTCCATTGAGTGTTGCGGAAGATCCTCCAGCTCCTTCTTTAGATACTTGGAGAGTAGATTGTACTTCCTCTCCGAGAGGAGCAACTCGAGCAGGGGATCCTCCTTCAGCTTGTATAGTGGGGAGAGAGGAGATCTACCCTCGCGTATGGATTCCACCACCTCATTTATCCTGTATATGTGATCTGCAAATACCCTTGATTCCTTCCAGAGCGGCCTGCACAGGCTTAGAGGAAGGCTGGCCTCTTGCTCACCCCCTCTAGCGCTGAAAACGAACATTATAGCGTCTTTACGCATCTCCTTACCGCCGAAAGTCCATCTAATGCTCTCTTCCTCCTTAACTCTCTCCAAATTCTCCTCGACCTTAGTCAATGCCAATGAGAGCGGATAGCGGACATGGGTTAGGTAGACGGAGTAGCTCCTACCGAGGGGCGCCAGATGCGGATAGACAGCCACCAGATCTCCATCGAGATCCATGGCCTCGGCGGCTACCGAGTAGAATCCGGGCAGGCCTGAGGACTTCTCAACAGTATCGGCCATTGTCTCGATCTTAGGGTCGTCGTATATGTTCATAGCCAATTCATCCCGGTCAACTACCGGGAAGAAGGTTTTCCTAGACTCTATGACCGCCTTTAAGGTGTCTCTTACCGGTAAGATGGCGAGAACATCCTCCCCTCCGGCATATACTACGAATCCCCTCATCATTTCTATGACGGATACGTCCAGCAGCGCGTTTCTCATGAGGGCCGCGCTGATGGTCACACCGTAGGACAATGAGGGGAGGAGTTCAGACATATCTAGCATATCCTTTACTGTTTTCTCCCAATCTTGAATCATCTTCTTCAATTCATCTTCAGCGCCCTTGTTCGATCCCGCTCCCGATTGATTTGGAGGTGTTACCTCTTCTAGCAGTGTTTCAGCATCGACAGATTTCCCGCTCAGAATAGACAGGGTGACCTTCTTCAGGAAGCTTTCGGTGGCGGCCTTTATCCATTCCCTGATATGGATCCCCGGAGGATCTTCTTGGAGCCTGCCGGAGAGAACTGATCCCAAGTTGTCTCCATCGCTCTTCACAATGGCCACGTAAGTTTGAGGTGCCTCTCCGATCTCCCTTCTCCATTGATCGGCTTCAGGTCCCATGTAGTGATCCTCCGGATTCATTATCAGGAGCTTCTGTATCTGCTCATCAGAGGAGTACTTCCTGGAAAGTACGTCCTTGAACCTCCATGCGAATTTCACATTCCAAGGCCCTGGTATGCCCTTCAAGAGTTCGCTCAGTCCGCTTCTCCCTTCCTCCTTTTCTTTCTCCTCCGTTAAGCGCTCTATGGTCTTTAACAGGAAATCTACGGAGGATATCTCCGACAGGGACGGGAAATTAAGCCTCTCTGGTTCCTTCTCTGGTAGGAGGAAATTGACACGCTTCAACACGGCCTGGGGGCTAACACTGAACATCCTCTTTGTCAAGCACCAGGGACATAGCTTCTCCCCAGCTGAGAATATTTTCTGTAAGCTTAGGGCCTT
>JAMOVA010000031.1 GCA_027061785.1 Thermoproteota archaeon
AGCTCGAATTCGTGAAGTTATCATCCGGAGGGGCCCTCTGCCTAGAGAAGGAGAAAGACGGCTGGTCACTGATCTGGCTAGTTTCTCCGGAGATCCTTAAGTGAGGTCGAACGCGGCTCTACGTCTCCATTCTCCCCAGTACTACTGAGCCAGTTCCTCTTAAGCCAATCCTTCCAAGTGGAGAATCGCCTCAAGACGCTATGAGTTCCACCATAGAGCTGCGGATCCCACTGGGCATTAGGCTCTATCGCTCGCACGTGGTCCTAGGACGCGCATCCCCAACGTGCAATGTTTTTATTACGTAATTTATGTAACTTACATATGCCACATATTACACTCAGTATTCCGGAGGAGCTGCTGGAGAGGATGAAAAGACATCCTGAGATCAAGTGGAGCGAGGTGGCCAGGAGGGCCATAAGGAGGTACCTGATGGAACTGGAGGATGAGGTATCGGGTGAAGAAATATTGGAAGAGCTCCCTAAAGAGATAAAGGAGAAAATCGAGAAGCTAGATTGGAAGAGGTTCTCGGAGAGGGTCGTAGAGCTGAGAAACCACAGGTGAGGGACGCATGGAGGTTCTGGATACTAACCTCCTCATAGAAGGGAGGAGGGGCCTCACGACGATATTCAGCATCATAGAGTACCCCCCAGCTTCCAGGGGGAGCAGGATCCTCTTCCCTAAGAGGGAGGATTTCCTGAAGTCTATAGAAATAATGGTGAAGCTGCGAGAAATAGGTAAGCCAGTTCCAGCCGTAGATGTACTCATCGCCGCGATATGCATAAGGAGGGACCTGAAGCTCCTCACGAAGGACAAGCACTTCCTCCACATAAAGGAGGTGGAGCCCGAGTTCAGGGTGGAGGTGGTGGAGTAAACTATACTAGAATCGCGCTCCCTTGCATGGCCGATCCCTGAGATCCTCAATTTTCGCCCCTACGGTTATTCGCCGCAGAGATCTCGCGGCAACTCCCCTCCCATGTCCATTCGCGCGCTCTTCAGGCGAGCGGTCTCCGGTGACTCTTGGTGGTCGTGCATCACTAAGAAGGCGGCGATCTCTCATATCGTGGGTTATGCCTTCAAAAGGATTGGCTGTAGAGAAGCTTAGGAAGGAGTTATCCACCCTGAGAGGCGTCAAGCTCGTATCCCTGTTCGGCTCTGTGGCCGAGGGTAAGACTACACCCCTCAGCGATGTGGATATCGCCGTCTTTCCAGAGGGGGGATTGATGAGCTGCTCTTGGTAGCTGATATCTTAGAGATCGTGACCCGCTCCCTAGGCATACCTGAGGATCGGGTCGATGTGCTGCTTCTGAATCGCGTGACCTCCCTTCCTCTCCTATACAACGCTGTAGTCAGGGGAATCCTGCTTTACTGCTCGGACCCCCAGTTCTGTAGCGAGTACAAGAGGAGGATCCTTTCCAAATACCTGGACTATCTCATCTTCAGGGAGAAATTGGACCTCAGGAGAAAGTTCTTGGAGGCCGTGGGGAGGAGCCTAAGATGAGAAAAGAGGGACTCTTGAGAGTCATCAAGAAAGCACGGAGTTGCTGGATGAGGAGATCCAGAGACACGGAACCGCTGTTTTGGAGGACAAGTTTCTCCTGCTAGCGGTTCTGCACGCACTCCAGGTAGCGTCTCAGGCGCTCATAGATCTGGCGGCTCATATAGCCTCCGAGGCGGGGGCTGCCGTCCCCTCAAGCTACTCGGAGATTCTCAGATCCTCAAGCGGGAGGGCTGCCTGAGTGATCCCGAGGCTGAGCTGTTCAGGGAGATTATAGGATTCAGGAACATCGTGGTTCACCAGTACTCGTCCGTGGACCTCGATATCTTGAGGAAAATCTGGAGGATAAGCTCTACAGGGACATAGAGAAGCTCGCATTATCGCTGATTGAATGGGCTGAGGAGAAGGGAATAGATCCCTGATCCAAGGAACGACTACCCTCCCCCGGCCTTCCCGCCGGAATTACACTCAGGGTTCAGTATCGCTTCCAGTACGGGAACCATCTCCTCCTTCCACGTCCTCCTCTCGATGTCGTAGAAGTGGGAGTCGGCGTTCACCGCGTAGGGTATGCCCGCCCTCCTGAGCTGGCAGGAGACGAAGGTAGCGAATTTCACCTGTTCCTCCACGCTGTAAACGTTCCCCTTGTTGTAGTTGCCGGGCATCCAGGCGCCCACCCACGTGGGTATCCCCGTCCTCCCCTGCCACTCAAGGGCTACCTTTATCTTATCCGTCACCAGTTTCCTCTCCTCCTCCGTTCCTACAGTCCATAGTTTCGCCGGGTTTCTCTTGGAGGGTCCGCTCGCATAGAAATGCCACTCAGCCATGAGGTACCCGTCCCTCGGAACCTTCAACTCGCTGAGGTAGAAGGGGTTGGAGTGATCACGAGGAGCCACGAACACGATCCTGTAGGGATCGATCTCCCTTATAGCCCTGATCGCCTTCTCGTAGAACCTGTTCAGGTCCTCCGAGGTCACCTCCTTCGAGGGCTCTATGATGAGATCGTAGGAGAGCAGGTAGGGGCGATCCCTGTATCTGCGAGCTATGGTTCGCCACCATTGCACCAGCGCATTCATTTTAGAGGGATCCTCGTTGAATTCCTTCGCAGCGCAGGCCAGGACGGGTATCAGGCCTGCTCTGAGCGAGTCATCTATCACTCTGTCCAAGTGCCTCAGGAACTCCTCGGACAGGTTGGCCCGGACCCGTATCCTCACGTGGGAGAAGCCCATCCTCCTAAAATCCTTGGGCACCTCAGGGCTGTAAAAGAGGATCTCCCTGGGGCTCCTTGCCCAGTTGACGTCGATACCGACGCCGAGCAGTTTCGCGTACCTCCCTGGTGGGATGGGTTCCCCCTCCCTCCTAAAGCTCAGTAACAGGATGGAGGCGATAAGCAAGAAGGCGATGATTAAGAGGGATCTCTCACGAAAGGACATCCCGTGGGAACCGGTCCGATCGAGATATAAACGCGCTTCTTCTCGAGGGTCATTTCAGCGGGGGTCGTTTTAAGGAAGCATTACTAGGTCACACATGCCTTGGACCTCCCCTCTCACTCCCTCGGGTAGATCCGCTCTAGTCCCTGACGGCCCTTGGTACTACGTCTTCGATGCGATTGGGGTCCACGCCAAGGGAGATCCGGTCAGACTGAGGGATGTGGTTCCGAAAGGAGTGGAACCTAGGGACGATCTGTGGTTCTACGTGGCCGACATAGTCTCCTTCAGCCCCAACGCCCGGGAACTCAACTACGAGGCTCCGGGCCTGCTTCAATATAAGGAG
>JAMOVA010000032.1 GCA_027061785.1 Thermoproteota archaeon
GGTTCCCGGATCCTCTTTCGTGACTAGGTAGTAGATCAAAGCGACAAAGACCATTCCCACTATGCCTATGACGGAGGGGACGATTTCCACGACCTCCACTTGATCACCTCCATTGAGCATCACGAATTCGTTGGAAGACTTTGAGGTTCCCTCGAATGGAACTTAAAAAAGATACTTCAGAGATGTGAGGCGCTCCATTGCCAATCCGGCGCATTCAGTGGATGGTGACGCCCTGATCTCCAAATGCCACTGGATCCACGGGTCTCAGCGTCCATCCCCTCCAGTTTATCTCCCCTAGAGAGAGGATGTCTGAGTCATGCGTGTATATGACCGGTATACGATTGGAAATGAAATTGGCCAAGATGAGCGAGTCCCTACCCCCCAGTCCGTACTTGACAGCTATCCTCAAACCTATTGAAGTAATCTCCTTTGTTTGATTCAGGAATTTCACGTATGGGTGCTTTAGCAGTAGGCCGAGCCTCCTAGAGGCCTCCCTTGGAACCCATTTCTGACCGAAGACCAAGGCATGGTACGTCTCGTGAATCACCGTAGGGTTCACAGCTACTAGATTATCTGGAGAGAGGTTCAGCAGCAGATCCTTGACGAACCTATGCTCGGGATATGCGGGGATCTAGGGAGTAGCAGAGGATGTTCGAATCCAGCCCCACGATCACTCGCTCACCCATATACCCTTAATCTTGGAGGGTGGCCAGTTCTCGGGTTTTCCCTCGCGTGGAGGCTCCGATGAAATCACCTCTTTGAACTCTTCTAAGAAGGATCCCTTACCCTTCTTGAGGATGTACCCTTCGTCCGTTTTCTCGATCACAATAACGTCTCCCAGCTCCTCTCTGACTTCCTTGGGGAGGAGGATCCTCCCCTTGGAGTCCACCCTCACCTTCACCTTCATCCCACTGTGCTAGGTGGGAAGGATAGATAAAGTTTCTCGGGAGGTCAGCAAGGCTCTATCGTGCTCGGGGGTTTGGTCGTGATCGCGTAAGTCACCATGGTGACTTCCGGTATCTCCGAGGTTATCCTCCTAGCTATCTCGTTCAAGACCTCGGGAGGTAGCCTGAGCCAGTCCGCGGTCATCGCGTCCTCGCTTTCCACGATCCTCACGGTGACGATGTAACCCTCCACCCTAGCATCTCCTTTCACTCCAACCCACTTGTCGTCCCCCACCACCGCGAACGCCTGCCAAGCCTTTGAGTAGTACCCCCTCTCCCTCAGGACGTCCTCCACTATGGCGGAGGCCTCTCTAACTATCCTCAACTTGTCCTCTGTCACCTCGCCGATTATTCGTACACCCAAGCCTGGTCCGGGGAACGGATGTCTCTCGGCGACCCAATCAGGTAATCCGAGGTGCTTCGCGAGAGATCGGACCTCGTCCTTGTAGAGGTACCTCAGGGGTTCCACCACCTTGGCTTCAAGCCACTCCGGTAGTGCTGCGACGTTGTGATGGCTCTTTATCCTATCAGCTCCTACCTCCCCACCGCTCTCTATGACATCGGGATAGAGGGTCCCCTGCACCAGGCAATCGAATCTCTTACCCTCCAGCGCTCTGGAGAAGACCTCCACGAATTTCTCCCCGATTATCCTCCTCTTCGTCTCGCAGTCCTCAACGCCCTTCAAGGCAGAGAGGAATTCTTCAGAGGCGTCAACGTATATCGGATTTATTCCAAGTCCTCTTAGCAGGTTGAGGACCTCCTTCTCCTCATTTTTCCGTAAAAGCCCGTGGTTTACGAATATCGAGGTCAGACGATCTCCCGCTATTCTGCTGACGAGTACCGTGGCCACTGTGGAGTCGACCCCACCGCTCACGGCAGAGAGAATGCTCTTACAATCAGATAGCTCCCTCCTCAGGTACTCGTCTATCAGCTGGACCATCCTCTCGGGACTCCAGTTCTTCTCGGCCCCCGATATTGCCGCGAAGTTCTCGAGGAGGAGTCTACCCTTGGGAGTGTGCTTGACCTCCGGGTGAAACTGGACGCCGTATATGGGCTTTTCCTCGTGCCTGAAGGCCGCCACATATCCGTTCTCGGACAATGCGGTCACCACGAATCCCTCAGGGACCCTAGCAACGTGATCGGAGTGGCTCATCCAGACAAGCTCCTCCTCTCCCCAGCCCGAGAACAGCCCTTCCCTCTCCAGAACCTTCACCTTCGTGGGGCCGTACTCGCCCTTGGAGCGCCTCACCTCGCCCCCCATCATGTGGGCTATCAGCTGGAACCCGTAGCATATCCCCAGAACTGGAATGTCCATCTCCAAGACCCAGCTCCCTATCTTGGGAGCTGAAGGTTCGTAAACGCTGCTGGGCCCTCCTGACAGGATGAGGGCCTTTGGCTTCTTCTCCTCTACGATGGATGGGGAGATCTCGGTGTAGGGGATTATCTCAGCGTAGACGCCTATGTCCCTTATCCTCCGGGTGATGAGGTGGGCGTACTGCCCACCGAAGTTCACCACTAGGATCATCGGGCACCCGGACCCGCTACCTTGATCCTCACCCTGACGGAGCCGCCCTTGAATCCCATCAAAGTCTCCACGTCATCCCCGATCGCGTCCATGGTCTTCAGGAAGTCCTCGACCCTGAAGCCCATGCTGGTCTGCCTCAGGGACTTGGTCACCTCTCCGTTCTCTATGAGGAAGGCCGTCTCAGCCATCCCGCTGAACTCCCCGGTGGATAGGTTGGGGGTGTCCATGGTGTAGACTACCAGTACCCCTCTCTTGACGTCAAGCAACTCATCCTTCTTCATCTGCAGGGCCGGGGCCTCGATACTGACCGTGTGGGATGAGATCGCTGGCGGCCTAGTGTGATCCCTGGAGGCGTTGCCGGTGCTCTCCACTCCCTCCTTCATCGCGGAGTACCAGTTGTGTATCGGTGACTTGAAGACACCCTTCTCGACGACGTAAGTCCTCCCGGTGGGGATCCCCTCCGCGTCGAAGCTCGAACTGCCAGGGAGCCATGGGATGCGCCCGTCGTCGACTATGCTTATCTCCTCCCTGGCTATCTGATCTCCTATCCTGTTGGTCAGGAAGCTCCTGCCGTACTGTAGATTCTCGGCGTTGGCTGCCTGGCCCACTAGGAAGGGGATGATGGTGAATTGAGCCTTGGGCTGAAATACTACGGGCAGCTCCTCCACCCCTATGGTGGTGGCGTCCAGAGTCCTTATGGCCAGATCTCCAGCCTCTCTACCTACCTTCTCGGGATCGAACATGTCCAACCTCCTCCCATCGGCGAATCCGAAGCCTGATCCCCTCTTATCACCGTCCTTGCTCGCCGCTTCGATGTAGGCACTCAGGTAGGTCCTCTCCTCGGCGACATCAATACCTCTGGAGCTGAACACCGCCACCTCGGAGAAGGACACCTCCAGTTTGCCGGAGACGGAGACTACCTTGTCCGAGAGCCGAGCGGATTCAACAGCCGTGAGGAACAGGTCAGCGGCATCGTTCAAATCCAAGTCCCTGAGCTTCGGATCCATGAGCTCGCTGATGTAGTCCACCTTTCTGGCATCGGGCAGACCTCTGAAGTCCGGATCCTCTGGGGCTGCCTTGGCGTTCTCGGCCGCCTCCCTCCCGACCTCTCCACCTGAAGTAAGGTTCGTGGCGAATGCGAAGCCCAACTTTCGCCCAATGGCTGCCCTCACTCCCAAGCCCAAGGTTCTGACGGAACTGGCCGTCTTGACCTTCCCCTTCTCCACATGTATGGAGATCTCACGGGTAAAGAGTTCGAAAGCCTCTGCCTCCTCAGCTCCGGAGGAGAGCGCTGCCTCCACCGCTTCTTCCCTCAGCATCTTACCTCCCCCCGAACACCAAGTTGCTGACCCTCACATGGGGTGCTCCAGTAGTTACAGGAACCCACTGACCCATCTTCCCGCACATCCCGGGATCGTGATACAGGTCCTTCCCGACGGCGTCCATTTTGTTCAGGACCTCTAAGGTCATGCCTGCTATGGCCACCTCCCTCAACCTCTGCTTGAGCTCCCCGTTCTCTATCAGCCAGCCTCCTTCAGCCTTGAACATGAACTGTCCCTTGGCCGGGTCGGTGTATCCGTAAAGGGATCCAAACGCGTATATTCCCTGCTTCATCTCGGACACCATCTCCTCGAACGTCCAATCCCCCCTGTCTATGAACGTGTTGGACATCCTCACGATTGGGGGATTGCTGTAGTCCATTGAACGGGCGTTCCCGGTGGGTTCGAGCCCCAGCTTAGAGGCCGTCTCCAAGTTGGTCATGTAGCCGGAGAGTATTCCATCTTTCACTATGTACTTGCGCCTGGACTCGGTCCCTTCATCGTCGTACCTGTAGAACCCGTAGAGCCCCTCTATTGTGGGATCGTCGACCACGCTGACCACCTCGGAGCCGACCCTCTCCCCCAGCTTGCCGGTGAGGATGCTCTCGTTGTTCACTACCGCGTCTCCCTCAGCTGCGTGACCGAAGGCCTCGTGGATGAACACACCAGCCAGCTTCGGATCTAGTATAGCGGGGTGGGGTCCGGGAGGGGCTGGTTTGGCAGATAGAGCTTCCACAGCCCTCTTGGCTGCCTCCTCCGCGATCTCGGTTCCCTCAATTACCTCCAGCCCCCCTATCCCTCCTCTCGATTCGAACGCGCTCTCAGTCACTCCAGCCTCGTGGGCGAATATGTAAGCGGCCAGCCTGACCCTTGGCAGCGTTTGCCTGACGTCGGTTCCCAAGGAGTTGATTACTCTGGTCTCCCTGAGCGTGTCCCCCATTATTATGTTCCTGTTGGTCACCCTCTCCACCGATTTGGCGAGCTGATCCTGCTCCTCGACTATCCTTATCTTCTCCTCTATCGGGGTCTGCCACGCAGGCTTCCGCCCCCTAACCTCGTAGCTCCCCTTAAAGGAGGGCCAGTCGACTTCTATCGGCTCTGCCCACCTAGATGAGAGTTTAGCCAGCTTCACAGCATCTTTAACCGCGCTAGCTATCTCATCGGGTGAGTTGGCTATGCCGAAGCCCCATCCACCTCTGTAGAGGGTTCTAACACTTATCCTGAACTCCCTCCCCCTAGTCAGCTCCCTCACTACGCCGTCGATCATCCTGATCATGGTCATGTAGGTTCTCTCTTCCCTGACCTCGATGAAGTCCGCTCCCTCGTCGAGGCCTAGGGATATCGCGTCCTCTAGATCCATACGGAATTTTAATGGAGAGACCGATATAACCCTGATGATCTGTCCCGAGGGGTGCCACCTCTGCTGCCTTGAGACCGAGATGATCCTCACGGAGAACGACATAAGGAGACTTGAGTCCCTAGGATACAGGAGGGAGGATTTCTCCGAGCTCAGAGGAGGATTCGTCAGGCTCAAGAACATCGACGGAAGGTGCTTCTTCCTCAGAGGTGGGAAGTGCGAGGTATACGAGCACAGGCCAACAGGATGCAGGGCATATCCCGTGATCTTCGATCTGGAGAGGGGTGAGTGCGTCATAGATGATTACTGCCCAGCTGGGTGGACCGTGAGCGATGAGGAGTTCGATGAGAAATGCCGGCTGGTGGTGAGTGCCCTAAGGGAACTCGGAGTGCTTAGGTGATGGATAGGACCTTCGTCGGGAGGGAAGATTCTTGGACGCACACTTGGAGGAGTTCTGTATCAACTCGACGGTTCCTTGGAGAGGAGTTAGGGTAGCGGCCGACGTCAGATACTCCGTGAGGTACTCGGGTAGGGAGGTAGGCTTCTTCTACTCCAGCCCGACGCTCTTGGAGGAGGCCGTGATAGGATACCTGCTGCTCACCAACGAGTTCGAGGGGAGGGCCCTCCTGAAGGGGGTTGAGGAGAGGGGCGAGCTGGATTACCTGCTTGAGGTCGAGAAGGAGGGTCCTGAGCTGGCTAGTCCCGCATGGAGGGACGATCCCATCACCTGGGATCGGCTCATGGACCTGATGGGCACCTTCTCCAAGAGCATCACTAAGAGGGAATGCCCCTACGCGTTCCACACCGTGGCCTTGTATGGTCTAGATGGCGATGACGTGAAGGAGGAGTTGGTCATAGTGGACTCCAGCAGGCACTCAGCCTTCATGAAGCTCGTGGGATGGGCCATGAAGGAGAGAGCCTCACTGGATGGTCTCATCCCGGTGGCCATAAGCACGGGCAGGATATCGGCAGATATGGTGAGGCTCATGTCAGCGGCAGGCATTCGTATAATCGCCAGCTTCAGGCATGTGCTCGCCAGCGGTGCCTCGGAGGCCGACAAATCTGGACTGACCTTGATCTCTAAAGATCACACCAGATCCCTCAAGGTCTTCACCCACCGTTGGAGGGTGAGAGGCGGGCCGGTTGTTTCCGTTCCTTAGCCCTCGGACCCCGATCCCTCATCCGTCTGGGTAGCCACTTCATCCACGGGGAATGTGATCACAGGATAGAGCATCCTAGGTATCCTCTCCTCGAGAGAATCCTCGTCCACGACCTTCCAGTATTCTCCGCAGTCACCACAACGATATAATAGGAATCCGCCATCTATTGACTGTGAGGAAACGTTCTCGCTCCCGCAGAAGGGGCACTTCGATTCGGGATGGGGCCACTCCATCCCACATATCTCGCACTTGAGGTAGTTCTTTCCTTCCCTTCTGAAACCCGTCCTAGTGTAACTCCCGCAGATCGGACAGAAGCCTTCGAGCCACTCCTCCACCTCAACATCTTTCTCGGCGATCCTCTTCAGGGCCACGAGCACAGGTTGGAGCGTCCAGAGGGCGACTGCATTGACCAAGTCTAGGTCGAGCCCCAGACCAACGGCCACTCCCCTAGCGTAATTCAGATCCCCCTTGATCGAGTATTTAGCTAGATCGGCCGGGTTGAATTGCCCCTCCTTGGCGGCCTCTATCAGGGTATCCAGAGCGCTGGAAAGTTCTTCTCTGTGTTCCTTCACCTTAGAGGAGATGTTCTCCAATATCTCCATCCACACATCATCTGGGAGATTCACACCCCCTGCTAGATCTAGTAGGGACCTTTTCTCCCTCGTTACCTCTTTGGCGAGCTCCCTATACCTCGATTCCATTGGTTCGAGTTGGTCCTTCACTTTCATGGATAGCTCTAGGATGGTCGCGAGCATGTCGGCGTAGAAGGCCAGGGATGCACCCAACTCCGGATCCTCTGAGAGCATTTTCTCGGCGATTTCCCTCAAACTGCTGGGAGAATCTTCCATACTTATCGGAGTGTTGCGAATTGAGATCTTAAAAAGGGATCCGTATCGACCCGGGATCTCTATACCTCAGCATATTCTCGGAACAATGACTCCTGATGGGGGCTCCAGTATTCTCAGGCCACCCGTCAGGGATTTTATGACGACCATCCCGCCGTACCTGTCGCTCTCCCTCACTTCACCTATGATGGATGCATCCTCGAAACCCAAGTCCCTCATCATGCTGAGGACGTTCTCGGCCTCATCCTCAGATACTCCCAAGACGGCCTTCCCCTCGCACGCTAGCGAAAGCGGATCCACTCCAAGCAGTTCGGTGAAGGCCCTCACCTTCTCTCCGACGGGTATCTTGTCCTCCTCGACCGCGATCAGGTAGCCTGTCTTGGATGCCCACTCATTGAGGGCCTGCGCCAGTCCCCCTCTGGTGGGATCCTGAGCGGCGTGTATGGCGGGGCCGTATTCTTCCATGAGGGGTATCATGAGGTCGTGCAGGGGCGCTACGTCACTCTCTATCCCTCCTTCCACCTCCAATCCCTCCTGAGCTGCGAGTATCGCGGCGCCGTGATCCCCCATCGTCCCGCTGACTATGATCTTGTCCCCCGGCCTGAGATTGGAGTCCACTATTATCCTCTCGGCGAAACCGAGGCCAGCGGTTGTGATCACTATGCCGTCTAGCCCGCCCTTGGGGATTACCTTCACATCACCACCCACCAGTTTGACGCCCACCCGCTTGAGCGTGTCCACCATGCTCCCCGTTATCCTCCTCAGATCGTCTAGGGGGAATCCCTCCTCCACGACTATCGAGTCGAGTATCGCCAGAGGCTTGGCGCCCATCATCAGCAGATCGTTTATGGTGCCCGAGGCAGCCAACTCACCTATATCGCCTCCTGGGAAGAAGTACGGTTTCACGGTGTAGGAATCCACTGTGATAACAGCGTAACCGCCCGGGATGGGTATCGCGGCTCCGTCGTCCAGCTCGTCGGTGCCGACGCCTCCTTTCACCTTCTTCATCTCCTCTCCCAATAAGGAGAGGATCACCTCATTCAGGAGCTCCTGCGTCTCCTTACCACCAGATCCGTGGGCAAGCCTGACCTCTTCCGTCATTGAGACCCCTCTAGCGCCTTTATCATCTCTTCCCAAGCTTCTATCGTCTCCCTAGCCGTCTCGGGATCCATCTTCGAGATTATCACTCCCACATGGACTATCACGTAGTCTCCCGGATTCACCTCCTCGAGAGTCGCGTCGACCTCCCTGAGCACCCCGCCGAAATCCACTATAGCGGTCCTCTCCCTGACCTCAACCACCTTACCCGGTATTCCTAGGCACATCACATCATCACCTCGATCCTCGAGGCTATAGCCGAGATGGCCTCCATCACCTCCTTTGAGGCCTTGTGCGGTGGTTTCCCTGAGGCGAGCGCTTCCTCGACGGCTGGATCTAGGGGGAGGCTTCCCAGCAGATCAGCACCGAGTGAGGAGTAGTCCAAGGAACCGAAGGGCCTCACGATGTCCCCGCCGCATCTGATGTAGGCCATGTTCTCTATGATCCCCAAGACCCTCACGCCCTCGTCCCTCAGCAGGTCTAGGGCTCTCTTGACGACGGAGAGCGAGAGCCTGGAGGGCAGCGTGACTAGGACCGTGCCAGACTTAGGATGCCTCCTGAGGGCTCTAATCGCCAGTATCATCTCATCTCCGGTTCCCGGGGGCAGATCAACCACCAAATAGTCCAGGGGGCTCCAATCGGTCAGGGCCACCATCATCTTCAGGAGGGACATCTTGTCCTCGCCCCCGAGTGGAACCGGTGAGTCCCTAACTATGTAGCCCAGTGACATGAGCTCGAGTCCATCGATCTTCAGGGGCTCGAGTCCATGCTTTGTCGCCTTGATGAGACGCTCAGATCGGAACACCTGAGGTATAGAAGGCCCATGCACGTCCAAATCCAGCAGACCCACCTTCCTTCCCATCTCCGACAGGGTGGAGGCGAGTGCCATGGAGATGAGGCTCTTACCAACGCCTCCTTTCCCTGAAGCCACCATCAGAAGCCTCTCCGCCCTTGAGATCCTCCTAAGGGCCTCGTCCTGTAGTACATCGGGAGCTCGCATCATGCCACCACCTTGGACACCCTCAGGTCCTTACCGCTGATCAGGTCGAAATCCCTGCTGCCGCACTTGGGGCACCTCAGGAGCGTCCTGGCCAGATCCGGAAGAAAGTGCAGTGGGCTTTCCTTCACACCTGCCGGTTCCTCCAATATCTCGAACTCCCTCGAGAGTATTTCGTCAGCGGTCTTGAAGTCCCACTCCGCACCGCAGGAGTTGCACTTGAAGTATGCCTTCTCCTCCTTGAGAACCAGTTTCGCCCCCTCCAATGGAGTTCCCTTGGATAGCTCATAGAAGGCCTGTTCGAATATCCCGGTATCGAGCTCTAATATCTCCCCCCAGGTGACCTCTACCTCCTTGATCGAACTCAGTCCCTCCGAGGCCATAAACCCCAAGAGCGATCTGACGACTGCATCCGCCAGCGACCACTCGTGCACGCGATCACCTCAACAGTTGGTCTCAGGACATATCTCCCTCAACCTTTCCTTAAAACGGTGATCGTCAACCGGAAGTGAGAAACCCCTCCTGGAGAGCGTTTCCCTGAGTATGTGGAGGGCCTTCAAGCAACCTCGGGCGGCTGGTACGGTTATCCCGTCCCCCAGATCGATGAGACAGGGTACTATCCCGAGCACATAAGATTCATTGGGAAGGTAGCCCATGGCATCTGCGGCTGCCACGAGCAGCTCTGGAACTACTCCGTGGCTCCCAGCTTCAACCAGCATTCTAACTGCTTCAGCCGGCTCGACTGCCTTGGGATTCACTTTGAAGAGCTTCACCTGGCCCGGTTCTCCATCTCGTGGGTCAAGGGCATCTACTAAGAAGAGGATCTCCTTCCCCTCCATGTAGTCTATCAAATTGAGCCCTCCCAGGCCCCCGTCGATCACCTCTATCCACTCGGGGAGATCGAAGGTAGATAGAGCCTCGGCGAAGCAGGATCCCACGCCGTCATCGGTGAGGAGCCTGTTCCCTATTCCCAGGATTAGAATCCTAGCTCCCTTATTAGCTTCTCCAGACTCTTCTGCAGATCCTCCGAGCACTTCCTGCCCACCTCTGAGACGCCATCACCCTCCACGTGAGGTGATAGGCACACGACCTTCCAGATCTCCCTAGATCCCATCATCGCGATGAGAGCGGAGGCGAGGGACTCGGGATCGTTGACTCCCAGCAGGGGAGGGGCAATCAGATCACTGGCCTTTAAGCGATCTGTTGGGGCCTCCAATTCCATGCGCTCCGTCACTAGCGACATCTCCTCGCCGCGCTCGACCGAGACTATCACTACCACGTCGGGATCGAACTCCACGACCTCTTGGAGAGTGGCTAAGGGATAGGAGCTCGCGTCGAATTTCCTGGCATTTCCCCCAACCTCCAGCCTCTCCATTATCGCTAGGGGTATCGATCTGTCGCCCTCCAACTCGCCACCCGAGAAAATGATCGCCAACCTCCTCCCGCCCATCCTGATCCTGCGCCTCTTCTCCGCGCTGAGGGCATTTCTTATAGCTTCTTCCAGCGAGTCCCCACCTAAAGCCCTCTTGACCTCCTCCTCCAATTCATTGATATCCTCCCTCTCGGCATCTGGCATGTTGTAGAGGAGGAGCCTATCGACCTCCAGCCTCCTCATTAGGCCCTGCTTCAAAGATTCTTCCAGCTCGTTCACTTGGCCTACCAGACTTCCCAAGAACCTTGCCAGACCCTTCAGGTCCATACAGATCACTAAAAATGAGGGAGGGAGATTCAGGTCACCTCGATTTTATCCAAGAGGTATTGAACGATGTGAACGGCCTGGAAGTCCCTGTCGTAAAGGGTCGCTCCCTTGTTTATGTTGTAGATGCAGGTCGAGCATCCGGTGACCACGATATTGGCGTTTATCTCGGAGATCTCGTCTATCTTCTGCTTTATGGCCTTCTTGTAGTCCTCCTCGAGCGGGGGACAGAACTTCTCCTCCCATTCAGCCGGTTTTATCTTCTCCCCTATGAACTCCTCCACCAACTTCCTACCATCGCAGGTGATGAGGGCTATACCCGTGCCGCCGCCGCAGCAGTGGGAGTACATCCCCGTGCCACGGGGCAGGTCCTCGTAGTTCGTGGTGGACGCCTTGACCAAGATCCTAGGCTGCTCCACTACACCGCTGCCCCTAGCCAGCTTGCACGGATCATGCCACGTCACCTTGCCGTTCTCCTCCTTCCTTATCCTGATCTTCCCCTTCTCGTAGAGATCCGCCAGGTACTCGGTTACGTGGATCACATCGTAGGAAGGTCTCTCGTTCATCACGAAGGGCATTTCAAACCTCATTTCCATGTACGGCGTCCCTCCGTGGGACATGAGCGCCTTCTTCCCGCCCACCTTCGCCATGTAGGAGTTGATCTTCCTGAACACCTTCCTCTCGGATTCCCTGTCTCCCACTATCACGCCCATGGGGGGTTCGAATCCTAGAGGCTCGGATGGCATGGTCCAGTTCTCGCCGACCATGTCCAAGATCTTTATCGTGGAAACTATCACTTCTGGGGTGAGCATGGCCTCCACGAGCCACGGGAGATAGACTACCTCAGCTCCCTCCTTATCGAGGGGTAGATCCTTGCCTATCGCCTTCCTGGCCTCCTCCAGTATTCCCTCCCACTTCTCCCTGACCTTGTCGTTGATCAGGACGCTATCGGAGAGCTCGACGGACTGGAGGTACTTGAGGGTCGAGGGGGTCCTGCCCACCTTGTCCAAGATCCTCCTCAGCATTATGACCAGTTTGCCGCTGTATATACCGAAGGCGCAGGTCTGATAGCAGTACCTGCAGTTGACGCACCTGTAGGCCATGTTAACCATTCTATCTAGGTCTTTCTCGTCCTTCGGGTACTTCGCCCCCACTAGAGGGCCTAGAACCTTGCCAGCTATCGTCATCTTCTTCCTGTAGATGTACCTCATCTCCTCCGCCTTGTCCGCCGGCTCGTAAATCGGGCCGGCTATTGTGTAGGGACAGAACGGCGCGCAGATGCCGCAGGAGACACATGATTCCAAGAAGTGTAACGTGACCGAGTCCAGATCGGCGATCACGGTATCAATGGCCTTCTCAATTCCCTCTATCATAGTCCTCTCCTCCACAGATCATAGGCCTCGTGGAGCTTCCCGTACCAGAAACTGAACACGAAGTGGAAGAACTTGGTGAATGGCAGCAGTAACACGAGGATCTCGGCGGTGAGGATGTGCAGACCCAGCATGAGCTTGTAGGTCTCTATATCGCCGGAGGGGAGGTGATGGGTCGCCATGTACCCGCTGATCAGTATGGCTAGCAGGAGCAGGAGGGCGACGAAGTCCCCTAGCCTCACCCTCGCCAGCTTCTCCTTGAACTTCTCGGGTATCTTCTCAAAGAGCTTGAAGGTCGTCCCTATAATTGCCAAGATTGCCAAGACATCCCCGTTGAGTACAACGGTCAGGGGTCCCCAGATTGTGTTGACGAAGCCGTAGGACATCCCCGTCACGGGAGTAAACGGTGCAGTGACCGTCAGGGCAGAGGAGGTCGCGCTCGTGGGTATCGCGAGGGGACTCAGGATGCTGTACGGCGGGAAGTAGTAGGACCACCAGACTATGTGGTGGGAGAGCAGGAAGAGGACTGGAATGACCCCCAAGAAGTGCAAGAGGAAGATCCCGGAGAC
>JAMOVA010000033.1 GCA_027061785.1 Thermoproteota archaeon
TCAGAAGAGGAAGAGCGCAAGGTAAGTGGGAGCTTGGAGAGGTTCTTCTAAGGACGGTTGAAGGATCGCTTGAGGGAACCCGAGAGGGGCGGGGGGGCCAAGATCGGTGGCTATATAAACCCCCCCTCCCCCCCTCCCCCCCTCCTAGTCAATCGAGCTCCCATAAATTGGATGAGAAGCGTTCTGATATGAAAAGAGCATTTTTAGTGATCTTTGTAAACTAAAATAGTTATAAGAACCGCTTAAAGCTTGAGAGCACAGGTGAGAACCTGAAATTGAGAGTTTAACAATATCTTTTTCGATTTAGTTATCCTAGCTCACTAGGGAACCCTTCTAGACGCTATAAACCCGGATATAAACGCTCTATCCATTCTCTAAAGCTGCCAGATCACTTTTCATAATGTTTTTAAAGAGCTAGAGCGGTCTCATCATGAGATAGGGGTGGAGGTGCGGTAAAATGGTGAAGGCCTTTGAGTTCCATGTGATCGGCGAGCTCCTCGATGTGGAACCTGAGATGCTCGATGACGTGGAATTCGTCCAGAGCGCGCTAGTTGAGGCGGTTCTGAGATCCGGTCTCACGCTGTTCGACGTGTTAAGCCAGAGGAGGCCGGAGGGAGGCGTCCTGAGCATAGCGATCATAGGGGAATCGCATGCAGCTGTGCACACGTGGCCCGATCGCGGGCTCGTCACTGTGGCGATATCGTCCTGCAAGGATGCTGAGAGCACCTGGCAGGTATTCATCGAGCTGAAGAGGATCTTCAGGGCTAAGAGACACAAGGCCATAGAGATGAGGAGCGGCATCCCGCTCATGGAGAGGATAGAGGGACTCCCGGTGGAGGCCCTCGCCTAGACCGAGGCAAGGCTAGGCTACCTCCTCTTCACCTCGAACCTTATCTTACCGAATCCCGCATTTCTCATGTATCCGACTCCCACCAATTCTGCGAACCTCAGGTAGGTGTTGAGCCATGTGGCCATCTCCTCGTGGGAGCCGGAGTGCCACTCGGGATGATCGACCACCTTATAATTGACCCAGCCCATGAAGCCTACTAGCGTCCTGCCCTCGCTTATCTCGACAGGTTTCGTTGTGCACAACTCATATCCGGTCTCCACGACACTCAAATCGGCCCACATGGACATTATCCTAGTCTCCGGTCCTTTCTTCGGTGACAGCGCGTTCCAGACCGCGGATGCTGACGAGACCACCATCTTGGAGTTCGGGTAGAGGTAGCAGTAGGGAGTCGACGTCCTCCTGAAGCATGTGGGGGTGAGGAACCTTATCCTGAAGTTCTTGCAGGGCTGGTCCTGTATGAAGTCCTCTATATCTATCTCCTGGTAGGAGTAGCCCACAACCTTGAATGGCACGTCCCTTATCGTTATGGTGGGTTTCTTGTAGACCCATCCCTTCACGGCTTCCACGAGAGTCTTATCGTCGAATATGATGACCGATCCCCTGTATTCAGATCCCGAATACACCAAGTCATCTTGGAAGCCACACGGTAGCTGTCTCCTGTCCCTGAGGAAGGCCTCAACGAATATCTTATTGGAAGACATCTCTAGGGCCTTTGCCAGCAGAGGATTCTGCGATGAGAGGGCCTTAAAGAGGGCACGCCTCAGAGGTGGTCCCGTGAAGGGAACTATACCCTCACCTTGACTTACGGCCTCGATCTCTATCACTGAGATCATTTTTTAGATCCCCGTTTCCCGTAAATGGCTCTTCTTTAAAACCACTCTCCCCGGATGAACCCTAGCGTTGTGTGAGCTGATCTTTATATGGATGCCGAGGTCCCGCCCCTAGATGGGAAAGATCGGTGGGAAAATAGTTCTGATAGTGGGGCTTCCCGGAAGCGGGAAGGATGCAGCAGCCAAGGCCATCGAGGAAGAGTTGGGATTCAGGGTTTTGAGGATGAGCGATGAGCTGCTGGACGAGCTCAGGAGGAGAGGGCTCCCCGTAACTAGGGAGAACATGAGGAAGGTGGGGATGGAGCTTAGAGGTAAGATGGGACCTTCGGCTATCGCTAAGTTGGTGATAAAGAGGATGGAGGAGTTAGGCGGGGAGAAGGGATTCGTAGTGAATGGTATAAGGAACTTAGAGGAGATAGAGGAGTTCGAACGCAGGTTCGGCGACGAGGTGGTGACGATAGCCATACTCGCGTCCAAGAACATGAGATTCCTGAGGCAGCTGAAGAGGAAGAGGGTGGGGTTCGACAGGGAAAGCTACGAGGAGTTTCTGGCCGAGGATAGGGAGGAGATAAGGACCTTCCATCTGGGGGATGCCATCGCGGCAGCAGACTACTTCATCCTGAATGAGGGGAGCCTAGAGGACTTGAGGTGGAAGGTCGTCAGGCTCCTGCTCACGATCAGCTGACCGATCTCCATCTCAGGCCAAGCTCATCGGCCAGCCGGTAGGCTCTCATCATCTCCTCGACGGTCACTCTCCTGTTTATCTCCTCAAACTTGCTGGCCCTGTACTCGGGCCTGTATTGATCCATTATGTTCACCAGGATGTCGGGGATATTGTCGGAGATCCACCTCAGGATGGGTCCCGTGCAGCAATCCAAGTGCCCGGGAAGGACCAAGTGCCTCAGCACCATCTCCCCGGGCGGGTATTCGTACGCCATTTTCAAGTTCCTAGTTACGGTCTCCCTGTAGCGAGGGATCCCGCTGTACTTCCTAGCACACTCATCGTTCCAGTACTTGAAGTCCGGCAGCCAGAGATCCACCAAGCCGAGCAGGAGCTTCATTGCCTCTTCGCTCATGTACATGTTGGAATTCCACACGACGGGGAAGTCCTCCCTGACGAGGTTTAGGGAGGAGATTATCAGGGGGAGGTTGGGTGTCGGTTCTCCTCCGACCAGATTTATGTTCCTGGCGCCCTGTCTCCTCAGCTCGTCCATAATGGACGCAAGCCCCCGTTCATCCACCCGCCTGCCTGATTCAGGGAATTGAGATATATCCCAGTTCTGGCAGAAGACGCACCTGAAGTTGCATCCGGCGAAGAATATCGTTCCAGAGGGAGTTATTGGGGCTTCCTCTCCCATGTGAATGAAGGCGCTCGCCACCCGTGAGTCTCGAACCCTGCAGACGCCTATTTCCCCCTTAAGCCTGTTCACACCGCACTTCCACTCGCACAGCCTGCACTCCCGGAGCAGATCTTTGGCCAGGAGTGCTTTGAGTTCAAGCAGGGAGATCCTCCCATCCTTCTTCTCCTTAGGGCATTCTCCCTCTACCACACATTTCGAGAGTATCTGGAGTCCCTCGTCGTGAGCGGTCCAAGGATCGCCATCCACATCTAAGAAGATCCTCTGAGCCAGTCTGAAGAGGGGAGGTTCCTCCCTCCTCACCACTCTTATGTACCTCGGTATCGTGTCCCTTATCTCCTCGTTCTCGAAGGCCGAGAAAGCGTCAGGCCTCAGGAACCATGTCATGCTATCACCGAAGGAGGTGGAGGTGCGGGGAGCCGCCCGGCACGGTGTCCGGAGGGAGGCGTCCTGAGGACGCCCGAGATCGGGGCCAATTTAGGGCCCCTTCCACTTCGGTGGTAGGCCGTAGCCCGCGCATCGGGCTAAGCCCGCCAAGGGCCGGGCGACCCCATTATATAGGGCCGGAAGGGGTATATAACCCTTCCACCCCCTATTAATACCTTTTAACGGGAAAAAGAGGTCGAGAAGTGTAGGGATAATGTCTTATCTAATCTAGGAGATCGAGGAAGGGATGGACATCGACAGAACCCGGTTCGGGCCGGCTGGTTATCCATTGGATGCCCCTAAGGAAGAAGCATTCACGTATCTGAGGAGCATAGGGCTGGACGGGATGGAATATCAAGCCGTCAGGTCAGTTCCGAAGAACAAGGAGCTGCTCAGATGGATAAGGGAGCAGGCAGAGGAGAACGATGTAGTGCTCTCGCTTCACGCACCCTACGCCATAAATTTAGCCTCTGAGGATCCCAAGAAGAGGGAAGCAAGCATTGGTAGGATCTTATCCGCGGCCGTGGCTGCTCACAGAATGGGCGCGAGGCACGTCACATTTCACCCAGGATACTACGGTAAGTTCGGGAGGGAAGAGGCCCTGAAAATGGCAATAAATGCTCTGGAGCGTCTCCACAGCGTGATAGAGGGAAGAGGACTCCAAGTGGAGCTCGGCCCGGAGACCACGGGGAAGCCCTCGCAACTAGGTTCCCTAGACGACGTGCTCATCATGGCCGAGAGTGTTGACGGTGTCGTGCCGACCGTGGACTTCGCCCACATACACGTGAGGGATGGAGGTGTAATCAGGGGTAGGAAAGACTACGAGAGGATCTTGGATGAGATAGAGGGCAGGTTAGGCACGTTAGACGGTCTCGTCGTGCATTTCACCGAGGTGGAGCCCACCAAGTCGGGTTACGGGGAGAGAATGCACCACGAGCTGGGCTCTGGCTACGGCCCCGAGTTCGAGCCCTTAGCTCAGCTCATGGTGGAGAGGGACGTCAGGTGGCTGGTGATCTCTGAGTCCCCCTTGTTAGAGAGGGACGCCTTGAAGATGAAGCAGGTCTACGAACGCCTGAGGCGGGAACGGTGAAATATTTATAATGATGGTTGCCTCCTCTACTCCGGTGCCCGGGTGGTGTAGCCCGGTTAGCATAGGGGCCTGTCGAGCCCCAGACCCGGGTTCAAATCCCGGCCCGGGCGCCATTTCACTATATTCGCAAAGGTGAGGGCAATTCCGGGGAGGAAATACGCGATCACAATAAAGCAGAGTAAGGCCATTATAGACAGGGCGGTCAAGGAGATAAGGGGCATGAGCAACGTCTTTAGGAGGAGGAAGATCTCCCTCCAAGTGCTCGAGGTTCCATGGAAGGGGAAGGTGGCCAGAGTCTACTACTACGAGGGGGAACCCGTGCTCGTCGAGCTCCCCACCGAGGATAATGACCTCATACCGTTCCTAACGGCCGTCGAGAAGTTCGGTCTCGATCTACCTAGGGTGGTAGTGGACTTGGGGGCGGTTAAACCGATAGCCAGCGGAGCCCACGTCATGGGACCGGGCATCAAGGAGGTCGTGGGGGACTTCGACGAGGGGGACTTGGTAGTCGTGGTCGACGAGAGGTTGGGGGCAACCATAGCCATAGGCAGGGCTCTCAGACCGCCGGATCAGATAAAGGAGAGGGGCAGATCCGTGAGAAATCTGCATCACGCCGGAGATGCGATCTGGAGGGCAGTTGCCGCTGAATCAGGTTGAGGGAGGCGATTTCCTTGGAGGAGGAAGATGTACTGAGGACGCTCTTTGAGCCCAAGTCCATTGCGGTCATCGGCGTGTCTAAGACTCCAGGCAAAATGGGCTACGAGGTCCTCACCAACTTGGTTAAGTACGGTTTCCCCGGGCCCATATTCCCCGTGAATCCGAAGTACGCGGAGATCCACGACATCAGGTGCTACAAGACGGTTCTGGATGTGACGGAGGACATAGATCTCGCAATTTTGGTGTCGCCCGTTGAGAGGATCCCGAAGATCATGGGGGAGCTGGGCGCCAAGGGCGTTAAGGTCGCCGTGGTCATTTCCGGGAAGAGAGGCGATCCTTCCTCCTACGACATATACGAGTCAGCCCAGAAACACGGGATAAGGATCCTGGGCCCGTCCTCTATGGGTATATTCCACGTCAAGAGCCGACTTAACGCCACACTGGGTCCCATGGAAGTGCTTGAGGGAGGGGTTGGCCTCGTCACGGAGTCCCGTACTCTGGGGATGGCGCTCATGGGCCTGGCCACCGTTCAAGGTGTCGGGCTCTCGGCGGTGATAGGGCTGGGCGACAAGCTGGATGTCGGTGAGAGGGAAGTTTTGAGTTATCTGGCCGAGGACAGGAGCACCCGGTCCCTAGTGCTGCACGTCGAGAGCGTTAAGGATGGTGGCTCTTTAGAGGCTACAGTTGAAGAGGTGGCCCGAAAGAAGCCCCTAGTTATCCTCACAGCTTCAGATCAGGTGAGAGAGGAATTGAAGGAGCTTCAAGATAGTCTACCGATAACTGATGATGTGATCACTGCCCTAGACATGGCCTTGGCGCTTTCCGGTAAGAGGATCAGGGGAAGATCCTTCGTCGCCGTGACCAACAGTGGGGGGGCGGGGAAGCTCCTGAAGGGGATGGCTTCCGGTTCCATCCTAGACTTACCCGAGCCCGGCAGTGATCTGATTGAGGAGATGAGGCAGTTCGTACCGGAAGGTGGGAATTTCTCCACCAACCCGGTGGACATAACAGGAAGAGCTGGAACCGACGTTTACAGGGGTGTGCTGGACGTGCTCATGTCCAGAAGGGATGTGGATGGTGTCATTGCCCTGCACTGTGAGACCGCCCTCTCTGACCCCATGAGGTTCGCTAGCATGATATCCGACCTCTGGGATCTGTACGATAAGCCGATAATCCCAGTGATAATGGGCGGTAAGAGGGCCTTGGAGGCGGTCCTCTCCTTGAGGAGGAAGGGCATACCCGCATACCCCACCCCGTGCCGCGCGCTGAGATCTGCCGACTCGCTGGTAAGATGGTCACTATTTTCAACCTCCTAACCGGCTAGATCGAGTAAAGCAATTTCTTATATTCCGCAGAGCCGTCACCAGCCTAATTATATTTCGCCGTTATATGCGCTTCGACTCTGATGTGTGACGCAATTCGCACAATTATAAGTTACCTCAGCGCCTACTGCATGGGGTTGCTTTTATGGGAGATCTGCTCGCCCCAGCCAACACCCTAGAGGTGTTACTCGGAAACGAGGCTGTCGCAAGAGGGGCCTTAGAGGCCGGCCTGAACGTCGCCGCGGCCTATCCTGGTACACCAAGCACGGAGATAGGTGAGGCCCTAGCCAAAGTAGCCAAGCAGGTGGGTATCTACTTCGAGTGGTCGGCCAACGAGAAGGTCGCCACGGAGGTTGCTATGGGGGCGGCGTGGTCCGGTCTCAGGGCCCTGACCATGATGAAACACGTGGGCTTCAACGTTGCCTCTGATGCCATCTTCACCCTAGCTTACGCGGGAGTGACCGGCGCCATGGTCATAGTATCGGCGGACGACCCCCATGCTCACAGCAGTCAAAACGAGCAGGACAACAGGCATTACAGCGAGTCAGTTGGTTTACCTATGCTGGAGCCATCCAACCCTCAGGAAGCCAAGGACTTCACGAAGGAGGCCTTCGAACTATCCAGCAAGTACAAGATACCCGTAATGGTGAGGACGACGACCAGGATCAGCCATCAGAGAGGTCCCGTTCGCTTAGGAGAGATAACGGCTGGCTTCTCCAAGGGGAAGTTCGTTCCTCCGGAGCCCGACAGGTACCTCCAAGTGGGCGCCATAGCTAGGAAGCATCACGCGGAGCTTTTGGGTAAGCTCAAGGAGATATCCTTGGATGTCGCGCCCTCCTACGCCAAAGTGGAGGGGGCTTCCGATGCGGAGTTCGGGGTCATAACCTCGGGTGTCGCCTACGCCCATGCTAAGGAGGCGCTGAAGCTCGTTAATGTGGATGCCAAGATTCTGAAGCTGGGAATGACTTTCCCGCTCCCCGAGAAGGCTATAGGGGAGTTCCTCTCCTCCGTGAACACCGTACTGATAGTGGAGGAGCTGGATCCCTACCTAGAAATGAGGGTGAAGGCCATAGCCAAGGACTACGCGCCGGAGGTCGAGGTCCTAGGTAAGCTGACCGGCCACATGCCCAGGGTGGGAGAGTACACCATGAGAACCGTGTTGAACGGGCTATCGAAGGCATTGGGAGTCGCTCCTCCCGTTAACTTCGCTGAAATAGACAGGAGAAGTTCTGAAATACTTAAGAAAGTCCCTCCAAGGCCTCCAGTCCTGTGCCCCGCGTGTCCCCACAGGTCTACGGGGTACGCCCTCAGGAGGGCCGCGGGCAGGGCCGCGTTCATGGGCGATATAGGGTGTTACGCTCTGCTATTCCAGAAGCCGTTCAGGGTGGAACACGTCACTCACGCGATGGGCTCGTCCATAGGCTTGGCTAACGGGATAGATGTGGCCACAGATCAGGACGTGGTCGCGCTGATAGGAGATTCCACGTTCTTCCACGCTGGCATACCAGCGCTGATAAATGCGGTCCACAACAAGAGGAAGATGACCGTGGTGATAATGGACAACAGGATAACGGCCATGACGGGGCACCAGCCGCACCCAGGTACGGATGTCAATGCGGTGGGTGATGAGGCCCCTGCCATAGATATAGAGAAGGTCGTCCGATCCATAGGCGTCGATTACGTCAAGGTGGTGGATCCCTACGATCATGCCGCCACTGAAAAGGCGATAAGAGAGGCCCTGAAACACGATGGCGTCTCTGTGGTGATAACCAAGAGGGAGTGCGCCCTACTCACAGTGGCCAGACTCAGGAGACAGGGGCAGAAGATAGTGCCGTACAGGGTGAACCCCGACAAGTGCACTTACTGCAGGGTCTGCATAAACACCTTCGCCTGCCCGGCCTTCGTTGACACGGGCTCTCTAGTGGAAATAGATCCAACAGTGTGCTTCGGCTGCGGAGCCTGCGTTCCCGTCTGTCCGTACGGAGCTTTCGAGCCTCAGGAGGGGTCGCTCAATTGGAGGGAGCAGAAGATAGGGGTGTGAGAGCATGAGCGTACGCGAGTTCAACGTGATAGTTGCTGGAGTCGGTGGGCAGGGGATCCTGTTCACCACTAACGTGATAGCCAGGGCCGCGCTCAAGCTCGGCCTTAACTTCGCCCAGAGCGAGGTCCACGGTCTCTCTCAGAGGTATGGATCTATAAGAACTGAGTTAAGGATTGGAAGCGACGTATCCAGTCCCCTCATACTGGAGGGAACGCTCGATCTGCTGATAGCCTTGGAACCGCTCGAGGGGCTCAGACAGGCACCATACATCTCGGAAAGGACCACGGTGGTCATGAACAACCACGTGATACCCCCGGTGGGGGCATACTTGGAGAGGTTCCCCATACCCAGCTTCGATGAGATCTTGGAGCTCATGAAGAGCCTCAATCCCAAGCAGATAATGGTACTGAACGCATACGACATAGCGAAGAAGGCTGGCGATTACATAGTCGCGAATACCGTGATGCTCGGAGCCGCTCAGGCCACTGGAGTGCTGCCCTTCCCAGAGGGAGTCCTCAGGGAAGCCTTGGAGGAAGTCTCCCCCTCCAGATATAGGGATTTAAATTTGAGAGCCTTCGACCTCGGGAGGGAATCCGTATCCCCCCCGAGGTGATTTTTTGCCCGCTAGGAGGATAGCTGTAGTAGATAGGGACAGATGTAACCCGCGCAAGTGCGGCTTGGAGTGCATAAAGTACTGCCCAGAGGTTAGAATGGGAGTTGAGGAGACTATCAGGCTGGAGGATGGTCTCCTAGTTATAGACGAGGAGTTGTGCACGGGATGCGGGATATGCGTCAAGAAGTGCCCGTTCTCCGCCATTTCCGTCGTGAACCTACCGGCTCCCGTGGAGGGTGAGGAGGTACACAGGTACGGGGTGAATGGGTTCACCCTCTTCAGGCTGCCGATAGTGAGACCCGGCAAGATCGTGGGTCTTGTGGGTCCGAACGGGGTGGGCAAGACCACCTCCATATCCATTCTGTCGGGCAGGATAAAGCCCAACCTAGGCAGGGTTGACGATGAACCGGATTGGGATGAGGTGATAAGGCATTTCAGGGGTTCTGAACTCCAGGACTATCTGAAGAGACTCGCTGATGGTCAGATAAGGGTCGTGAACAAGCCTGAGAGGATAGATAAGATACCCCAAGTCGTGAAGGGGCGGGTCATCGAAGTCCTCGAGAAGGTGGACGAGAGGGGGGTCCTAAATGAAGCGATGGACCTCCTAGGGTTGGATAAGCTCAAGGACAGGAGAGTAGAGGAACTGAGCGGTGGCGAGCTCCAGAGACTAGCCTTGGCGGCGGCGTACGTGAGGGACGCCGATGTCTACGTGCTGGACGAGCCGACTAACTATCTAGACGTCTATCAGAGGATGAGGGCCGCTAGATTGATAAGGAGGCTTCAGGAGGATGGTAAATCCGTTATGCTGGTGGAGCACGATCTGGCGGTGTTGGATTACCTCAGCGACTACGTCCACATACTCTACGGGGAGCCCGGGGTTTACGGAGTGGTCAGCCATCCCCACTCCACTAGAGAGGGGATAAACATCTTCTTGGACGGGTACCTGCCGGATGACAACGTCAGGTTCAGGGATGAGCCCATCTCCTTCTTGCCTAGGGTGGGCAGCCCCGAGATCTCGGAGAATCCGGTTGTGGTGTACACTAGCTTGGAGAAGAGGTTGAACGGTTTCCACCTCCACGTTGAGGAGGGAGAGGTCTACGCCGGAGAGGTGGTCGTGGCGGTCGGCCCCAACGGAATAGGAAAGACCACCTTTGTGAGGATACTGGCGGGTGAGCTCAGTCCGGATCAGGGTACCGTGATGACCGAGGGCATAAAGGTCTCGTACAAGCCGCAGCACGTGAAACCCACGTATGAGGGCACCGTGGAGTCCCTCCTGCGCAAGGTGGCCGGATCTAGCTACTCGAGTCCCTACTTCAGGGCGGAAGTGATTAAGAGGCTGGGAATAGAGAGGCTGCTGGACAGGTACCTAGATGAGCTCAGCGGGGGAGAGCTTCAGAAGGTCGCCATTGCAGCTTGCCTAGGTAGAGAGGCCGATATCTACCTGATAGACGAGCCCAGCGCGTTCTTAGATGTGGAAGCCAGGTTCGCGGCAGCGAAGGCCATCAGGAGGAGGATTCAAGGGGAGAACAAGGCCGTGATCGTCGTGGAACACGATCTTCTTACGATAGAAGCGGTGGCTGATAGGATCATGGTCTTCTCAGGGCAACCTGGGGTTGAGGGTCACGCCAGCAGGCCCATGGATCCCAGGGAGGGACTTAATGAGTTCTTAAAGGACGTCGATGTCACCTTCAGGCGTGACCCCGACACGGGCAGACCTAGAGTCAACAAGCCCGGCTCCAAGATGGATCAGCTGGCGAGGGCAAGGGGGAGGTACTACCCATGAACCTGCTCGGGTTCCTCTTAGGCAAGAGGGAAGCCCTACGGGACCTTGGACTGAACGCTAGTTTTCTACCGGCAGCTACCTCCCTCCTTCTCTTCCTTGTAGTGGATGCCCTAGCCCTTTCGACGCTGGGGGTGAGGATAGCTTGTTCATCCTCTACCATGACGGAGAGGGTGGCGATGTTCATTCACGTGAAACAACTCCTGCTCCTCTACATGTGGGTCATAACGGCGGTGAGCTGGGGGATATCCTCAGTCGTCTCGGGGATCTCCGTGGCTAGGAGGGCTAAGATGAGGCTCAGGAAATACCACTACCTGATGGCCCTCTGCTCCCTTCCGCTCACCATCGTGGGACTCCTAAATACGTTGGTGCTGATGATCTCACCCGGCAGGGTCATCTCGTGCGAGGGTTCAACATGGAGAGGCCTTCTATTGACCGTATTTTCAGAGATACTCTCGTATCTGCTGTCTTTTCCTCCGATAATCTCCCTGATACTGGCCCTAGTTTCCCTCGGCTGGTTCACCTATCTCTCCTACAGGGTGCATGCCGTAACTATCGGACTGGATAGAGAGGATGCCCTCAAGTACTCGCTCAAGTTCACCTCGACCTTCGTGGGCTCCATAATCCTGATAAGTGTCCTGATCTCTGTGCTCATCGTATTACTCCAGTTGCCCTAGCCAGCTTTTCGGCTGCAGTCGGGGTGAGCCCTGTCACTCCGAGTATGGTGTACCTGTCCCTTATCCTGTGAGCTACTGTCAGGGCCTTCACCACGAGGTCGGGTCTTAAGCCAGCTTCCTCTGCCGTTGTTGGTACGCCCGCCTCTCTGAGCTTCTCCCTTATCCACTTCCAGTCCTGACCCTGGAGGTAGGCCATCATTATCGTTCCCAGGGCCACCTGTATCCCATGAGGCGCGGGTTTCACGCCCTCCTTGGCAGCTATCGCATCCAGCGCGTGGCTGAACATGTGCTCACTACCGCTGGCAGGCCTCGAGCTCCCGGCTATGCTTATAGCCACGCCGCTGCCTATCAACGCTTTCACCAAAATCCTAGTGGACTCCTCCAATCCCGACTTTATCTCGGAGGCGTGATCCGTCGCTATCTTGGCGCTGAGCAGTGACATCGAGGCAGCATACTCGCTGTATGGTTCATCCTTCAGCTTATGGGCCAGCTCCCAATCCCTCACAGCCGTGAACTTGGCCACCAAGTCACCGAATCCGGACTTGAACGTCTCGGGAGGGGCCCTGTTTATCACTCGGGTGTCAGCGACCACCGCCGTGGGTGCTTCCATTCCCCTGATCCCGCCGAATCTGGTTTCAGCCTGCTTCGACAGGGAGAAGTTCACCGCAGGTGATGCTATCCCGTCGTGACTCGCCGAGGTGGGGACCACTGCATACCTAACTCCGAGCTTGGCTGCGGCCAGCTTGGTGACATCTAGGGGCTTACCGCCTCCCACCCCTATCAGGAAGTCTGCGTTCCTCTCTTCTGCCTCCTTAATGACCTGTAGGACGTCCTCTATCCCTCCCTGACGGGCTACGACGTGGTAAACCTTCATGTCGCCTTCCAGCATGTCGATCAGGTCCTTGGCCACCACGGCCGTTACGCTGGATCCGCTAACCACCACGGCCGTTCCTGTGAGGCCTAGGCTGTGTAGTATCTCGGCTGTCCTTCCCAAGGCATTCGGCCCGAATATGATGTATCTGGGGCTCTCTATCTTCTCCAGTCCCTTGCCTGAGATCAGTTCACCACGCACCTGGGTGAAACGGCTGGAGGAAAATAAAAGTTCGCGGGAACGATAACCCTTAATTAAGGGAGGTTTCCCTACCATGGGACCGAAGAATGGAGACCAAGACCAAGATAGTGCTGCTGCTCAATCTCGTCTTCGTTGCTCTACTCTTATCTTGGCCTGTAATAACGGCACCTAAGTTCAAGATTTCTCTTAATGAGGATACGGTCCCCCTAGGGGGAGAACTCCAGTTCACGGTGTCTTTTCCCAGCCCTCCGTCATCCGTCAGGGTGGATGTCGTGGACCTAGAGAGGAATATGACCATAGAGTCCAAGAGCCTGCAGCCGGCCAAAGTAGTGAGCGCCGTCATTCCAATCGATGAGGGAAGGTACAGAATAGGCCACTATTCGCTGAGAGTCGTGGCAAATCTCGGTGGCACCGTCGAGGAAGATGCTTATTTCAACGTGTTCGGGGGCGCTCCCCTGAACATAACCCTAGAGACGGAGGAAAACCTGTCCGCCTTCATCAACGTGACGGCTGAGAAGCAGTACGCCACCGTCTCCAGCAAGGTATATGCTACCGTGACGATGAAGGGAAAGCCCGTCAAGGGGGCCAAGCTCATAGCCCTCACCATGGGCCCCAACGCCACCGTGACCTCCGTGGCTTACACCGATTCCGAGGGCAAGGCCGTTTTGGACTGGAGCGCTAACGTGACCGAGAACACCACCTACGTCGTGGTGGTGCAGGCGCTGAAGCCGGGACATCCCATAGCCTCTGGAGAGGTCAAGATAAGGGTAAGGGTAGAGAAGGGGAGCTGATCATTCTCTAGCTGACAGGACCTCTCCCCTCTCCCGGATCTCCTCCAGCTTTTCCTGCAGCTCTTCCTTGCTGACCTTGTGGAACAAGGGTTCCACTTCCCTCAGCTGTACTCCGGCTACGATGTTGAACGCGTCCGAGAGGGGCGCGGGCTCGCCGTCGAGGCCCATCATCCTCCATAGCTTCTCAGCTGAGAAGGGCATGAATATGTGCATGTAGCAGGCCATCGCCCTCAGCAGATTGAAGGAGGCGACCACGGTGGAGTCGGCGCGTGCCCTGTTCTCTTTGATATCCCTCCAAGGCTCCCTGCTGTTGAAGAACCTGTTTCCGAGCCGCGCCATCTCGAGGAATTCCTTGAGGGCGTCCCTCAGCTTGACCCTCTCTAGGTTCTCCTCGATCCTTTTAGCTATTTCCTTGGCCTCTTTCAGCATCTCCTCCGACTCCTCGTCGAGCTGAGCCTCTGGAACGACTCCGTCATATCGAGACTTGATGAAGGAGAGCACCCTGTGGATCAGATTACCTAGGGTATCGTTCAGCTCATCGTTGATCTTGGCCACCATGTCGTCCCAAGCGAAGTTGGCGTCCTTCGTCTCCGGCCTTATGTATATCATGTAGAAACGCCAGTAATCGGCGGGAAGCAAGGCCAGGGCCTCGTCCAGCCATATACCTATCCTCTCCCTCTTGGAGAATTTCTCTCCCTCGAAGAGGAGGAACTCCGTGGAAGCCACGTTGTAGGGCAGGATGTACCCTTCCTCGCTGGCCATTAGTAGCGCTGGGAATATAAGGGTGTGGAAGGGTATGTTGTCCTTCCCTATGAAGTAGATCGATTTGGTGTCCTTCCCCTTCCAGAACTCGTTGAACTCCTCCGGCTTGCCGAGCCTCTCGAAATGCTCCTTCACCGCTGAGACGTAGCCCAACACTGCCTCCATCCACACGTAGATCGTCTTCCCCTCGGCTCCGGGGAAGGGAGCGGGGATGCCCCACTTGTTATCCCTAGTTATCGATCTGGGTTTCAGCCCGTCCTCTATCATTGAGAGGGACATGGCCCTCGCGTTGTCCGGGAGCTGCTCGTTCGACTCTATGTACTCCTTGAGTTTATCGGAGAATTTGGGTAGATCGAAGAACCAGTGCTTCGTCCTCCTGAGTTCCGGTTCAGCACCGCATATGGCACACCTCGGGTTGATCAGGTCGGTCGGGTTCAGGAGCCTTCCGCACCTATCACACTGGTCGCCGTGGGCCTTCTCGTACCCGCAGTAGGGGCACGTCCCGATCACGAACCTGTCGGGCAGGAACATCTTGTCGTTGGGGCAGTAAAGCTGCTCCGTCTCCTTCTCGAAGATATGTCCGTTCTCGTAGACCTTCATGTAGAACTCCTGAACGAACTTCACGTGGGTGGGGCTCTCCGTTCTCGTGTAGTTGTCGTAGCTTATTCCGAACCTCTCGAAGAGGTCCGAGACGTAGGAGTGCATCTTATCTGTGAGCTCCTTCGGACTTATCCCCTTCTTTATCGCCTCTATTTCTATGGGAGTTCCATGCTCATCGGAACCCGATACGAAGACCACCGAGTCCCCTTTCTTCCTCCTGTACCTAGCGTACACGTCGGAAGAGAGGACTTGGATGAGGGTGCCCAGGTGGGGCACAGCATTTATGTAGGGCCAAGCCGAGGCCACTATCCACCTCATCTTCGCTCCCGCAAATGGCGCTATCAAGAATTTTAAGCCTGTGCTCAGTTCAGCATGGATCACCATGGTTGAAGATGTGAACTCCTGCATCTACGAGGTGAATGAGGATTTCCTCTCCTACGTCGAGGATCTCCTGAGGGAGGAGGATCCAAAGGAGAGGGTGAGGAAGCTAAGCAGGGCCGAGGGTTACCTCAGGTACCTATTCTTCGAGCTCGTAGGTCACCTGAAGGATTGGAAGGGTGGCGATCTCAGGACACTGGTGTGCGGCCTGTCCTACCTGATACCGCTGGGAGTCAGATTGTGTTACGACACGGAGGATGGGGCTCAGGAGACCGCCTGTGGAATAGTTAGGGATCTCATAGATCTCACCTTTTCCCTCATGAGGAGATGGAGGGGGAGCGAGGAGGTCAAGGAGATTGGGGCGGAGCTGTGGACCAAGCTGGATGTAGAAAATGGCTTGGTCGACAAGGGAGAAGCAGAGGCTTTAGCTCTTAGGCTCTCCTCCGCTATTTCCAGGCTCCTTGTTTGAACAGAACAGCCTCACTATCTTATCGATTATAGAGGAACTTGAGCTATCCCCGAACCTCGGAAGCCTCACCACTTCGACCTCCATACCCCTCTTCCTCAATTCTTCCTTGAGCCACCTCTCCTCGGCCCATTGATCGTATCCTAGAGCTATTACATCAGGTCTTATCTTCCCGATAGAGTCTAGGGGATCTTTCTCACCCAGAACGACGCGATCGACTGGTTTCAGGTTCTTAACGATGTATGCCCTAGATGACTCCCTCAGCACCGGAAATCTCCCCTTGAATCTCTTCACATTCTCATCTCTCGCGATGACCACCACGAGTTCTCCATCATCGCCAGCGAGCTTTTTGGCTTCCCACAACATCTTGATATGACCCTCATGGATCAGGTCAAACGTGCCGGCCACCAAGACCCTGCGTCCCATCACTCTCCACGCACCCTCCCTGTTAATGTTTTAAAGTCGATACGCGCGATGGACTCGAGAAGGGGAGAGCCGGTGAAATGTTCGAGCTGGTCTCGAAGGGTGGAAGGCTCAAGGTAGCTAGCCATGGGGAGGACCTAGACGGTCTATTCTCAGCCTCCCTCATCGCATTGATACATCCGGAGGACCTCGAGATCTACTTCACCGCGCCCTACGAGATAAGGGAGTCATTAGAGAGCTTCGATATCGTCCTGGACCTGCCTCCCCCCAGGGGCGGCACCAGAATACTCGTGGACCATCACGAGTCCAACCTCGCCCTCTTGAACAGGGTCAAGACGGCCTTCCTCAGGCCGGAGTATCCGTCCACGGCGAGACTCCTGTATGACATACTGAGGGAGTGGGAACCCCAGGTGGAGGACTTCTCTCGTACCGTGGATCTAGTGGATCAGACGGACACAGGCAACCTAGATCTGTTTTCCGCCCTCTTCACGGCCGCCATCAGGAAGATCTTCAAGAGAAAGAGGTCTGATCTCGTCAAAGTCGCGAGGGATCTCCTGTTACACCCTCCCACGACGAGCGATGAGCTGATTAACCTACCTGCCGTGAAGAGGGAAGTGGATCTCATAGAGAGGGAGTACGGGGACCGATTGAGAGAGTTACTCTCTTTGGAGGGGGGAGAGGCCCTTTTGGTGAGAATAGAGAGTCTCCCATCCTACCTAGTGCCCGTCATACAGCTGGCGGCTAGGAGATACAGGTTCTTCGGGACAATCACCACCGGATCGGATGGAGCTTTGAGGCTCTCCTTGAGGAGTCGAGAAGATTCTCCGCTCTCGGCCCTGGAAGTGGCTGAGAGGTTGGGAGGGGGCGGCCACAGAAACGCCGCCGGTGCTTTGATAATGCCCTCGAGGATGGAGGACCTGCTCGCCATAGTTGGGTCCAGGATGGAGTTCGAGTTAATAACGGTTTGATGCCCATTAGATGGGGCGATGATGTCGGAGGTGATCTATGAGGGGTGATTATACGCTTTAGGACTGAGCCCCCATCTTTATACATTGCACTGACTCTGAGACATATGTCCCGGCCCGTGGTCAAGGATGTCGACTCTATCCCGTTCCAACCGGTTCCCCAAGCTGAGAAGACCTACATCAAGTGGGTGTTCTCCCCCAAGGACGGGGTACCCAACTTCTCGATGAGAATATTCAGGGTGGAGGCTGGAGGGCACATACCTGAGCACAGCCATCCGTGGGAGCATGAGATACTCGTACTGAAGGGGAGGGGGAAGATAAGGATCGGGGATCAGGAATTCGAGGTCAAGGAGGGGAATGCCATATACGTACCTCCCGATCTTCCTCACGAGTATTTCGCGTATGAGGAGATTCTGTTCCTCTGTATGATACCTAATGAGGGCGTGCCTCCTGAGCTCAAGTGAAGGAGGGAAGATGGTGGGGATACGCAGCTTCATCGCCATAGATGTCGAGGTCCCTGAGATAGTGGCCAAGATAGTCAGGGTTCAGGAGGAGATCCTCTCCTCGAGCGCCAAGCTGAAACCCGTGGAGAGGCAGAACCTCCACTTCACCCTGAAGTTCTTGGGTAACGTCGAGGAATCGAGGATAGAGCTTGTGGTCTCCACCATGAGAGAGGTGCTCGAATCCTTTGAGCCCTTCCCCATGCACCTCAAGGGAGTTGGCGCCTTTCCCAGGGTGAGCAGGCCAAACGTCGTGTGGATAGGCGTGGATGAGGGGAGAGATGTCTTCATCGAGATGGCCAAGGAGCTCGACAGGTCCCTGGCCAAGTTGGGCTTCAAGAGGGAGACCAAGGGGTTCGAGCCCCATCTAACCGTTGCCAGGGTCAAGGGCTACTCCGGCGATCTGCCCGAGGTAATTAGGAGGATCTCGGATGTTGATATAGGATTCATAGATGTCGAGGAGGTGAGGCTCAAGAAGAGTACCCTCACTCCGCAGGGACCGATATACGAGACGCTGCACGGCATCAAGCTCAGGCAGCGGGAGGAGGTGGGGAGAGAGTAAGCAGCTTCTTAGCGATTATGAGGAGCAGAACTCCGACTCCTAACAGGAAAACGAATGATAGACATCTCAATATCAATAGGAGAGTAGACTCATCGGCAACTAGCGTGAACAGGGATAGGAGGAGCACTAGAGATCCAGCAAGCCAGAACAGCAGACCCTTTAGGCTCATAGCACTCCGTCCATCCATATCATAATTAAAAAGGATGGCACCCCTTCTAATCGATGACCTCGATATACCTCATCACTGATTTCGGTACCGAGGACTATTACGTGGGAGCAATGAAAGGAGTGATCCGTACCCTGTGCCCCAAAGTCGATCTAGTCGATATATCTCACGGGGTCAGGAAGTTCAACATAAAGCATGGGGCATTCGTCCTCTGGCAAGCGCATCGTTGGATAGAGAAGGGATCCATCGTCTTGGGAGTTGTGGATCCCGGGGTGGGAACTGCTAGGGACCCGATAATAGTGAAGGCCGGTCCCCTCACCTTTGTAGGTCCGGATAACGGTCTCTTCTGGCCAGTAGTCCAAGAGATGGGAGAGTACGAGGTGTTCAAGATAGACATCAGGGGGACCGGTCTCGCTGAGAGGAGGACGGGCACATTCGATGGGAGAGATGTCTTCGCTCCCGTGTCCGCTATGCTAGCATGCGGCAAATCTCCCGACGACTTGGGATTCAGGAAGAGATCCATGGAGGTTTTGGATCTGTGGAGGGTGGAGGAGGGAGACGGATACCTTAAGGGGGAAGTGCTCAACGTGGACGGCTTCGGGAACGTGATAACTAACGTGAGATGGGGTAAGGTGAGCGCGGAGGAGATCGAAGTGATCACCCCGCATTCGTGGGCCAGGGCTGTGAGATCCACCCATTACGGGGGTAAGGGCCTCCTGATGATAAGAGGAAGCACGAACCTACTGGAGCTCTCGTTAGCTAGGGGCAGCGCCGCCGACTTCCTCGGGGTCGATGTGGGTGACGGTATTGAGTTCAGGTGGAGGTGATGTCTTGCTAATCAGTTTGGATGATGTTCCCAAGCACACCGAGATGGAGGTGGGATTGAAGGCCTGGAACCTATCCAAGGTGAAGGCCACCGGTGCTAGGGTTCCCTTCACCGTCATCATACCCAGCGATGTGATATCCCAGCTGATGTCGGAGTCCGGGATAAGGCACGACATTTTCAAGCTCTCTAGGATAGTGATGGACTCGGACAGCCCGGAGAAGGCCTTTGAACTTGAGAAGGAGATCAGATCCAAGATCAACTCCCTATCGATTCCCGAAGATCTGTTGGACGGGATAATGGACACCATCGCCGGTAATGTCGAGAAGATGATAGTCGCTAGACCGTCTCCCTACGCATCCGAGCTCGTCGATGGGGACCTCAAGGGCAGGATGGGCGTGTGGTACGACGAGCCAACGAAAAAGGGGATCGTGAGGTCCATCCAGAGGGTGCTGGGCGGCTCCTTCTCACTTAGGGCCATAGCTAGGATGATGGATCTCGGCGTATATCCGGAGGATCTGGACCTAGCGATAATGATACAGAAGGTTATCTTTCCGAGATCGAGCGGGATCGCCATCTGCTGTCCCGCCAGGAGGAGAAATGAGATCCTAGTTGAGTCGACTTGGGGATCGATGAATGGAGTTCCGAAGGACAGGTTCAGGATCAGCATGGACCTCATGGAGGTCGTGGAGAGCGAGCTGAGCGAGAAGAAGGTTAAGCTTGTACCCAGCCCTCAGGGCATACGTGAGGTGGAGGTCCCCCATCACCTGTGGATGGAGCCCTCGGTGAAGGGAGGGGAGATAGAGGAGATAGCTAGAACCTCCTCCGATCTCTCACTGATCTTGGGGACCCCCACCCTCATGGAGTGGATAATTCAGGAGGGCACGGACGTTCTATTCGTGATACAGGCCCACAAGGAGCCTGAAAGACCACCCGTTAAGCCGTTGGAGAGGAAGGTCATGAATTGGTTGGAGGAGAGGAGGGAAGTCAGGGAAATTAAGGAGGAGAAATTAAAGGAGGTGGTGAAGGAGGTAGAGCTCTCCGGTCGCCCAGGAAAGGTAGCTCCAAGGGAGGTTGAGGTCTCTCCGGTCGCGTTGGTGGCCTCCAAGATATACGTCAGGTACCCGGTGGAACTCCCGAGGGGGTTAGTGGACGGCAGGATCGTGGAAGTGGACGAGCTGAGCAGATTGGGGCCCGGCGATCACATCGTCATCCTGAGGGACTCCTCAAACATAGGGGATCTGGGTGAGGTTAAGGTGTTAGTGGAGGCAGATAACCCGAAGGAAGCCAAGGAAAAGCTATTTTCTATTGCAGCATCCTCTCCGAGCTCTGAGTTCTTAATCTACCTAGGAAAGGCAGAATTGGTGCTGATGTCCGATGAGCTGTCTGACATCTACGATGGCGCCGTACTGCCAGTGGATCTCGAGGGGTTCAGTGCAGCCCTCTCCATAGCCTCCCGCTTCGATCATCTCATGGTAGATTTGAAGGAGGAGGTTCCTTCGGTTGATCTGGTACGCGAGGCCCTGTCCGCTGGGGTGGAGGGCTTCCTGCTAGGCGTTGAGTCTGTAGAGGGACAGGTGAGGGTCATTCACCGGGCTGAGATGAGGCATCTCCTCGAGAAACTCAGGTACTTGGAGCTACTCCTGTCTGAGTGGGGAGAGTTGGGGGCGTGATCTCCTTACTCTCCCTCCTCAAGAGGATCTTCAGGGGACCGGAAGGTGTGCTATCCCTCTTACTCCTGATACTCGGATTCTTGTTCCTTTCCGTGGAGGTTGTGAGGATTTGGCCGGTGAGGATGCCTCAGAGATTGATCAACATCTCCATAGCGAGCATCCTCTTCTATTTGGGTTTCAGGATTAGGGGTAACGTTGATCTGAGGTACTACGTCCCTCTAGCCCTAGGGTCACTCCTATTCCCCCCGTTGTTGCTGCTCACCTTCATCTCCACGATGTCGATCTCCAAGGATGAGGTGAGAGAAGAGGACGAGCGTCAGAGTGAGCAGGACCTGTTATCTCTCTCGTTCAAGTCGGTACTAACTGTCTGCAAATCCGTAGGTCTGGCAAGTTCCCTAGCGATATCGCTGGCCTCCCTCATCTCCACCAATAGGAGGGTGATCCTGGTCGACTGGAACGGTGACGCCGCTGATAGGCTGAAAAACGCTGAAATCAGGATTGCTAGGCCGGAAGAGCTCAGATTCAGTCATGCCGGTGGCCTCGGGCCATCCTATTACATGACGGCGTCTCTCCTCCTCTCCTACCTGAGTGGAGTGAATCCCTCCGTTATAAGCGAGGTCCTGAAGACGGGCGACGTCTCACTGCTGGATGACGTGAGGATCCCGGAGCCGGGGAGATCCCTGCTGCGACAGCTGTTCGGTGAAGATGGATCCTCGCTCCACGAGGCGCTGCCCGAAGTGGCAGGCGTCCTGATAATAGATGCCTCAAGGCTATCGACTGCGGGCAAGGATGCGATCTCCTTGATGACATTGCTCCAATCGGTCACCTACGAGAGGAGGGATTTCGTGGTTATCACCCCATTGCTCAGCCCTCTCACGGAGGAGAGGGCGCCACCTCAGATAAAGGACGAGATCAGATGGCTCATCTCTTCCTTGAGGAGGGGAGGGGGGATTATCACATCGATTGAGGATTCTCTGGCATATTCCAGCGAGTTCGACGTAGTTCTGGTATGTGATGAGTGCGAGGATCCTATCTACAGGCTGGATAGTTACCGACTTTGCCCCTTACCCGTCCGTAGAGCGAGGAAAGGAGTTTGAGCAGGGGGTAATAGGGCCCGCGCTCCACCCTTATCACCTCCTCGACCAAGGAACGGGGCAGGAACCTCAGGGTCCTCCACAAGAGGCCCGTCCTCAGCAGGAAGTCAGCGGCCTTCCTGTGGGTGAGGCCCGTGTCTACCATCGGCCTAACTACCCTGTCGACGGAGGGCACGTAGTTCTCCGGCCTGTCGTCCGCCAGCGATTTGGTTAGGAGGTATGCGGCTATTATGCCCGTGTGCATGCCCCCACCATTGGAGGGAACCGTCATGCCGGCCGCATCTCCTGCGAGGAAGATCCCTCCTTCCTGTATCTTCCTCAGCATGCCCCCGGCCGGGACATACCTCCCCCTGAGTTCAGGTTCAGCTGTCACATTCAGTCTGGCAAGATGTTCCTTGAGAGCCCTCTTGGGGTCAAACCCGTTGATCATGTTGAGCCTGACACCAACCCCAACGTTCGCAGTGCTCTCGGACCTGGGGATAACCCAAGCGTAGGTACCTGGTGCTAGGGACTCGCTTATCACCAACCTCATCACGTCAGGCTCATTCACCTCCATCGTGACCTCAGTGGAGAAGGCTAGCGCAAGATCGTCGCACCCGAGTGTTGTACTCCCGTTTATCAGCTTGGCAACCCTACTATCGAATCCGTCCGCCCCCACCAAGTACCTCGCCCTGTACCTGTCCTTGGACGTCCTTACCTCGTAAGCATCATCCACGGGCCGAGCCGTGATGAACGCCTCCCCAGTTTTGAGGGCGGCTCCCTCCGCTAGGGACTCCTCTAGCCTAGAGACGATCATCGCCCTCCTATCGACGGAGTATCCCGCATAATTGGTCTCGAATTCCCTGTTCCCTATCTCCATCACTATCCTTCCCATTCTGTGCACGATGAAAGGTTCGAAGAAGTCCAAATAGGCTGAGGCGACGTCTCCCTCTAACTTAAGTGAATTGGGATCCGGCAGGTACTCACCGCAGATGGTTCTAATCCCGGGCTGCGGGTCCCTCTCTATGATGAGCACCTTGAACCCGCTGGAGGACAGGAAATATGATAGGGCGGCCCCAGTAGGGCCGGCACCCACCACAGCTACGTCGTACAATTTGACTCACTGGGATTCCTTCACTATGGCGGGGAGCCTTCTGAACTTGTGGAAGAAAGGCTCGTAGGTCCTCACGTATATCTCGGTGTTCTCCAGCTTTGGAATGTCCCTCCTGTACTTACTCTCAGCGCCTATCAATCCCTTCCCGTACTTGCGCTCGTATTCCTCGAAGCTCATCGAGTACTCCTTGATTATCTTGTCCCTGTAGAGGTCGGAGAGCACGTTGTACGTGCAGAAGGGTATGACCCTGCCGTCGGGGGAGAGGTAGTGTATGTCACACCTCATCACCCTCTGGACATCGTAGTTGTACAGGTCCATGAAGTGCATCATTCCCAAGAAGAGCGACTTGTAGTGGAACTCTCCTAGCGCCTTATAGCTCCTCTGGAGTATTATCTTCCTGAGTATTCCGATGAGGTTTATGCCTGGGGGTTGCTTGTCCTTCTCTATGAAACTTGGGAGTTTAGCGACCACCTTGAGGAGGGTGAGCCACCTGTTCTTGCGCTCCTCCTTGATCTCCCTAGCCTTCTCCTTGAGGAAGTGGTAGAAGCCATCCACATCTACGAAGTCCGTTATGGGGATGAACCTAGTTACTCTCCTCTTACCATCGACCCTCTCGAACACCGGGAAGACGTAGGTGGCCATCCCACAGGCCGGGTGATTGGTCATCATGAGCTTGGGCTCGCCGGTCACGGCCTCAATGAACTCGCTCACGGCCACGGTGAACGGAACCGGATACCAAGCCTCCCTGTATATCTGTCCATCTGTCTGCTCCTCTATCTTCCTTATGACATCCGGGATAGTTATCCTGTACTTCTCCCTCTCGGCCTTGGGCATCTGTCCGGTGAGGGAGACCGGCTGATAGTTCACTCCCCTGACGACATCTATGTTGTAGGCAGCGAACCTGACCATGTCGCCCACCTCGTGGTCGTTTATTCCCTTTATCACGGTGGGAACGAGCACTAGACTCGTCATGCCCGCCTTCCTGGCGGCCTCCAGTATGTACGGGATCTCCCAGTGGTTCTTGGGGTTGGCCTCGGGGGTGACCCCATCGAAGCTCATGTATATCGTATTGACCCCCGCTTCCCTCAGCTCCCTCATGAGTTCGGGCTTCTCCACGAAGATGATGCCCTGTGTGTTGAGTTGTATGTGGGTGATACCCTTCCTCCTGAGGAGCCTAACTATTTCAACCAAGTCATCCCTCAGAGTGGGCTCTCCGCCCGTGATCTGAATGGCATTCCCGTGGGCTGGTTTCTCCTTTATGAGGAGATCCACCATCCTATCTATCTCTTCCAAGGTGGGCTCGTACACGTAACCGGCCTTCTCGGCGTAGAAGAAGCAGTACCAGCAATCGAGGTTGCACCTGTTAGTTACCACCAAGTTCGCTAAGGCTGTCGTGTTCTGGTGGGCTGGGCATATACCGCAGGAGAAGGGACAGGGGGCGAGGAGTTCTGTGTGGGGAGGATATATCCCTCTCCCCGGGACCTCGAATTCCATGGCCCTCTTGAACATCTCGGCGTCTCCCCAGTAGAGGTCCTCGAACTCCCCGTGCTCGGGGCACTCCTTCCTTATGTAAACGGCCCCATCCCTCTCGAATATGATCGCAGGAAGCAGCCTGTAGCATACGGGACATACCGATGATGTGTGTCTGAGTAGTTTCTCCCCTTCTCGGAGCTTCGGCCGCGGACCGCCTATTGCAATCTTCCTACCATCGACCTCGATGAACCGCGGCGCCGGTATTTCCACAACCACCTTTTATCACCGCGAGATAGTGGGAGTCAACTTATAATAAACGCTTGCGCCAGTTAGGCCAGATGGCTTCAGAAAGGTTTGAGCATTACGTTCAAGTGTTGTATAATTCAATTTCACAATGGTTATCCGGAGATTTAGATAATGGGATGGAGGTTATTCTGAAGATTATAAGAGAATGTGAGGAGGAAGGTGTCTGTGACGAGCGCGTGGTCTCCGAGCTGCATAGGTTGGTTGAAGCCCTCGAAGGATATGTCTCAAAACGGTTAACGAAGGATGCCCTTCTCGATGTGTTGAAGGATGAGATCGTCGAGGGTTCCTTAGGGGGCCTCGCTTTGTTGATACTTCGCGAGATATGTGACAGGGAGACCATTGAATCTTTGAGGAGTTGGGCTGAGGATCCCAACCCTGAGGTGAGGATGGCATATCTCAAGTGCGCGACCAAGCTCTTCGACGAGGGAGAGGTTCCCCTAGAGCTGCTGAGGACGTTCAGGGAGGACCCCTCACCCAAGGTCAGGGAAACTCTCGTAACTTCTCTCTCGAAGAACGTTTCTAAGGACGATGTCTTCGCCTTCCTAGCGGGGATGCTGAGGGTTGAGAAGAGGAGCTCCATAAGGACGAAAATACTCACAGCCCTCTCGAGGGTAGAGAGAGGTACTAAGAGTGGGAGGAAAGGTGGCATATTAGGTAGGCTGAAGCGCGCGATGGGTTGGCGGGAGTAAGAGTTATCTCTTTTCGCGGGAATCCCAGCGGGGTGGTGAGATGGTCAAGGTCACATTCTTAGGGCACTCAGCCTTCTTGCTGGAGGGCAGTAAGAGGGTGCTCATAGATCCGTGGATAGAGGGCAATCCTCAGTCCCCCATATCATTGGACCAGTGCAAGGGAGCTGACATCTACGTGGTGACGCACGCTCATGGGGATCACGGTCTCGACGATGCCGTTAAGCTGGCGAAATCTCACGGAGGGACGATCGTGAGTATATACGAGATCGCATTGGAGGCCGGGAACAGGGGCGTCGAGAAGACCGTGGGGGCTAACATAGGTGGCTTCTTCGATGTGGATGGGGTGAAGATCGCCCTGACGACCGCCGTCCACAGCAGCCCCATTGGAGCCCCTACCGGGGTCGTGGTGGAGTTAGACGGTAAGAGGATCTATCACGCTGGTGATACTGGTGTCTTCTACGACATGAAGCTGATAGGAGAGCTGTACAAGCCGGATCTGGCGCTACTGCCCATAGGTGGTCACTTCGTGATGGGGCCCCTCGAAGCAGCCAAGGCGATCGAGCTCCTTGGGGTGAAGAAGGTGATCCCCATGCACTACGAGACATTCCCGGTCCTCAAGGGCAGGCCGGAGGAGCTGAAGGAGCTGCTCAGGAAGAAGGGTTTGGACTGCGAAGTGATAGCTCTGAAACCGGGAGAGAGCTATGAGCTCTGAAGTGAGGCCTAAGGAGACGCAGGTGATCGCGGAGCTCTACGATGTGGAGGATAGGGAGATACTGGATTCCCCCTCCCTCATGGAGGAGATGCTGAGGAGGTTAGCTGAGGAGGTCGGAGAGGAGAGCGTACACGTACACGTACACGAGTTCGAGCCGTACGGCGTGAGCGGCTTCCTCATGATGAGGAAGGGTTACGTGGCCATACACACCTGGCCGGAGCACTCCTACGCTACCGTCAATGTGGTAGGGTTCTCAGATGAGACGTGGGCCTGGAATGTGTACAAGGCCTTGGTCAAGCTGTTCAAGCCCAAGCAGCAGAATGCAGTGGAGGTGAAGAGCGGGTTAGACAGATCTTGATCCCCCATCTACTTTTTTCGCGGGACTTATCCAGACGGACACTCCTCGACTTGGACGTTGAAGTCGAGGCCCGCCCTCCCGAGTCTCCTTATAACCCGTCCCAGCAAGTAGTTGCCCCTGAAGCCCTCAATGGTGACTTCATAGAAGTATCCGGGTTCGACCCGCCCCAAGGCCACGGGTTTGTACGAGGGGGTTCTGCCCTGAGTTCCCTTGGAGGTGACCTCTGAGGCGAGTACCACCAGATTTCTCCCCAAAAACCTCTCGTTTCTCCTCTCTTTTATCTTCTCTATCAGTTTCATCGCCTCCTTGCTTCTCCTCTTGATCACGTTCGCGGGAAGCTGGGGTAATGAGGCGGCCTTCGTCTTGGGCCTGGGCCCGAACCTGCTCAGGTTCACTACATCAGGCTGTATCTCCTCTAAGAGCTTCAATGTTCGATGGAAATCATCCTCCGTTTCTCCCGGGAATCCAACTATGACGTCGGTGCTTATGGTGGAGTCCTCGTATCGCTCCCTTATGCGTTTCACCAAGGAGATGAACTCCTCCACCGTGTAGTCCCTGCCCATCAATCTGAGGATCCTGTTTGAGCCGCTCTGAACCGGTAGATGGAAGAATTTGTACACCTTAGGGCTCTCGAATGAGTCGAGCAACCTGTCAGCTATCCTAAGGGCGGAGCTGGGGGTCATCATCCCTACTCTGATCCTAAACTCCCCCTCAAGCGAGGTGATACCATCCAATAGATCCGGTAGATCGGTCCCGATGTCCCAACCGTACACTCCGGTGTCCTCCGCGGTCAACCAGATCTCCACCGCTCCCTTGTTCAGGAAGTCCCGGACCCTATTGATCACGCTCTCCTTGGGGAAGCTCGTCAGTCCCCCCCTGGCCAGCTTGGTTATGCAGTAGGTGCAGGAACCCAAGCAGCCTTCAGCGATGGGAACTATTCCGATTAGATCCAAGGGGTCCCTCTCATAAGAGGCCTTATCCAGCCTCCTCCACTCCAAGAACTCCCCCTTCTTCCCCTCAAGGGCCAGGAATGCGGCTTCCACAATGCGGTCTAGGGATCTGGGCGCCACCAAGACCTTGGAGTAGGGCCTGAGCAGCTCGGGCTGGGACTTAGCCATACATCCCGCCGCTACGAGGGGACCGTACTTGGATAGCACCCTAGCCCTGTGAAGCATCCTCTGCTCGGTGGGCGTCTTCACATTGCATGTGTTCAGTATGAGGATGTCCGCTTCCTCGGGGCTATCTACCCTAACCCAGCCCGCTCTCCTGAGTAGGCTCTCCATTATTTGAGAGTCCGATCTGTTCATTGAGCACCCGTGGGTCTCCAGATAGAACCTGAATTCACTCCGACCCTGACTCGGTCTCGACCGTAACCCCATCGAGGCTCGCCACATTCCCCCCGTAGTACCTGATCACCTTCACTATCTCATCGTAGTCCAGGTCGTCTCCTTCCAAGATTATCTTCAGCCTCTCGATCGTGGAGTCGTAATCCTTCACCTCTATGTCCACCTTCTTGACTCCCTTTAGCTCAGAGAGCCCTTCGGCCATGTCGACTATGTTCGGGTTGTGTGGCTTCACTACATCCAGTACGAGTCTCCTTACTACAATACGTTTACTTTCACCTTCCTCATCTTCGGAAGGCCGGAAACTCAGCAATTCTCTATATCCTCCCCAAGCTCAATGGGTCACCGGTTTATTAATTCTTTTCCCTGGAAGCAAGCTCTGTGAATAATAGAGCCAAAATCTTATTTATAGTTTTCTTTCTTCCGCCTTTAAGCCTAATTAATTTTATTTTATTTTCATATTCTGGGGGAATGGTAATTCTCCTTGAAAATGTAATGTACAGTTTAATCCCCCTAGCCACGCAGTAGTCTAGTATCTCCCTTATATCCCTATTCCTGCCCTTAACCGCGCTTCTTGGCTGCCAGACGGCTCCGTATCCCAGATAGTTCAGTCTCCTCTGAATGGAGAAGTAGAGGTCTCTAGGGACCGTTCTATCGAAGAAGAAGGGGGTCTTATACCTCTTCCTCCTGACACCCCTGCGCTTTCTCGACCTCAACTCCCTCCCTCAGGAGCTTCTTTACCCTGACCGTCCTCAGCCCGATCTCCCTTAAAGCCGTCTCTATCCTCTCCCGATCCTCCCCCTTCAAACCCTTGTTATCGACTATGGCTATTTCAGGCGGTTCCCCGTTCCTCTCGATCGCCTGCCTCACCATGGTGATGTCGACCCAGCTGGCATCCAGCTTCCTCGCTGTGTGGCCAATCGCATACCTCGTAATGAGCTCCACCCTAGTGAAGTGGTCGTTCACATGCGGACCACCAAAAGCTATTGCTGGGATGTATTTACCCGTGGTCCAGCTCTCCAGCGCCTCTATAACAGATTCCGCTGCCATCTTTATTCCATTGGGGTCGTTCCAAGCTTCCTCATCACAACCTATCTCCAAGAAGGCTATGGGCTTTTCGATGGTGGGGCCGTGGTGGGTCGGCTCGAATCCCACGGAATATCCCGTCCCCTCCACCCTCTTGGAGGCGGCCATCAGATACTCCTTCATAAGGGAGGGTATCGCTATGCCCAGCTTGAAGGACTCGCCTCCGTACTTAGCCCGACCGAAGTTCCCGGGAACGTGGGCAGTAAGTATGGGTCTGTGAGGGGTACCGCTATGCCTAGAGAGGACCACTACGTAGTCGAAGTCGGAGACTCCAAGCTCCTCACAACTTTTTATGTAGAGAATCTCCCTCTCGAAGCTGACTAACTCTACGCCCTTGTCTCCTAAATCGAATTGCTCTCCCAACCTCTCACTTATCTCGGAGGCCATGTTCCTGCCTGCTGGATCTCTCAGTGAGTAAAGGAGGGAAATTTTCGTTTTCATAGGTTTTAGGCGGAGAAACTCTTTTTTAAATCAACCCAGGATTGGCCACCGATGGACATTCACAGAGCCATAGCCCTGCTGCTGTCACCGGTGACCATAGCGGCTATCTCGTCTCTAGGAGTCTACGCCATGTACCCGGACCTATTGGGCCTCATAGTGTCCTTCCTGTTGATCGTCATCTGCCCCGTGGCCAACGTTGTAAAGAAGTCCCTCTCAGGAGAGATGGACATCCTCGTCCCTGATAGGTACGCTAGAGGTCCCTTCTTCGCTCAGGCCATAGCCTGCTATTCGGTAGCCACTGTGGTGCTTACGTTACTGGGCTCGTGTCCGATGGCCGTCCTCTCTCTATCCTATCTGGCAGTCACCCTAGCAATAGCCGTGATCAACCACTACGCCACCAAGGTGAGTGTTCACATGGCGGGCCTGGCTGGTCCGGCTGCCTTCTTGATGATCTTAGGAAATTATCCCCTGGGAGCGCTGCTGATGGCCTTGGTCCCCGTTTTAGCTTGGTCCAGATGGAGATCGGGCTCCCATACCCTAGGTCAGATCCTGCTGGGCGTAGTGGTCTCCGTACTGATAACCTCTGCGACCTGCTTAGTGGCTTGGAGCCTCAAGTAGGGATGAGAGCTTATCTCTCGATATCTTCAGATAATCCATGTCCGATACGTGGGGCTCCAACGTCACCGTGCCTCTGTATCCCCAAGACCTGATCTCCTCAGCCACATCGTTCCACGGTATCCTGCCGGCCCCTATCGGGAGGTGGAGGTCTTTGTTGAGGTCATTGTCGTGGGCGTGCAGATGCATGATCTGGCTGCCCAGCTTGTTTATGTAAGATCTGAGCTTATCTACACCCCCATTGAGGAAGGCATGCCCGATATCAAGGGTGACGAACAGCTCGGGAACGTTATCCACCAGATACCTTATATCAGAGGGCGACCTGAAGGCTCCGTGATCCACATTCTCGACCAGTACCTGGACTCCCTTCTCCTTGGAATATGCAACCAGTTCCCTGAAGCCCACCACATTGAACTCCCTAGCCTTCTCCCTGATGGCGGCCAGCCATCCGGGGGTGAAGGGGTGAAAGGTCGCGTAGGGGGATTCCAGCGTGGCGGCCATATCTAATACCTTGAAAGCCTCCTTGAGGGCCCCTCTCCTCACCTCTTCGTAGGGATGACCTATCTCCAAGTACCAAGGGGAGTGTATTAGGTAAAAGGAGTCGTGTGAGCTGATCAGATCGTTAAGCTCTCTTATGCGGTCTAGAATGGTGTCAACCCATGAGTAGGGCCATTCGATCGTTATCTCCACGTAATCCAAGCCGAGCTCCAAGATGGATTCTATATCGTCCACCAAGTCCTTGTGAGGGTTATTCATTCCTCCATAGGTGAAGTCGACCATCGACCCAACGACCACTATTAATATTTGAAACTTAATCATCCTACATATGCTGGAGTACGCCGCCGGGCTCCTAGAGTGGATACCAATATGGCCCCTTCCCTCCGGACACATTGCCGGAATATCTGGAATGTATCTCGCTAGGGAGGGGTTGGAGCCTAAGGCGGCGGCATCTGCCCTGTTGACCTCCTCACTACTGACCATCCTACTGAGGGGATGGTTGAACTACGTCGATCCCACTATAGGCGGATTGATCGTTGCTGGCCTCTCATTTATCGGACTTTTAGCTGTGATTTTCCTCAGATGGGGACTACTGGCGGTGGAGGAGGGTCGTGAGCCCGATGCCATGGATGGTTTCGTGTCGGGATTCGCTCAAGGTGTGAGTTCGATAGGCTTCGGGGGGAGCGGCCTTTCCCTAGCCCTGCTGACCTCGTCCGGAGTCTCCATCAGGAGAGCCATAGCGATCTCCTCGATCGCTTCTCTCCCACCCGTGATAGCTCAGCTGACCACTGAATCTCCCTCCCCGCTTTGGGCGCTTTACCTGTTAGAGGGATTTTTGATCGTCATACTCCTCGGCAAGCTGAATATGAGACCGAGCAGTTTCGGCTTTCTCACCTCACTCGCTCTCCTCGGTAATGTGTATCAAATCAGGTTCATAGGGGAACATCTGAGGCATTACCAGGCTGTAGCAGAGCAGATCTCTTCCTTCGTCAAGAAGTATGGAGCTATAGGTTTGTTCACCGCGATGGTTCTTCAGGCAGTGATCTCTCCAATACCTGCAGATGCCATACTAGTCGCTGCAGGGGCCTTGGGCATGAGTCCCATCGAGGTGGGGATCTACGGGGGGATGGGGATAGCAGTCGGCTCGATCATCAACTACTTCATAGCTAGGGCTGTAGGGAAGAGGATTTTAGAGTACTATATAAGGGAGGATCTGCTGAGGAAGGTCTATCTGTGGTTCGACAGATGGGGTGGCTGGCTTGTTTTCATAACGAGGCTGATCCCATTCCTCCCATTGGATGTCACCTCTTACGTGGCCGGAGCTGTTGGGATGAACTTCTTCGTCTTCGTACTGGCGAACGTACTAGCAATCGTCCCAAGGGCTACATTCTTCGGCCTAGTCGGAGCCAGGCTGGCCGAGGGTGATTGGACCCTACTCGTGATATCCGTGGTGATGCTACTGGCAGGAGCTTACTTCTTCAGTAAGCAAGTAATCAAGGGCGGAGAGGCGAGTGAGTGAGGATACACTATTAAGCCCGAGGACCCCCATTATTTGGGGCCCGTAGCTCAGCAAGGATAGAGCGGCGGCCTTCGGAGCCGCAGGTCGGGGGTTCGAGTCCCCCCGGGCCCGTTTCACAGTAGAACAAATCGGTCTCTTGTGAGATAAGCAATTTCGTTCAGAATAGAGTTATTAACTGGGTTAAAAGAAAAGAGGGTTAGGGGGAGGCCGGCTTACTTCTTCCAGATGGCCTCCACGGCCAGCTCGATGTCCCTGTCGGTGACGGTCTTCCTCTTGGCGTGTCTGGCCAGATCGACAGCGTACTTGCCTACCTCGTAAGCGAACTTCTCGAGGTAGTAAGCTAGCCTGGCCTTGGCGTCGTCGCTGACCCTCTCAGCGCCGGCCTCCTTTATGATCCGGTATACGGGAGCAAGGGGTAGATGCTTGGCAGGCTTCTGAGGCATATAGTCTCACCTCTTGACAAACCCTTATAGGGCCGTATTCAATCAACGGAAGATTAAATATAAGCTTTACTATTTTCTCGGCGAAGAATCGATCGATCAGGGTGATTGCCTATATCTCGATAGCCTTATTAGTGGTATGGTAACCCTCGACAATCCAATAAATGATAGAAGGGTTTCTAACGCTCCGAAAGGAAGTAAATTAACTAGCCTATTTGGATTCATATTATTGGATATATTCATATTACTGCTGGTATTTCTATCTTTTATCATGAAGTAAGGTATATGCTATTGACAATTGGATTACCGATTCTAGTGCCCGGTAAGGGGATAGTATACCTGAGGTATCCCAGAACTAATCTACGCTGTAACCTTCCATCTTCTATAGCCGTATAATAACCTTTCCCTCCTGATGAAAGCCCCTATATCATGACAGATTGGTTGTAAGATCTATGAATAACTGTCTCAGAATAATTTTCAGTAAATCATCGTTTTGAAAAAGATATCCCGAACCATTGCGGCCAGAGATGGGTAAATCTTGCATATTTGAGATCAAAATTATATACCTAGAAGGATCGAAATCCTACCCGGGAGCGAAGGGGGTAATCTTGACGAAGGGTTTGAGGCTGCTGTGTTCGACTGACTTTATGTGGGGGGCCGAGCTCCCTGAGGTGGTTAAGCTACTGGTCAGGTCCGGATGTGAGGGTGTTGTGATCTCCACGGAGCCCCCGCACTACCTGCCATCCCTGCTCCACAGATCAGTCATATCTTACCTGAGGACTGTTGTTAGAGAGCTGGACACGGTAGTGGCAGTGAGATCCCCGGTGAGCGATGTGAACGTATTCAGCACCAATCCTCACATAGCGGAGGCCTCCATGAAGAGCATCGAAGAAGCTGTAAGGCTCGCTTACTCCATAAATGCTGATTTCCTAGTCATCAGACCGTCCCAGAGACCTTACGAGGGTAATCCGTTAGTCGCCGCAAGAAAACTTCAGGCCCTAGTGACTAGGATGGGTAGGGACCAGTACGCTGCTTTCGAGTTGATTGGCAGCAATTCCAAGGAAATAGCCGATAGGCTAGCGGATCCAAGATTGGGCGTCGTGTACGTTCATGAGCATACTCCAGCCAGCATGCTATCCCATAGGAAGCTCGTTGGTGTGGCTGTACACACTTCTGATAGCAAGCCCCTCCACCGGGTGATCCCCGGGCTGAGGGAGGATACACCCTACCTGCTGCTGTACCCCGATGAGAGGAGAATGTTCGAAACTGCCATGATCAGGAGGATAGTTCTCAGGGCCAAAAATTGGAGGAATAGTTTGATTTAGAGTCATGTTCATATCAGAATGTCCTGTCTGTCCCATCCGTCTAAGATCTTCTCTATTTCCTCCTTTATTCTCTCAAGTAGCCTCTTAGCGAACTCTTCCGCTTTGCCGGGAGACGGGATAGCATCGACGAACCCATCGTCGTACGAGAGTATGGATCCGGGCATCGGCGTTGGAGATATGCCCCTCCTCAACCTGTATATCTCCTCCCTCTCCATGTCCCCCTTCACTAGGTTCGGATCCACGACCATCACCATTGCGGTCTCATCGACACCCGCGTGTCCGCCACTGCCACCGAACAGTTCCTCCGTGATGTCTGAGGAGAGTTCCCACCACATCACCATCAGACTCTTGAGGTTCAACTCCCTCCAAGCCCTCTTCATGGCATTGGTGATCGCCCTAACCTGACCGGAACCGCCGTGACCATTGAGGATTATCACCCTCTCGAATCCGTTATTAGAGAGCTCGGTTAGTACGTCGTACGTGAGCGCCTCCAAGGTACTTTCACTCACGCTCATGGAGCCCCAGTATCCGGAGAGGCCGGTAACGACCCCGTATCTTATGGGAGGGGCGATCAACGCGTTCAGCTCCTCAGCCAGCTGCTCCGCGATCCACTCCGGTATGATGAAGTCGGTGCCCAGAGGCAGGTGGTTTCCGTGAGCCTCGCTGACGCCCATGGGTAGTATGACTAGATCCGTATCCTCCAGAGCTTCTTTAAACTCCTTCCAAGTGAGGAGCCAGATCCTCCTCTCCCTTCCGTTCAAAGTCCCACCCTCTTCAGGAAGTCGTCGATTACCTTGTCCAAGGTGAGCGGTCCTATCTCCTGGAGTTCGTACTTCACGTGGGCCGTTGGCTTGTCTATCCTCAGATACCTGCCCAAGTCTGTCGGAGTTCCCAAGACGACCGCATCTGCGGGTATGGCATTTATCGTCTCCTCCAGTTCACGCATCTGCCTCTCGCTGTAGCCCATTGCCGGTAGCACGGGCCCCAGATGCGGATACTTCTCGTATGCCTCCCTTATGGATCCGACCGCGTAAGGTCTGGGATCGATTATTTCAGCATGGAGTCTCTTCGCCATCAAGTATCCGGCACCGTAACCCATCTCGCCGTGAGTGACGGTGGGGCCGTCCTCCACCACCACGACCCTCCGGCCCTCCACCAGCTCAGGCTCCTCTACCGTGTACGGCATGGCGGCGGTGATCACCCTAGCCCTGGGGTTGACCCTCTCCACGTTCTCGAGGACCTCGTTCACCTGGGTGTAGCTTGCCGTGTCCACCTTGCTTATTATCACCACATCAGCCATCCTGATGTTCACGCTGCCAGGCCAGTACGTGAGCTCATGTCCTGCCCTGAGGGGATCGGCTACCGTGATCATCAGGTCCGGCTTGAAGAACGGGAAGTCGTTGTTTCCGCCGTCCCACAGGATCACGTCTCCCTCCTTCTCTGCCTCCCTCAGCACCTTCTCGTAATCCACTCCAGCCAGAACTACGTTACCCAGCTTCAGATGTGGTTCGTAGTCCTCTCTCTCCTCGATCGTGGCGTTATACCTGTCCAAGTCCTCCAAGGAGGTGAACTTCTGGACCACCTGCTTCCTCAGGTCTCCGTAGGGCATGGGATGCCTGACTACCGCTACCCTGAGCCCCCTCTGCTTCAGTATCTTGGATATCCTCCGGCTAGTCGGGCTCTTCCCAGCTCCTGTCCTGACGGCTGTGACGGCGATGACGGGCTTCTCCGACTCCAGCATAGTGCTCTTAGGACCTAGCAGCATGAAATCGGCACCGTTGGCCTGAGCTATCGCGGCCCTCTCCATCAGGTACTGGTGAGAGACATCGCTGTAGGAGAAGACGACCAGATCGACTCCCTGCTCCTTTATTAGCTTCGGGAGGTCCTCCTCTGGCACTATGGGTATGCCCTCCGGGTAAAGCCTACCTGCCAGCTCGGGCGGGTATATCCTGCCTGCTATGTCGGGTAGCTGGGCCGCCGTGAAGGCGACCACCCGGTAATCCTCATTGTCCCGGAAGAAGACGTTGAAATTGTGGAAATCGCGGCCAGCGGCCCCCATTATGACGACCTTCCTAACCATGCGACCACCAAGCCTCCTCATTAGGAAAGAGATTTAACATTTAGCCGGGACCTTCGTATCGTGAGGCCGGAAAGGGAACTCATCGATCTGATCAGGGAGATCATCAGCAGGGACCCTGAGGAGCTTCTGGAACCCGGTAGAGATGATGCCTCAGCTAGGAGGCTGGTCGATGGGATCTACGTGTTCAATACCGACATGGTGGCGGAGGCGACCGATCTGTTACCGGGGATGAGCCTCAGGCAGCTGGCCAGGAAGTGTGTGGTCTCCAATTTCTCCGATCTGGCTGCCAAGGGAGCTAAACCCCTCTTCTTCATGGCCTCCGCTGGACTGAGCAGGGATATGGGCGACGAGGAGTTCATCTCCATGGTGAAGGGATTGGAGGAGGGGTCGAGGGAGTTCGGTGCCTACTTCGTCGGTGGGGATCTGGGGGAATCGAGGGAACTCGTGATCGCGGGCTTCGCAGTGGGTAAAATCGAGAGGAACTTGGTGAGGAGGTCTGGAGCAAAGCCGGGGGATGTGCTGTTCACCACGGGTTGGTTTGGGCTCACTTGGCTGGCCTTCCAGCATCTCCTCAGGGGCATGGACCTGCCGGACGATGTGAGGGTCGAGGCCTTGAAGGCGGTTTACGAACCGGTAGCTCGAATCCGGGAGGGTATCACTGCATCAGCTTATGCTTCCTCATCGGTTGATAGCAGTGACGGGCTCTATTGGTCGCTTGAGGAACTCTCTAGAGCGAGTGGATATGGATTCTTGGTTGAGAGGATCCCCCTCCACCCAGCGGTTGAGTTGCTCGCTTCTAAGGGAAGAATCGACCCGGTGGAGGCAGCTTTTCACGGGGGAGAGGAGTATGAGATAGTGTTCTCCGTTCCTCAAGATAGGGTCGATGCCCTGCAGGAGGAGTTCTCCGAGAAGGGCCTCTCCCTAATAAGGATCGGTAGAGTGGTAGAGGATAGGGGAGTCTTCGTGAGACTGGATGAGGAGATCGAGGAAGTTGAGGAGGGAGGATGGGAACACTTCAAATCTCGAGAGTGATCAGCTCGCCGGGCTCGGGCAAGATCACCTTAGTGTTGAGGTTCGCCAACTTCACCCTTCTCTCCACCTCTTGGAGCTCCGAGGAGTCCCCGTGGAAGGGCACGACCACTCTGGGTACTAGGGCCCTGATTATCCTCACCGCCTCCTTCGGATTGGCATTGGGCGAGGGACTCCCCGAGGGTACGAAGGCCAGATCCACGGGGGAGAAGGCCTCAAACATGTGGGAGAATCCCGTGCTATCGCCGTGAAATATCGCTTTACCTCCGATCTCCAGCAGGAACACCACGGGATGAACACCGGGATGCACGGACCTGAGCGCGTGAACCCTCATCCCTAGAACCTCGGTACTCTCTCCTTCCTTCAGCTTGATCAGTCGATCCCAATCCACCCATCTCCTTATGGTTCTGAAGACCCCCTTATTCACGATCATGTACGGGGAGAACTCCCTTATCAGGGAGCTGAGGAAATCCGGATCGAAGTGCCCGGTGTGCTCGTGGGTGTAGAATACGGCATCTATCCGCTCAGTGATGCTGCGTAGCTCTTCTACGGTGAAGTGATCACCCGGATCCATCAGCAGGTTGAGGTCCTGCACCCTGAGCAGGATCGCCGAGCATCCCTTCCAGAGGAAGGAGATCATTCCCTCTCCAACCTCACCATATGGCCGGTTCTCAGTTTTTCAAGCTCTTCCAGCCCCTCGACTACTCTACCGAGCGAGTTAACGCTTTCATTGAGTCTAACGTCCTCCAATGCTATCATTATCATCTTCTTAGAGGGGGAATAAGCTACGTGCCCTTTCCTCAATCGGTTCCTCGGTTTCTCCAGCCTCGTCTCTATGGGGGCCGAGATGTATATCAGATTGTTGTCCCTCACCACCATGCCCTGCAGTGGGAGGTTCCTGTAGAGCCTCTCTATCGTTATGGGAGAGAGGTGCCTCAGGAACTCTATGGAAACTTCTTTTAATAAACTGCCGGATCTGATGTATATAAGATACTTCTCTACCCCTTCCGATCTATTCCTCAAATATAGTTTCACCCCCGAGGAGGGAAAATTCACAAAGAAGGGTTAGGAGTTCACCCCTCCTTCGGGGCCTTAGCCTTGGTTCCCCTATAAATCCTTATCTTCGAATTGCCATCGACATACATTACGAGCCCTTCCTTTTCGAACTCGCGCAGTAGCCTCCTGGCGACACTCACCCTGATGTTATACTTCAGGGCGAGGGATTGAGGCGTGACCACCTTGGATCTCTGAACCTCCTTCTTGATCTGCTCTAGGACGGAGGGTTTAACCTCTATTTCCCTGATTATCTTCTCTGCCTTCTCCGCGCTCATAGCAGATACCCCGTGTTAGTCGGATGTCCCATTTTTAACTTATCCCTCCTGGGGCTCGGATCCGCGCCCGCCCAGTTGGGATATGGATCTCCTCAACCTCTCCTCTTCCGCCCTCAGTAGGTCTATCCTAGCTTTTCTCGCCTCGATTTCCCTATCCAGAGTTTCCAAGAGTCTCTGCCTAGACTCGAGATTGGACAGGAAGGATGAGAGGTCTCTCAACTCCTCTGACAGACCGCTCAGCCCGGATTTGTAGTCCCTGAGCAGGTCGGACATCTTCCTGAGCTCCTCGATCAGCGGTCCACTGCCTGATGTAAGGTTTCGGGCGGCTTCCTTGACATGTTCGGCCATCTTCCTGATATCCTCGGCTAGGTCGTTCCTTATGTTTCTGAGTTCCTCTATCTCTCCCAGCAGGACCGTCTTCTGACTCTCAAGCTTCCTCGCCTGGTTTCTGAGTTCCTCTATCCTCTCCTTCAGGGAAGATTCCTCTCTCCTCATAGATTCTATTTTAGCCTCCAGCGAAGAGACTTCCGATTCCAGCACCGATTTTCTGGACTCCAAGGAGTTGTACTCGGCCCTGAGCCTCTCCCTCCCCTCCTTGAGGACGTCCAAGTCCCTCTCCAACTCCTCGATCTGGGATTCCAGATGGCTCAGCTCGGCCCTTCTCCTAGTTATCTCGTCCTCCAATGATAGTTTCCTTCTCTGGAGGTCCTCTATACCCTTTAGGAGGGTTTCATGTCTCGTATTCAGCTTCTCGGTCTCGGCGCTCAATTTAGTGACCAGATCCCTGAGCTCGGTTATCCTCTCCTCTAGCTCCTCCTTCTCAGCTAGCTTCTCATCGTAATCTTCGTGGTCCATCCAACTCAGCCTGTGGAAAGTTAGTTTTTAATTTATTGGAGGATGGGCACTGAGATCATTAATATTAGCAGGTAAAGGAATAATCCTCTCCTCCTCTTTCTCTGTGGTACCTCACTGTACTCATCCAACACTGCGGGATAGGCTGGCATCAACTTAGCTATCAGCATCAGGGCACCAAGCAGTGGGTTGATGAGTATCATCCCCAAGACCGCTACCCACTCGAGCCATCTCACCCTGCCGCTAGTGAGGGAACTGGCCACGTGACCTCCGTCCCACGGGAGGACGGGCATCGACAGGAAGAAGGATATCAGCAGGGCGCCCAAACCGGCGAGCGCCAGAGGCGACAGGAGTAGCATGTTCCCGCCGCCAGGGGAGAGGGCGGTCTCCATCAATAGGAACATGAGAGGAGTCGGTAGCATCCCGGCTTTTCCCTCCTCTATCCAAGCGGAAGCCACATCCGATGGGACGGGAATCGATTGGAGAAGCCCCAGAAGGGAGATTATCAAACCGATCGAGAGGCCCGCTAGCAAACCGTAAAGGGCCACATCCAGCTGCTCCTCCCTGTTGATGAAGGGCCTGTCCCTCACGAGCAGGTCGCCCAAAGTGCCGAATCCGAAGGGAGGGGGAGGTGCCGGGATCATCAGGTCCACCTTGTACTTGCCCTCCCACTTGAGCGAGTGGCCCAGCTCATGCACCAGCAGGAAGGCCAGTATCCCGAGCGAGTGGAAGACCGTGGAGCTGAGTACATCCACCTGCATCCCTAATTCTCTCAGGAGAGAAGCGGTCCCATCCGAGATAACCCAAGCGGAGAACAGGACTGTAGCAACGGTAACCGCGGAGAGGGCATACCTCAGCCTATCACCGACACCCAGCCTTCCGGGAATGGGGAATACGAGTAACTTGAGATCCTCCCCATCGTGAAATAGCTTGGGGAGAAGGCCCATTCCAGTCAACTTCATATACAGATCCTTGAACAAGGGCCCGGTCTCGGTGGGGCTCATCTCCTGCAGTGAGAACTCTACCTTATCCTCATAGTAGACCACATCTTTCACGTTGAAACTCTCGGCCACTACATCCTCCACTGAGGGTGGTATTTTCGACATAGGAGATCCTGCACCATTCGTTTAAAATATATGATCCCGTCGAAATTCCATGTGATGCTCCAAGGCTACAGGATAAGACCCTTCAGGCCCGAGGACTTGGAGGAGGTTGAGCGCATCAACAGAGTCTTCCTGCCTGAGAACTACCCCAGCTACTTCTTCATAGAGAACTACAGGAGGTTCCCGAACAGCTTCCTAGTGGCGGAAAGCGATGACGGTAAGGTCGTCGGGTACGTGATGTGCAGGGTCGAGAGCTATTACGCTAGGGATCAGACGATTCTGCTTGGCCACGTCCTCTCCATAGCTGTGAGCAAGAAGCACAGGAGGAAGGGTATAGGCAAGGCCCTAATGGAGGGAGCGGAGAGGGGTCTGAAGGGATATGGGGCTGACGCGGTTTACCTCGAGGTGAGGGTCTCCAACGAGCCTGCGATAAAGCTGTACGATGATCTGGGCTACAAGAAGCTCGGGATAATTCCCGCCTACTATGCCGACGGGGAGGACGCCTACCTGATGTACAAGATGCTAGATGAGGAGATGGAGGAGGCCCTCGTCGAGGAGGTGCTGGGGAAGAGAGTGGTGAGAATATGAGGACCATCGATCTGAGGGGTAAGAGGAGTCCTTATCCGATAATACAGATAGCGAAGACCGTGAAGAAGGCCTCCCCAGGTGAGACGATAAACTTCCTCATAAACGATAAGGATTCGATAGACGAGGTCTACGACTGGATAAAGAGGACCGGCCATCTACTGAAGGCCGTCGTGAAGAGAGGGGATCACTGGCTGGTCCAGATAGCAAAGAGGGAGTGATTTTTATTTCCTCAGCTACTTGCTAAGCGATGCGCCATGCCTAAGGTCAAGGATCCCAGCCTAGCTGAGAAGGGCAGGCTGAAGATAGAGTGGGCTAAGGCCCACATGCCCGTGTTGGGGATAATATCGGAGAGGTTCTCCAAGGAGAAGCCTTTAGAGGGCATTAGAGTCGCTGCGTGCCTCCATGTGACTAAGGAAACGGCCGTCCTAGTACTGACACTGAAGGAGGGTGGGGCGGAGGTCTGCCTGTCAGCATCGAACCCCCTCTCCACTCAGGATGACGTAGCGGCAGCCCTCGCGGAGGAGGGAATAGATGTGTACGCTTGGAGGGGGATGAGCGAGGATGAGTACTTCTGGGCCATAGAGAAAGCGTTAAGCTGCAAACCTCACATCACAATGGATGATGGCGGGGACATTACGGTGATGGCCCACGAGAGGGGGTTCGCTGACGACGTGATCGGCGGGACCGAGGAGACCACCACGGGCGTCCTCAGGATAGAGTCCCTAGCTAGGGACGGGGTGCTCAAGTACCCGGTTATAGCTGTTAACAACGCGGAGACCAAGTGGAACTTCGATAACGTTTACGGGACCGGTCAGAGTACGATCGACGGCATCTTGAGGGCGACGAACGTTATGATAGCCGGCAAATACTTCGTGGTAGCCGGATACGGCCATGTCGGTCGGGGAATAGCCATGAGGGCCCGTGGGATGGGTGCGAAGGTCATAGTCACGGAGGTCGATCCCATAAAGGCCCTGATGGCTGCCATGGATGGCTACCTAGTCATGCCGATGAGGGAGGCGGCTAAGATAGGGGACATCTTCGTGACAGCAACCGGGAACAAGGACGTGATCAAGGCGGAGCATATGAGCCTCATGAAGGACGGGGCCATCCTGGCGAATGCTGGTCACTTCGATGTGGAGGTATCGGTCAAGGACTTGGAGCTCATGGCCCTCTCCAAGAGGGAGATGAGGGATAACGTGAAGGAGTACCTGCTCCCCAATGGGAGGAGGATCTACCTGCTGGCGGAGGGCAGGCTCGTGAATCTGGTTGCCGCGGAGGGGCATCCAAGCGAGGTCATGGACATGAGCTTCTCCAATCAGGCCCTAGCTGTCGAGTACCTGATCAAGGAGGGGAGGGGCCTCAATCCCGAGGTGCACCCGGTTCCTAGGAGCATAGATGAGGAGGTGGCCAGGCTCAAGCTAGCGTCCATGGGGATAGAGATAGATACCCTGACGGAAGAGCAGGAGAGATACCTGAAGAGCTGGCGTGGATGATCATGGAGGAACTTCCCTTAGGAGCCCTCAGGGTCAGGGGCTGGAGCAGGGGCTGCGGGCTCTGCTGGGAAGGGGCCAAGATAGTCCTCTTCGTGACCGGCAAGTGCCCTCTCTACGACTCCTGTCCCTACTGCACGATCTCCGAGTGGCGCCGCGATAAGGACATGGTGCTGGTGGACGAGAACCCCGTATCCAGCGACGAGGATGTGATCAGGGAAGCGGAGCTCGTTTCCGCCTTAGGTGCGGGGATCACCGGCGGGGAGCCGTCCTTAGTAGTGGACAGGGTGGCCCACTACGTCAGGCTCCTGAAGGACAGGTTCGGCGATTCCTTCCACATACACATGTACACCAACGCCGTGGGAATAGATGAGAGAAATCTGTCCGTTCTGAGAGATGCTGGATTAGACGAGATCAGATTCCACAGCTGGAATAGAAGGGTTTGGGAGAAGATGGAGCTCGCCCTAGATGAAGGGTTCATCGTGGGCGCGGAGATGCCCTCCATACCGGGCGAGCCCTGGATATCGAAGTTAAAGGAGCTCGCCTCCTATCTAGACAGGATAGGCGCCAGTTTCATCAACCTCAACGAGCTGGAGTTCACGCCATCAAACAGGGATAGACTGTTGAAGATGGGCTTCAGACCAAGGATTGATAGCGAGGTGGCCGTTCAGGGAAGCGCGGAAGCTGCAAGGGAGGTGCTGGAGTTCGTCGAGAGGGAGACGGGCATCATGGGCTACTACTGCCCGGCCCTCCAGAAGGAGTATCAGGTGAGGATGCGGTGGGCCAGGAGGGCCAAGAACGTCGCAAGGGAATATGAAGAGCCGACTGATGAGGGCACCCTCATCTACGGGGAGATCGAGGGTCCGGAGGAGGCTCTCCTATACCTCTCTACCAAGTACGGGGGCGTGATTTCCGGAGGTAAGCTCCTCATAGACCCATACACCTTCCAGGAGATCGCCAAGGAGGTTCAGGAACTTGGTTTGAATGGGAGGCTCGTGGAGGTCATGCCCACAGACGACAGGAAGGTGCTGCAGATCTTCCCACTCGATTTCATCCTGAGGGAGATGAGGAGGAGTGAAGGAGATTGAGAGGAAGGTATGGGAGGCTTTGAGGAAGGTCAAGGATCCGGAGCTCAAGGTGAGCATGGTGGATGCCGGCCTGATAAAGAAGGTAGAGGAGAAGGACGGTGTGGTGACGGTGGAGTTCACTCTCACGACTCCTTTCTGCCCTTACGCCGATCTACTAGCGTTAGCGATAAAGAAGGCGGCGGAAAGCGTTGAGGGGGTGAAGGAGGCTAAGGTTAGGATAGTGGGGATAAAGATGTGATGTTTAGAATATGACCTCCTCTCCCAGCTCGGGGGAGAAGGCAGCGATCCCCATCTTATCCTCCAGCTCGTTGGCGAACTCCTCCGACTCCTCCCCGTGGACCACCATTATGCTCTCGGGCTTCAGTTCCTTGATGAGCTTGAGTATGCCGGACCTGCTGGCGTGGGCAGAGAAGTTGAGCTGGTTCACCTTCATCATTATCCACGTTTCTTCTCCCTCTATCTCCATCTTGCCCTCTTCTATCAGCCTCCTTCCCTCGGTTCCGTCCACCTGGTAGCCTGTCAGAGTTATGGTGCTGTTCTCGTCCTCCTTCCTCTCCTTCATGTAGTAGTGTACCGGGCCGCCCTCGAGCATGCCCGACGTGGTCAGCACCACATTGGGCCTCTTGGTTATCTTCTTCCTCATGTGCCAGTTCCTCACGGAGGTTATGGTCCTCACAGCCAGCTTCAGGTCGTCAGCGTCCCTCACCCTGTTCGAGAAGTACTCGGTTATCTCCGTGCTCTTCCGGGCCATGCCATCTAAGAAGAGCTTTCCCTTGAATCCCCTAGCCCTCAGAGCCATTGCCACCTCTAGAAGCCTCCCTATCGCGAACCCCGCGACTATGGCGGTTCCGCCGGACTTCAGGGTCTCTAGTACTATCTCCTTGAGGAGAAGCTCCTGCTTCGCTCTAGGCGGGTGCTCCTTCTTCGCGTAGGTGGATTCCGTTATGAGTATGTCCACTGGCGGTATGTCGTCTATGCTGGCCGGTGGCATCAGCCTGGAAGGCACGGTGTTGAAGTCTCCCGTGTACAGGACGCTCGTCCCGTCGTACTTTATGTGGAACATGGCGCTGCCAGGTATGTGGCCAGCGTTTATGGCAGTGACCTCTAAGTCACCCACCCTGAAGGGAACGTTGAACTCCACTGGCCTGAAGTTGTTCAGGGTTCTCCTCACTTCTTTCGGCCCGTAGCCTATGTGATGACCCTTCAGCTTCGCCACCTTTATGGCATCGTACAGCAGGAGCTCGGAGTACTCCCTAGTGATGTCTATCCCATAGATGGGTACGTCGTGTCCATGGCTAACCAGCCTGGGCAGCGATCCCGAGTGATCCAAGTGCGCGTGGGTCAGCAGGACAGCATCAACTTTCTCGGGTATGGGAGGGAACTCGGGGTGCTCCTTGGGTATTAGCTTCATGCCGTAATCCAGCAGCACCCTCGTACCTCCTGCCTCGAGCAAGAGTGCGCTCTTGCCTACTTCACGGGTTCCACCCAGCGCAGTCACGGATATCTTTCCCATTCTCTTTCTCACCTCTTATCTCGGACCGTCTCTAGCGGTCCTTTACAGGAGTAACGTCCTTCTTACTGATTTAAAAATAGTACCTTTCACGTAGAGTGGGTGGGTTCCATGGGTTACGTCTCGTTTTCGGACTTTAAAAAGCTGGATTTGAGGGTAGGAGAGATAGTAGAAGCGGAGAGGGTTGAAGGCAGCAGGAAGCTCGTAAAACTGATAGTGGATTTAGGCAATGAACGAAGGCAGCTGGTCGCGGGCATAGCTGAGTACTACGAGCCCGAGAGCCTCGTGGGTAAGCAGATAGTCGTCGTGACGAACCTGCAACCGAGGAAGTTCATGGGCGTGGAGTCGCAGGGTATGCTCCTCGCTGCGGTGGTGGGGGAGGGCAGGCCCGTCCTGTTGACCCCTGAGGAGAAGGTCCCGCCGGGCACCCCAGTCTCATGACTCCTCGTCGGAACCGGTGCCCAGTATCCTGTACACCTCCACCCCTTCATCTCCTATCCTTTTGAAGTCCAGAAATGCTAGGCCCTTCCTCTCTAGCCTCTCCAAGACCTGCTTGGCCGTATCTACGGGGAGGTTCAGATCAGCCGCCACATCCGCGACGGTCACATACCCTCCTTTCCTCCTAGCGAGCCTTATCACCTTCGCCTCGAGGAGTTCCTCAGATACCTGGGCCCTCTTAACCATCATATTAGCGTATATGGCCGCTCCCCCCAAGAGCAGCATGGCGAATCCGGGCACGACCCTAGAGGGGTTGTAGGAACTTGCTATCAGGAAGATCAGGCCGAAGAAGATCAGAATAGCTCCCGCTCCGTAAGCTAAAAAATCCCTGAGGGAGGGCAACTGGGATCAGCTCCCAACTTCCTCCTTCAGCCTCCTGAGTTCCTCCTCGAGCTCGCTCTGGAGCTCGATCTTACCCAGTTCCCTCTCGATCTCGTCCTTCTCCTCCGGTTCCAAGACATCGAGGGCCCCTCCAGTGGCAACCAGTTCGTCCAGAGCTGCGGCCCTGGCCTTCATCTCGTTGACCTTGTCTTCAGCCCTCTCTATTATCTCAGCCGCTGACGTGAAGTCCTCGGACAGTCCGGTGACCATCTCCTGGACCTCCACTTGAGCCTTGGAGGCCTCGTATTCCGCCTTGAGCTGCTCCTTCTTTGCCTTGAATAGGTCTATCTTCGTCTTGAGCTTGTCCCTCACCTCCATCAGCTTCTCCTCGTCCTCCTTCATGTCAGCTATCCTTTCCTCTAGTATCTTCTTCTGTCTGACCAGCACGAGCTTCCTCTCGAGAGCCTTCCTTGCCAAGTCCTCCCTACCGGCCTTGAGGGCCCTCTTGGCCTTATCGTCGAGGTCCTCGATCTTCTCATCTATCCTCTCCAGCTCGAACTCCAGCTTCTTCCTGGCGGTGATCGCCCTAGACAGGGCCATCTCCACATCGTGGAGCTGCTGCACTAGCTTGTCGTACGCGTAATCCAGCTGCTCTCGGGGATCCTCGAAGTTGTCCAACAGCTTATTCAACTTGGCCTCGATGCTCGTCTTGAGTCTCTCCCAAAAACCGGGCAACACTCATCACCGTGAATTCTCGAATGATGGGATAAAAAATTTGTTCATCGAGATCTAGCTACCGAGCGACCGTACTGCCTGAGGCCGTAAAGTGCAGCAGCCGCCCTCTCTGGAGTCGGATAGATCGGTAGCCCCCTCCTCTCCATTCTGTGAAGTACCTCCTCGACGTCAGAGGTAGTGGGAACCGCAGTGGCCACCACGGGTATGTCTGATCTCTCGACCAGCTCCAGCAATAGCCTCTCGGTCTTGTCCGGAACCATCCCGGGAACCCCGAACAGGGGTATGAGGAACAGGGCGTCGTACTCACCGCTCTCAACGAAGGCCAGTCCAGCCTCTAAGAACTGCTCCGGCGTGGAGTCGCCGGTGAGGTCCGTCGGATTGCCCACGGGGTAGTATGGGGGGAGCATTTCCCTCAATTTCCTCATCAACTGTTCAGAGGGAGGAGTTACCCTGAAGCCCCTCATCTCCAAGGCATCCACCGCCAGTATCCCGAACCCGCCCCCGTTCGTCAGTACTGCTACTCTGTCCCCGAACATGGGTGGCTGGGTCGCTAAGGCCACCGGAACGTCCACGAACTCGTTCAAAGTGCTGACCAAGATCCCGCCGCTCTGGAGGACCGCTGCCTGGAATATATCGCTCCTCCCAGCTAGGGATCCCGTGTGGCTCCTCACGGCCCTATCTCCGGACGAGGTCCTCCCTCCCTTGAGGACGACCACGGGTTTCCTCTTCGAAGCCTCCCTTATGGAGTCCATGAACTTCCTCCCGTCGGCCACACCCTCTATGTAGGCCGCGATGACCTTGGTGTCATCGTCCTCCGCCAGGTACAGGATCAGATCCCCCTCATCCACATCCAGCCTGTTGCCGTAGCTCACGAACTTGCTTATCCCTCTTCCCTCCTTCCTGATCATCGTGAGGAGGGTGCTCCCCAGGCTTCCGCTTTGCGTGATTATCGAGACCTCCCCGGGGCGTGGCCGGGGTATGACCTCCTCAGGTAAGAACAGGGTATCTATCCTATCCTTGGGGTCGAAGACCCCCAAGCAGTTCGGGCCTATCACCCTCACTCCATGCTTCTTGGCCACCTCCAGCAGTTCTCTCTCCAAGTGCTCGTTCCCTATCTCGGAGAATCCTCCTGACACCACGATAGCGCCCTTGGCTCCCTTCTCAGCTGCCTCTTCCAGGGCGGAGGGGGTGAGGTCGGCCCTCAGAGCTATGACCGCCAGGTCGATGTCGTCAGGTATGTCCGAGACCCTAGGATAGCATTTTAGCCCCAGTATCTCGTCTGCCTTCGGATTCACGGGATATATCCTCCCCGGGAACCCTATCTCTATCAGCCTCTTCAGAATGACGTGTCCAACTCTCTCAGGGTTCCTCGATGCGCCTATGACAGCCACTGACCTCGGCTTGAAGAAGACGTCCAGCTCTCCCAAATTATCCCCCGGGTAATCACGGGAACACGTTAAAATTTAGCAGTCGTAGGTTAGCTGGAATGGTGGTTGAGTCAGGACTGCCCTTTGAGTCAATAGAGGAGGCAGTAATCGAGGCCAGATCACGGGTGTCCTCCTTCCTCTTCCCAAAAAGCGGAGTGGAAGGCGATGCTCTGCTCTCGGTGATAAGGAGGGAGTGGAGGGGCGGTATAGGGCAGGGGGAGATAGAGAGGATAGCTGCCATCGATGGGAGTAACAACAGCGACTACCTCACCCTAGGCCAGATAATCTTCGTGGTCTCGGCTTCCCTCTTCATGAAGGACAGCGAGCCTGTGATCGCTAGGAAGTACCAAATAGGGGTGATGGACGATTATCACTACAGGGAGAGGGTCTCCTTCTGCCGGGAGACCATGGAGGTCAAGATGGCTCTCAGATCCCTGGAGCTCGAGCCGGAAATCCTGCTCATGGACGGCTCCTTCTTGGCTATGGTCGACAAGGGGTTGTGGTCCACTCCTTACGGTCAGAAGGTACCCTACTCCATGAGGAGGATCTTGAGGGAGGTCGAATCGGCCTTGGGGGTGGACCTCACCCAAGGACTGGTCTCCCACACGCACCTCATGGACATCTCGACCAGGATAGAGGAGATCGTGAGCTCGGTGCTGGAGGATGAGAAGGGGAAGCCGCCAGAGAGGGACGAGGTTAGGAGGGCGGTGGCCTTCATAGAGAGGTACGAGGTGCTCTCCAGCCTGAACGAACTCCTGAGGAGGGGAAGGGGGACTCTGGTGGCTGTGGCGAAGAGATCAGGTAGCAGGCTGTACTTTAACTCGCGCCTACCCGATATGGAGGTCGTGAGGAGATATACCAGCCTGGAATCAGGTTATCTGAGTCCGAAGTTGGCTGAACTTCGCTTCCCGGAGTACTCGGGTATCGACGATACCTACCGGATCACGCTGACCTACGCCAGGCTCGAGAGGGCCACCAACCCCCTGAGGGTGGAGGTGGTCGGGGACGCTGATGAATCGTTCTTGGAAGAGTTGCTGGGCTCTCTGGCCAGGTACTCGGTGAGGGGTTACCCGTACCACCTGAGGAGGGTGCACGAGCTCGCCAAGATAGGAAGGGATCTCATGTCCCACCTAGCGAGGAACCTCCTAGTTCCGGAGGTGAGTGGGAGGGAGAGGCTTGGAGAGTGACGTTTTGGGAAGAATTGCTCCCAACTCCACGCCCGTGCAGGCCGAGATGATAGCCTACGCTGGCGTGGTGCCGAAGGTGGGGGACTACGTTGTGATAGACAGCGAGGAGTCCCAGTTGCTGGGTATGGTCAGTAACGTGGTCAGGGGAGCGCTGGAGCTGGCTAGGAGCGATCTCCTCCAAGCGAACTACTACGACACAATACTGGAAGTGGTGGGCTCACCATCCGACTGGTTGAAGGCGACCATAAGGATGATAGGGGTGCTCTCGGGAGGCGAGTTAGCTGGCCTCCCTAGGGCGCCTCCTCCAACGGGGGCTCTCGTGAGGAAGGCCCCGGCAGACCTCTTGAGGAGGATCTTCGCCCCGCCTGAGGGTAGAGAGGGGATAAAGCTGGGGAAGCTCCTCACGAGGGGCGATGTAGTCGTCCATTTGGATCCGGATGAGCTGATCTCGAGGCACCTAGCCGTGCTGGCGGTCACCGGCGGCGGTAAGTCCAACTCGGTGGCCGTGATCTTGGAGGAGATAGTCAGGATGGGTGGCGTGGCCATACTGTTCGATGTACACTCGGAGTACACGGGCATGTCGTTCGGATGCCCCCACTGCGAGGTCGAGACGGTGGATCCCGTCCTAGACCCCAATACTCTCACCGTTGAGGAGCTCGGTAGTCTGCTAGGAGTTACCTACGACAACGCACCCAAGCAGTTCATCTACCTGAAGGCCGCTTACAAGAGGGCCAAGGAGCTCCTCATCAGGGAGAGGCTGGGAGAGTACCTGAGGAGGGCTGAGATCGAAGCTGAAATGGATGACCTCCTGGCCGGCATGCAGGCCATAATACAGCTGTCCTTGAGGGAGAAGGATTCCGATGACAAATTCCTAATAGCATTTCCGAGCAATGACAGGGGGAGCATTGAGAGCCTCTTGGCTAAGGTGGACTTCGTGAGGTCGAAGTACGGGAGGGTCCTCAGACCGGCTGCTGGCGAGCTGGTGGACCACCTGAACTACGGGAAGTTGGTGATAGTGGATCTGGGTCAGTTGGATTCGGATCTCACCGACGTCGTGGTGGGGAAGACGCTGTACACCATCCTCATGAGGGCGAAGCTGAAGAGGATAGGAAGGGGATACGAGGACTTCCCAACTCCAGTCTTCGCGGTCTTGGAGGAGGCTCACGCCCTCATACCATCGGTGGAGCATACCTACACGTCGTCAGCTGCTGCATCCATAGCCAAGGAAGGCAGGAAGTTCGGGGTCGGTCTCTGCCTCGTCAGCCAGAGGCCCAAGAGGCTCAACTCCGATGTCCTCTCCCAGATGGTCAACAAGATCATACTGAGGGTCGTGGAACCCGAGGATCAGGCATACGTGAGGAGGGCCACCGAATTCCTGAGTGAGGAGATGGTCTCCTACCTCCCCTCCCTCGATGTCGGCGAGGCCGTGGTGGTGGGACCGATGGTGAGGATACCGGCGCTGGTCAAGGTGAGGCTGTTCGAGGGGAAGAGGGGAGGGGAGAGCCTGAAGGCCTATGAGATGTGGAGAGAAGGTCTGAGGAAGAGGTTGAGCGCATCTCCCGACGAGTACTACGACTCCATAGGGGGGTAAAGTTGAGGATAGTCCACATGTCCGACAACCACCTCGGGAAGGCCCAGTTCCATCTGGCCGAGAGGGAGGAGGACCTCTACAAGGCGTTCGACATGGCTGTGGATCTGGCGCTCCAGCAGGATCCCGATCTGGTGATACATACCGGGGACCTCTTCGACAGCTACAGGCCCCATCCTAGGGCCTTCGTGAGGGCTTTCGAGGGCCTGCTGAGGATAGTGGAGAGGGGTATCCCCATCGCGATAATAGAGGGGAATCACGAGCTGGGACCGGATACCGTCAGGAGGAGAATGGCCTCCCCTCTGATAAACCTGAGGAAACTCTTCGTGAGGCTGGGGTATGGGAAGCTTTTCGTGAGGCTGGGGCCCGGCGCGGTCAGGATCGGTGATGTAGTGGTGGCCGGCGCCCCCTACGCCAGCAGGGGAGTCAAGATAGCTGACACGGTGGAGAGCCTGGACAGGAAAGCCAAAAATCTCTGTGAGAGCTGTCCCAAGGTTTTGATGCTCCATCAGGGTGTGAGGGGGATGATAAAGGCCATCTACCCGGAGGTCGATTTCTCCGAGATAGCCAAGAGTTCCTTCGACTACGTGGCCATGGGCCACTACCATAACAAGGTGGTCAGGAGGAGCGGCAACAGGGTGTTCGCCTACTCGGGATCCACGGAGGTCATAGAGACTAGGGAGATCCCTCTGGCTGGAGAGGGGAAGTACGTGCTCTCTGTGGAGATCGACAGGGACGGCATCGATGTGGAGGAGCTGAGGTTGAGGACTAGGCCCTTCATCTACTTCTCCGAGACCCTGAGCAATACCCAAGACCTATACGTCCTGATAGAGAGGTTGAAAAAGCAGTTAACGTCCCAGGAGTTCGATGGGAGGCCCGTGGTGTATGGAAAGCTCTCATTGAAGGGGGACGTGAGGCCGGGCGTGCCCACCCTCGAGATCAGGAGGGCCCTGGTGGACCTCTCCCTCTACGTGATCGTCAGGGAGAGCAGGATCACGGAGGAGGATGAGGAGAGGGGCCTCCTCACCGGAGTCGGTCTGGAGGAGCTGGTCCAGAACGCCATAGCATCCCTAGATCTGGACCAAGAGGTACGATCTCTGGCCCTGAGGATCTTCGATCTGTGGTACAGGGAGGGCAAGAGGGGAGAGGCGTTCGTCAAGGGGGTCCTCGGCCTCATGGAGGAGGGATCATGAGGATAAAGCGATTGGTACTGGAGAACTTCGGTTCGCACGAGAAGACGGAGGTGACGTTCTCTGAGGGGATAAATGCGATAATAGGGGAGAACGGCGCGGGTAAAACGACCATACTGGAGGCGGTAGCTTACGCCCTGTATCCTAGGAGCGTGGGCAAGCAGGAGAACCTGATCAGATCCGGCGCGCGTAAGATGAGGGTTCAACTCGAGTTCGAGCTGGACGGCCGGAGGTACCTCCTGATCAGGGAGAGGGAAAGGGGCGGAATTTCATCGGCCTCCATATACGATGTGACCGATGGGAGAAGGCTCCTCCAGAGGGATCAAAGTAAGGTGAACAGGCAGATCGAGGCCCTGCTGGGCATAAGCAGGGAGACATTCCTCCAGGCCATCTACGTCAGGCAGGGAGAGATAGCTCAGCTCCTCGAACAGACTCCTTCGAGAAGGAAGGAGTTGGTGGGGAGGCTTCTCGGCATAGAGATGCTGGAGAGGATATGGGAGGAGCTGAGAGATGTGATAAGTCGCTTGGACGCTGATCTCCAGTCGATAGATAGTGAGATCAAGGGTATCGGGGATGTCTTCAAAGAGAGAGCGTCCCTAGAATCCGAGAGGGAGGAACTGCTGGAGGAACTTCAGAAAACCTCAAGGGAGGAGGAACTCCTGAATAAGGAGATGGAGAGGCTGGAGAAAACTAGAGAGGAATTGGAACACAAGAATCTCAAGTATAGGGAGCTCAAGGCCAAGGAAGAGTCCTTGAGGAGGAGACTCAGCGAGGTATCGAACCAGCTCGATGTTAAGAAGAAGAGATTGATGGATCTGGAGCGTGAGCTCCTTCGAATGAGAGATCTGGAGATCGAAGCCTCCAAGTACGAGGAGCTCGAGTACGTGAGGGGTCTCTTGGCTGAGATAGTTCCGCTGGAAGAGGAGGTCAGGCGTTTAGAGAGGATGCGGCGGGAGCTCTCGAAGTACGAGGAAAGGGTTTCCTCTTTGAGCATCCTGAGGGAGAAGGTGTCCCAACTCAGCCAAGAAATTGAGAGGCTCCAGCAGGAGGAGGTCCTCCTGGCCAGCATGGAGGAACGCCTCAGACAGCTAGAGAGTAAGAGATCTCAGCTAGAGCGCAGGATGGCGGAGTACAGGCGTGAGATCAAGGAGGCCCTCTCAAGCCTGTCCGAGCTGCTTGGCAGGTGGATAGAGGATCCGGAGGAGGGTGTAAGGGTCCTCGCCGAGGAACTTTCCAAGTTAGAGAATGAGCTGGACTACTTGGACAGAGAATTAAGCAGGATCACTGAGGAGAGATCCAGATTGCTTCAGAGGAGGGAACAGGCATCCCGATACTTATCAGATCTGGAGGGAGATGTGGATAGATGCCCCCTCTGCGGGTCCAAGCTGGACCCCAGCTCTGTGGAGAGGTTGAAGGACGAGATGAGGCGCGAGATAAAGGAGGTAGATTCCCTGATAATGGATAAGGAGAGGGAGCTGAGGGCCGTCAGGGAGAGAAAGGAAAACATCTTATCGAAATACAAG
>JAMOVA010000034.1 GCA_027061785.1 Thermoproteota archaeon
TAGTCAGGATAATAGAGTCCACTTTCCCCGCAGCGATAGCGACGATAGCGGCTGGGCTCCTCATCTCCTACCCATTACTGAGGAGGAGGGCAAGGAGCTGCGTGGAGAGGGTTGACAGCAGGTGGAGACTCCTGCTAGCGGGATGGCCCTTCCTCCTCGTCGTGATCCTGGTCTTCGTGGTGAGGCTCCCGGTGGAGTTCGCCCTCCTGATCACGGCAGTGGCCACCGCAGTATATGCGAGGCCCTCCAAGGAGAAGGTGGTGGAGGGCGTGAAGTTCGCCCTGTCCCCCAAGATCCTCCTGGTGATAGTGGCCGTGATGATGTACAGGCAGTACGTGTTCGACAGCCACTCGGCTGATGCCCTCCTGAACTTCATGATCTCCCACGGCATCCCGATAATGCCCGTGGTGTTCACCCTTCCCTTCGTCATAGGCGCCACCACTGCGGGGGAGTTCGTGTTCGCCGGAACGGCCTTCCCCCTCCTCATCAACGTGCTGGGGACGGGGAACTCGATAAATGACCTGGCGCTTCTGGTGGGCTATACAGGGGGCTACATAGGGGTCATGCTCTCCCCCGTGCACCTCTGCCTCATACTTACGTTGGAGCACTACGGCGGGAGGTATTCGGGCGTTTACAAGTACCTTGTACCAGCTTCTATCCTCTCTGTGGTGATCTCCCTCGCCCTGGGGGTGATTCTGTGGGGAAGGTGAGGATTCTCTACGGTGACAGGCCCGTTCACCTCGATATTCCGGAAGAAAGGCTGCTGGGAGTGTACGGGATAGAGGCCCCTCCCCAGGTTGATGTGGATGAAATGCTGGAGGAGGCGCTGGATTCCCCGGTTAACAGCGATCGGCTGGACGAAATTAGGGCTTCCAAGGTACTCATAGTGGTGAACGACTCTGCCAGGCTCACCCCCACGCCGAAGATGCTGGACCACGTCCTCCCTAGGTTGGAGGGAGATGTGAGGGTCATAGTCGCCACAGGCACCCACAGGCCACCAACCGAGGAGGAGTACAGGGAGCTGATACTTGGCCACCACTACGATAAGCTGAGGGAAAGGACGACGTATCACGACTCTAGGGGAAGCGAGTTCACCGACTTGGGAAAAACTACTAGAGGTACCCCAATCTTGATAAACTCGGAGGCCTTCAGGAGCGATCTGGTAGTCACCTTGGGTTCGGTAGAGCCTCACTACTTCGCTGGCTACACAGGAGGGCGGAAGAGCATCGCTCCCGGCCTATGTGCCTACGAGTGCGTGGAAGCCAATCACAAGATGGCACTTCTCCCCGATGCAGCTCTGGGAAGGCTCAGAGGGAATCCGCTGCACGAGGACTTGGAGGAGGTAGTGAGGAAGGTGGCGGAGAAAGTGAGGATCTTCTCCCTCAATGTGGCCATCACCGGTGAGGGGAGGGCCTGGGCTGCCAGGTCTGGGGACATATTCGACTCCTTCTACTCCCTCGTCGAGGAGGTCGAGAGCAGATACTCGGTGGAACTACCCGAGCAGGCGGACATAGTTGTTGCCGTGGCCCCTGGAGAGATGGGGATAGATCTCTACCAGTCCCACAAGGCGCTGGAGGCCGCTAAACCCCTAGTGAGGGAGGGAGGGATCGTGATACTCGTCGCGCCCTGCTGGGACGGCATCGGCCCCAGAAACTTCTACGACCTCCTGGCCGGAAGGAGCAGGGAGGATATAAAGGAGTACGTATGGAAGAATTACAAGCTCGGTTATCACAAGTCCGCGAAGATAGTGGAGCTGCTGGACAAGGCTGAAGTGTACGCGGTCACGGACTTGGATCCGAAAGTCTTGGAGAGGATAGGATTCAAGCCATTCTCCGATCCGCAGGAGGCGTTGAATGAGGCCCTCGCTAGGGTGGGCGGGAAGGTGGCTGTCCTGCCAGAGGCGAGTTTGGTGGTTCCCCGACTGAGGACTAAACGTTAAATTTTTGGTTCAAGCGGGAGAGAAGACGAGGAATGAAGAGGGCTCTGCTCCTACTGCTAGCGACCATCACCCTGCTGCATGTCAGCGCGCAGGTACCGGGCATCGAGGTGGCCATGGAACCCAAGGCTGTCGGCCCGACAGGCTTGGTTAACGTCACGGTGACCTTGAGCGGTGGATTACCCCAAGGTACGTACTGCACGCTGAGGATAGAGGTATTGTCCAACGGAACGACGTTGATTCGCAAGGAGAGGTCCTTTGTCTCCACAGGTGCGAGGGAAGTGCATCACTTCTCCCTGACGGCGCCCTCCAAACCCGGCATCTACCCAGTGAGGGTGACCCTCTCCTACCTGAACGCGAGCATTACCGAGAACTTGACCCTGACAGTTATCCCCACCCTGAGGGACGTCACGCAGCTGGCAATGTCCCTCGCCGAGTTGGATGACAAGTTGGACAAGTTGAAGGCAGTCAGGTTGAACGAGAGCGAGCTCTCGGCCCTCCTCTCCAAGAGGGCTGAGATGGCGGAGCAGTTCGGCGAGCTCGTGAGGCTGCTCGTCGAGGGAAGGGAACCACTTAGGGCCGCGGAACTCTACGAGAACATCTCCTCGACGATGGAGGAGTTAAATGGACGCATAAGGGAGCTGTGGAGCATAGAGTTAGTTGTGTGGTCGGTGTCGAGCAGCATGGACTCCTCCCTGAAGATGCCCACAGGCATAAGCGTCGAGTTCTGGTACAGGCTGGTAACCGCCTCTCTCTGGGTCATCCTCCTCCTGCTCGCCCTCTTCCCGCTCTACACCACCGGGTACATCACCCTCACCTACTACCTCGTCTCGGAGATGGAGGAGGCGGAGAGCAGTGAGGTGATAAACGAGGCGAACCAGAGGGCCCTCAGAATACTGGGAAGGGCCTTCGATCAGATAAGGGAGGTATCTGACCCCAAATCGATGATAATGACGTCCCTGGCCAGCGCCCTAGCTGCCGTGGGGTTGATGGCGGACAACGTGTACGCGATCATAGGCTCGATGCTCCTCTCTCCCCTGATGGGCGCCATCGTGGCCGGGGCTGTGGGACTAGCCCTCATAGATGTGAGGAGGGAGGAGGTCACCGGATTGGATCTCTTCTACACCGGGCTGAAGGTCGGGCTAGAGGGTCTCTTCTTGGTGATCGCTCTCTCCTGGGTGACCGCTGCCCTCGCGGGCTCCTACGTCCCCCTTCAAGTTACGAGGGAGCTCGCCGCTAGGGGGAGCCCCAACCTCGTTGATCTGGCCATAGCCTTGGCGGCGGGATTCGCTGGCTCCGTGGCCATGATGCACGAGAGGGCCGAGGCCGCGCTGGTCGGTTCGGCCATAGCGATCGCGTTGGTCCCACCGGCAGCTGCCGTGGGGGTATCGTTGGCGATGCTGAACCCATCGCTCTTCGTCGGCTCCGCCACACTGGTGGCGGTGAACGTGATCGCCCTCATAGCTGCTGGCTACATCTCAGCGAAGTTCTACGCCATCTACCCAGTAATAGACCGCGTGTTCCACGAATTCATGGAGTCCTTCAGTGAGGTGTCTGGAAGAGTCGCCAGAACGAGTGCCGAGGTTCTTTTGAGGGCTGTGGGCTCTTTCATCGTCGCCACAGTGTGGTTCCTCTCCCTCTGGGTGAAAGTGTCGGTGGGCCTGCTCGGGACCAAGTCCCCCGGAGAGGCCCTCAAGGCCATAGGAAGAAAGGTAGCCTTCGTCCTCCTACCCATACTCCTGAGCTGGCTGTTTGGAGTCGTGATTTCAACCAACGTAGCCACTCTTTTCTCCACCGTACACGACTCCCTCCTAGAAATTATAATATACCTGGCGTCCTTCCTCCCCCTGGATCTGCTGACGCCCAACATCGTTTTCTTCCTCGCTCTCGTCGCCTCAGCGGGCTTCCTCAGGCTGACGACCCTCGAGGCAGTGAGGGCCAGGGAAACGGGGAGCTGGAAGAGCAGGGCCAGGGTCTTCGGTTACGCGTTCATGTTCTGGCTCACATCAGGCTACATCCTAGGAATCAACAGGTTCACCCACGTTAGCGCCGGGTACACGCTCCTCGTCATGGCGTTCGTCACCGTCTATTCGAACAAGTACCTCTGGGAGAGGAGGAAGAGGATCGCCCTCTATGCCTTCGTGATCTTCACGTTCCTCACCCTCATGATCCACAGCGCCGCTGCGTTCGAGTCCATGAGGGCTGCCGAGACCCTCTCAACCGGTAACGTGATGAAGGTGGTGAAGGAGATAATTGCCTCCTACGCTGGCGTGCTACCTGAGAATGTGAACGTTTCCCTGGGATCTAGGGGGGCTGAATGGGTGTTGAGGGCCAAAATATATGTGAGCGAGGCGAGGTTCAAGCAGGGACCAGTGATGACCCCTGCGGTGGTTAGGGCGGCCGAGGAGACGGTGAGGCACGCCTTAGGAACTGACGTCAGGCTGGTGGTGGAGTACGCCTTAACACCCTAGGTGATGGCATGCTGTGGATAGATGTGGTGAACGAGCCCCATGTGAGACTCTGGAGGAGGTTCCTCCGCAGGTACCCTCAGGAGGCGCTGGTGACGGTCAGGAGAAAAGGTCCGCTGGTGGAGCTGGCCCGCAGACTGCTGGGTCAGGACTTCCTGGTGGTGGGCAGGTGGGGCCGCACCAAGGAGGAGAAGCTCAGGGCCTTCGCCGAGAGGGTCAGGGAGCTGGCCGAGCTGGTCGATGAGGAGAGTGTGAGCCTGGCCACCTCCAAGGGATCGGCGGAGCAGGCGAGGGTGGCCTTCGGGCTCGGAATTCCATTCGTGGCCCTCAATGACAACGATTTATCGCCCCACGTGATCACCAGACTGACCTTCCCCCTCTCCACCGTCGCAGTGGTGCCGGAGTGCTTCCGGGGTCCGACCTACGGGCCTACCCTAAGGTTCAGAGGAGTTTTCGAAGTATCACACGTCCTTGACTACTTGGAGGAGCCAACAAGGGAGGAACACAGGCGTTTGGGGCTCAGGGAGGGAGGATACGTCATAGTCAGACCACCACCCGTCGGTGCCCACTACTTGGAGATCGCCGAGCACTTCGAGGATGCCGTTAGCAGGCTGCTTCGCTCGACCGGCTTGGAGGAGGTCAGGATGCCGAGGGAGGGCGGGATAATCCTTCCGGACGGTTCCAGATATGAGGACGTAGTTGACGGACTGGACCTGATCTCAACCTCCGCCGGGGTTCTCTCCGGCGGGGGGACCATGATAAGGGAGGCAGCACTCCTAGGCATTCCGGCGATATCCCTCTTCCCCAGGGAGGAGCCATGCGTCACCGAGGTCCTGATGAGGGAGGGCCTGATAGTGAAGGCCAGGGAGGACACTGTGGTGAGGGCCTACGAGAGGTTACTGGAGGACATGAGCTCCGGCGAGCTCGAGAGGAGGGCGAAGGGGTTCCTCAAGTCGGTCGGCGATCCCTTGGATACAGTTGCCACGGCTCTGGAGGGGGCAAAGAGGCCTTGAGGACGCGCCTGAGAATCCCCATACTGAGGGATGGCTCCGGACAGCCGCTGAGGCTCTCTCAGATCGACAAGTCAGAGCTCTTGAAGATCCACTCCTTCATGAGGAAGTTGGAGGAGCGATTTCCTGACGCTCATCTGGTGATCTCGGGTCCCGGTCTTCACGTGACCCTCCCCGTGCCCGATGACTCGGAGGAGTTCGAGGCGGTGATCTCACCAATAGCCGACAGGATCAGGGTGATCGTCCTCCTCTGGTCATCCCGAGTATCCTGCTACTTGGACCTGTGCGCCAACCTCTTAGCCGCGTGCGAGAACCACTTGGTGGTGGAAGGCAGCGAGGAACTAGTTAAGGAGGTAGCCGAACTGTGGGAGAGGCTGGTCTGATCCTGAGAATGGGAATCAGATGAATCAGATTGGTCCAGCTCTGTAGCCTAGCCCTTCCCTCTCAAGCTCCCCCCACTCGAACCTCCTCCCCCTGGCCCTAGCGATGAGGGTGTCCAGCAGGGCCTTCACCATCCAGGCCTCGTGCATCTGCTTGTAGCCGACGACGAATAGAGGGAGGATCGCCAGGGTTATGTCCTCCTCTCCAGCTATCTGCAGCGAGAGGAGGAATATCAGGAACTGTATGAAGGAGAACAGGATGAACTGTACGAGCAGTGGGAGGAACCGCCCATGAATCAAGGCCAGGGCTATGGAAATGAGGATCGCCACATCCACCACCGGGATCACGATGAGCTGCATGATCAATGCCGGAAACACCAGCCTCTGCAGGTAGCCGTACCTGAGATTGAAAAGGGCGTCCCTGTGCTTCAAGAGGACCTCGAAGGCTCCTCTGTACCACCTTATCCTCTGTTTATACAGGTCCCTCAGTTTTTTGGGCACCTCCGTAAATGCGACGGCTAGGGAGCTGGCCTGCACTATCCTCCCCGTCTTCAGCGCCTTTATGGTGATGTCGAAATCTTCGGTCACTACATCCGTGTCGTACATCCCGGTGGAGTGGAGGATCTCCTTCCTGAACCCTCCAAATGAGCCTGAGATCATCATGACAGCTCCGAACACGTCGAACGCCCTCCTGGCGAAGTTGAAGCTGAGGATGTACTCTATGGCTTGAAGCTTGGTGAGGAGGTTCACTTTGTTCCTGACCAAGACGTTGCCCGAGACAGCGGAGACCTCGGGGTCTTGGAACTTCCTCACCAGCTCGGTTATGGACCTCCTGCCCACCAGCGTGTCCGCATCCACCACCACTATCACATCGCCCCTGGCGAACCTGACGCCGAAGTTCAGGGCCGAGGCCTTTCCTCTGCCCCCGTGCTCCCTCCGGAGCACCTTTACCTTCTTGCTGACGTATCTCGACGCGATCTCGAACGTCCTGTCTGTTGAGGCGTCGTCCACCACTATCACCTCCTTGGGCTCGTAATCAGTCTCCAAGATCGACTCTATCGTCGCCGCTATGGTCTTCTCCTCGTTCCTAGCTGGTACAATGATGGAGACCATCGGTCGATAGAGGAGAGGCCTTCCGACCTCTTGAAGCTCCCTGTACTTGTGGTAGACGGCGAGGGGAGACATGAGCATGTAGTTCCAGGTAATGAGGGTCAGTCCGAAGGCTAACAGGGAGTTCAACAGGCCGGGAAACCTGGCATGTCCCTCGTAAAGGACCACGGCAGCAAGCGCTATGGGCACGACCACCATCAAGATGGAGAGCTCCGTAAGCCCCCTCTTGAAACTCAGGCCCTTCTTACCCCTCCTGAAGGCCTCAGCCAGGTAGTAGAGGGTGAGGGCCGAAGCTATCAGGAGGGAAACTACGGTTAGGGTACCGGGTATAACGAGGGGGATCAGGGCGATACTGATGTAAATCGCCACGATGGTGAGGTAGATCTTCCACACGCGAACACCCCATCAGGGTGTACCGTGGTCCTTCTCCAGGGGCTTCTCCCTCACTAGGAGCTCCCTCAGCAATCGTATCAATCTCTCAATCAGATCCTCGTGCCCGGAAGATTCGACCAGCATGATCCCATACCTGCGGGCAACGTCCCTCAGCCTCTCATCCAGCTCAGTCGGGAGCGCGAGTATCCAGTACTTCGCATTGGCGTCGAATGCCTTCGCGAAGAATTTCAGCAGATCACCCTCCCTAAGCTGTTTCCCGGGAGGGATCACATCTATCACAGCTAGTGGGATCGGCTCATCCGGTGATCTGACGACGAACGTGAACCCCTGCTCTATGCCCGACACTCCCTTGACCTTGGCTCCTGGACCCTCAACCAACACTCCGAGCTCGAGCATCCTATCAGCCAGCTCACTGAGGAAGGAGGCCTCCTCCAGCGACATTATCTTCTCGGGGATCACCTTATACCGGTAAACCCTAGTGATCCTCAAATCCTTCACGGAGTTCTCCTTCCCGCATTCGGTGCAGACGAACTTGAGCTCGGGTATGGAGAAGAACTCCCCGCAGTCCGAGCACAGATAAACATCGGCAGTCCTGAGATAATCCACTCCTATAGCCCTGAGCTTCTTGCCGCACTTCGGGCAGATCATCTCACCGCTCGGGGTCTTGAAGTCCGTTTCAGGACCCGAATAACCGCAGGCGAGATGCTCTATGACGGTCGTCTTATGGAAGTTTATGGAACCGCAGTAAGGACACACGGGCCTGATGATAAGTCTGTGGGAACCGCATCTCCCGCACACAGCTATGTTATCATGAGGTTCCGCTTTCAGAATTCCCTCTCTCACGAGTTCCCTCAAGACATCTTCCAAACCGTCACATTCGCTAATACCGATCTCCCTGAGGGATGAGCAATAACTGTAGCCCTCATCGGGATGGAACTCGGGGACCAGCTCCTGTAAGTCTCCCGAGAGTAGGAGGTCCATCAACTTCTTTCTGAGAGCAGCCCTCCCCCGATCCAACCCCTCGTCACTCAGCGCCATCTTCGTTTACCGTACCCGCGAGCAATATTAAGGATGTCGTCGTTCGTAGTGAAAAAGGAGTCGGCAGGTCGATCTCTCAGGGAGGGCTTCCCGTGGAAGCCACCAACTCGCCTATTTTCGAGGTACGAGGACCAGTTCACAGTACTCATCCCCTCTGGCCACGCATTTCTCCTCGTGAGACTCGTAGGGGATCCCCATGATCTCCGACACCGCACCCTCTATTATCCCCCTGACCATGCTACACGCGATCTCTCCATCATCTTTCACCAGATCAGGATGCTCCTCCAGTACCTCCCTGAGGGATGTGCACTCTATGCACTCGTACTTCTTCACGACGATCTTCTCTCCCCTCTTCTCTACCTCGGCAATCCCGTACCCTAGGGATTGGAAGAGAGGCAGGGCGACCTTTTCCACGACCTCGAAGGGATCCTCAATACCCAGCTCCTTGGAGAGGGATACATGTTTCCTCGAGAGCCCCCTTCCCATCCTCACGCCCACCTGATAGAGAATGCCAGAAGCCGCTCTCGGCCCGATGGTCCCTATCAAACCCCTGATTAGCTCCTTAACCGCGGATTTCCTGAGCATGACTATTCTCTCCCCGAAGACGGTGGGGGGAAATGAGGTAGTGTCCGCTATGAGTCCTCTCGTCACAGGTTCGAAAACTACAACCTCTCCTATGCCTCTAACCTCTGAGATCCTGTTAATGAGCTCTTGGACGTCCAATTCCCTGCCGGTGATGTCTACTACCAGAATCATCCTCGGTTCCGCGCCTACCGAGTAGCCGTAAATGTAGTTTATGCTCAACCCGGCGTTCTCGATTATCTCGGATATCTCCCTGAGGAGACCCGGCCTATCTTCCTTGAATGTGAGCGAAAGACCTAGAAAATCCCTTCCCGGGGAAATCAGAACATTCCTAAACTCTAAGGGTTTGGGATCTTTCACCTTCATCATTAGTTACACCCGGAGGAGATAGATAAAGTGGCTCATCCCGCCTGCACCCTCGGTACCACCTTCAGCTCGCAGTACCCATCTCCGGCAGCCGTACATCTGACTTCCTCTACCTCCACCTCCTTACCTAGGACGGAAGTCAGGACGCCAGCCCACATCCCCCTCAGCAGGCTGCAGGACGTCCTCCCGACTATGCCCGCTGCCTCGCATTCTATATTCCTGTATAGCCTTATCTCACCACCTTCCTCCGACAGGCGAAGTTCCGCCTCGCCGTAACCCAGTGTCTTGAAGAGAGGGACAGTCACCAGCTCGAGCACATCCTTTGGATCCTCTATACCCACAGATCGGGCTATCTTCTTATGATCCTCCCCGGCCCCCAAGCCCATCTCGAATCCTATGTTGTAAAGCAATGCGTCCGTCGCCTCGTGACCGATCCTCTTCACCAGCTCCTTCTTGGCGCTCCTCAGGAGAACGTCTCTCATTATCGCCACCCTGCTATCACCGACGTATGCCGGGAAGTTCGAGGTATCTATGAGGAGTCCCTCCTTCACCGGGAGAATTAGATCCACGTTTCCCACACCCTCTATCTCGTTCAGGGCTTCCGTCAACTCTCCAAAATCCAAGGTGGATTCGGTGACATCGATTATGAAGAATATCGTTCCCTTGCCACCCTCACCCACCTGTAGGTGGAGATAGAGGATATCGCCTCCCCTCTGGGCTACTGCCTGGGCAACATCCCTGAGAATACCGACTCTGTTCTCGGTTATATCCATGGAATAAGCCGCAAGCCTTCTACCCGGACTGACGGCATATCTCCCCAAGTTAATGGGCCTGTTCCTCCCTCCCACCACCCTCAGTCCCCACGGGAGCAACCCTTGTATTCGCATATAAAAGATCCGGTATAATATAGACACGAAATGCCGCCTTTGCGTCACATTTTATAAGAGATCGGGCGTGTCTGAAAATTAAGTCTGCAGGAGGCAGGAGTCCTACCCACGGAGAGGGTTGGGGGAAATCTAATTTACTAGCGCTGTGTTCTGGAGGGGTGATAACATGCTACTGAGAAGGGATCACCTGAAGTTGCTCCTCCGACTGGGAGAGGGTAGCAGAGAGGCCTTGGATTTCAGGGGAGAGAAGAGGGTGGATGAGCTGGTCTTCTCAAGGAGGATCACGGAGCTGAAGGTGCTGGGGCTCGTGGACATCTCCGATGGAACCATCGACCTCACACCAGCTGGGAGAAAGCTGGTTGAGGCCCTCAAGAGAGCTGGGTTGGATGTAGAGTCGCTGCCCGACGTCTGGGTCGACACCCCCATATACAAGATGGTGGAGCTGGCGGTGAAGACGGGCAGAATACTTCCCAATTGGGAAAAGACGTTGAGGGAGAGGGGATTCTGGGAAGAGGGGCCCACGGATCTAGCGAAAGAACTTTTGGAGGTCAGGGTCAAATCGAGGCCCTCACTGTTACTTGCCGCGGAGCTGTCGGACTTCATAGAGGTGATACCACCGGGTCCAGAGGACTTAGGAGAGCTGATAAGGATAAGAGACGAGCTGGGCTTCGGGAAGTGGGTCGTGAACGCGCTTCAGGCGATGGATCTCCTCTACATATCGCCGCCCGATGAGTTTGGTGCCGTGTACACACTCACACCGGCAGGGAGGAAGGCTAGGGAATCCATATGGCTGATTTCCGTAGTAACGACGCAAATAACAATCGATCAGAGGACTGCAGAGCAGATAGAGAGAGGAGAATCTACCGAGAGGCTTGTGGAGATGGGACTGGCTGACAGCGGTGGCATAACCGAAGCTGGGAAGGGGATGCTGGCAGCTTACAAGGAGATGGGCGTCGTGAGGAGGCCCACGACCCCCTTCTACTTCACGATAGAGGAGATCAAGGTCCTGAAGACGATAGAGGAGACCGAGAGGAAGAGGGAGACCAACCCGGAGATACTCCCCACCAAGGGATGGTTGGAGGAGAAGTCCGGGATAGCTGATGTGGGCGAGGCCCTCATCCTCCTGGAGTCCAAGGGACTGGTGGAGAGAAAAGAGGTGAAGATGAAGGACACTTACTGGTTCACCGAACATGGAAGGCAGGCCTACAACCTCGTGAAGGACTGCAGCGAGGACATCACGAGCGAGTCCCTGAAGGCGGTCACCTATCCCCTTGCCGGCGAGGTTCCGATGGCCGAGTGGGTCAGGCAGGCCAAGAGGCATGGGTTCGTGGACAAGGACCTCACCAAGAAGGGCAGGCTGCTGGTGGAGCTGAGCAGCAAGGTGGTGAGGAGGCCCGTACTCACAGCTTACGACGTGGCCATTCTGATGAAGATCCCCAAGGGGAAGTACGTGGAGAGGGAGGAGCTGGTCAGCGCGGTGAACGAGTATCTAGGGGTTAGGGACGATGAGGAGGCCAAGAGAGTGGTCAGGAAGGCCATATCGGAGGCCGAATCCAAGGGGCTGGTGGTGATGCTCCAGAACAGGACCGTCGGTCTAACTCCGATAGGCGAGGTGATGAAGGACGTGGTGACCTTCGGGAACACGCAGACCATGAAGACCATGAAGTTCCCGGTCACCCCCACCGTTTACTGGGTCCTGAGGGTCATCTCGGAGAACATAGATGAGCTGAAGGAGGCGTGGAGGAAGGGCGTCGACGTGGTGAACGTGGAGGCGAAGATCGTGTATAACCACCTGAAGAAGTACACGTCCGTCACCGACGAGGAGATAAAGAAGGCCTTCGTGATCTTAAGGCGTACGGGCCTCTTGGGGAAGATGGGGCCAACCTCAGCCGGAGAGCTGCTGCTGGAAGTCGGGAGGATGTTCGAGAGGCTTCCAGAGGAGGAGAAGTGGGTCAGAGAGACCCAGTAGCTGCATGACCCTCATACGCGAGCTGAGTGCAACGAAGCCTGCTCGCTACCACCCACCCCACTTTCCCCACTATTTCCGCATGTGCTGCAAGAATGGGTCGCAGGGGATGCGAACCGGTAGTGAAGGATAGAGAAATCGGGTAGACGCCCATCCCTTAAAATCAGAACGTCCTCCTCAAGGGCCCTCTATCAAAATCTCTGTCGTTGCTCACTATCTCTTCTGCCCCGATCCTTAGCGCCACAGCCAAGTGAAGAGCATCTTCCAAATCATATCCTCTTCCCATTAATCTCTCCGCCTCGAGGTAGTCCCTCCACACGAGGGGAATCACCTTCAGTCTCAGGGACTCCAAGGCTTCAAGCACCTCGCTCACCAAAGATGGCTC
>JAMOVA010000035.1 GCA_027061785.1 Thermoproteota archaeon
CCATTAATGGGTCAACAAATCGCACCGTGGTCTTAAGGCTGAGGGGAGGATAACTCAGCAATCCCATCGCGTGTCATCGGATCTACGAGATCCGAAACTAATCCTTTTCAATTTTCCCTTACGGAGCTCCTTATGAACTTGCATTCCCTGTTAGAACGCTTGACCGGCGAAGACGACGCATCGATACGTACGGCCATCGAGGAGGCTTCGGATCCGCCCGTGATAAGGAGAAGTTACTCACAAGTTTTCCATGGAGAGGATCTCCCACCTCAACCGCCTATGGAGGTAATCAGGGCAAGGGATCTGCGGGATGCTGACCTGTTCGTTGCAGTCGACCTAGTGATCTCCCTGACAGGAGCCTCCTCCCCAGATGAGGTAAAATCCGGAGCCGAGTCCCTCCTTAGAGAACTAACCAGGAAGGTGAGACTGAGGGCCGAGGATTCGAGGAAGAGCAACGTGGCGCTGGCCCTGCCGGAGAAGAACCACTTGGAGGAGGTGAAGGGGAAGTGGACCGAGTGGGTGTGGAAGCGGATCGCCTACGACGGAAACCCGGCTCCAGACTTCGACGGCTGGGTCAGGGACCTGACCTCGCTAGCAGATGCCATAAAGGGAGAGGGAGTGAGGGTCGTCTTCATGGCCGGCGAATCCGGCAAGGTGCTGGAGGAGATGGGGTACGAGGTCGTCAGGGTGAGCATCGAGAAGACCCTGCCCAAGCTCGGCTATCCTAGGGATCCAAGCGTCGCGTGGTCCGAGCAGCCGATCCTCATGAACATGGCGCTGGACATAAGGAGGGGTGAGGAGGAGGTCGTCAGAGCCTTCTTCAGGAAGGAGAGCTTGATTCCGGTGTTCAGGCCCAGATGGTGGCGTAACGGCGAGATACTCGTCAGGGCCAAGGCCGAGGGAGGGAACTTCATACTGGTCGAGGGAGAAGGGGACAAATTAGCCCTGTTCACCGGAATAGGAGTTAGGGGAAGTAATGTAGCCGCCCTTAAATTACTCCAAGAGTTCCTCGCCTCGCAGGGCCTCGATGTCGAAGTGTACGGGGTCCCCCTGCCCGGTTACATAAGGGATTGGCGGACCGGAGCCGTTCACCTCGATGTGGTGATGATGCACGCAGGTCCCGTGACGTTCGTGAGCCCGGGCAGGATGGGGTTCTATTCACTGGTGAAGTACGGCGAGTCCCTCGAGATAGTAGAGTTGGGCCAGGTGTTCAGGGATCTGGGCATAACGGTGGACGAGATACCCGCTGAGGGCAGCGAGATCACCATGGTGAACGGCCTTAATTTGGGGAACGGGAAGATAGTGGTGGACTCCTTCAACAGGGATGCGAACAGGTATCTGGAGAGGGAGTGGGGCCTCGACCTCGTAGAGGTGAGCATACCCCAGATAGAGGCCGGCGGCGGAGGTGCGAGGTGCGCCACCAGAGAGTTCTACGTATGAACATTCGTTAAACTTATATTATCACGGGGTTATACCAGCCGGTGGGATGTTGGTCAGACCCATGACGCTGGACGCCCTGGCCTCCTCCTTCGGGGGAGAGTCCATGGCCCACATGCGATACATCCTCTTCGCCGAGAAGGCGGAGAAGGAGGGTTTTCCGAACGTCGCCAGGCTGTTCAGGGCGATCGCCTATGCTGAGAGGGTTCACGCGAACAATCACTTTAACGCGCTATCTGAACTCAAGGGCGATCTGAAGGTGGTGGCTGGAGCGACCTTCGGTCCCGGGAGCACCTCCAAGAACTTGGAGCTCGCGATCATGGGGGAGGAATACGAGGTCGAGGAGATGTATCCCGCCTATATATCCGTAGCTGAGCTTCAAGGAGAGAGGAGAGCTGTTACGAGCTTCAAATGGGCCCTGGAGGCTGAGAAAATACATGCCGATCTGTTCAGAGAGGCGAAGGAGTACGTGGACAGGGGAGAGGACTATCCAGTTGATGGGAAGATCTGGATATGCCCCGTATGCGGGCACACTCACGTGGGCCCGGAACCTCCGGAGAGATGCCCGGTCTGCGGGGCGCCTGGAGAAAGGTACGAGGGTTACTGATCCCCCTAACCCCTTTTATCGGTGAGGATTTGGAAGCGCCTGAGTTAACTTATTACTGAACTGGTGATCCTGAGGCTTATGAAATCAAATCGCCTGACGCTTATCCTCCTGCTGGTCGCCGCGCTATCATTATCCCAGCTCATGTCCCAAAGCATCACCGCTCGAATAGAACCCTCTTACCTAGAGGCCTCTCCCGGGGAGAGCGTTGATCTGAGGCTGATTGTGAGGAATCTGGGCTCCAGGGAGATAGAGGTCACCGGGCTGAGGGTCTACGTCACTTCGGAGGAGGTGTTCTTCCTACCCATCCGCGCCAACTTCGGCGAGTACCAGATCCCCTTCGATGAGCCCACCAAGGTGGCGCCCGGCGGGGAGGAGGTCATCCACAAGACCATCGAGGTTCCTAACGTGCCAGTCTTCGGCAAATTCCTCCTCAAGATAAGGGTGGAGACCACGGGCGGAAATGCATTCTCCGAGCTGAGGGTCGATCTCAAGCATTCCAGCACCTCCATCGGGGTGTTCCTCTTCCTCCTGCTGGTGCTGCTGCTCATAGTCTACGCGCTGATCAGGATGCTCAGGGGCAGGCTCTCCAGCGCTGGGAGGTTCAAGAGGAGGGTGAGCAAGGTCGATGCCCTCCTCGCCGAGAAGGAGAGGATCTTGGAACTGATGAGGAGGCTTGAGGAGAAGAGAAAGGAGGGGAGGGTGGGAGAGAAGGAGTACAGGAGGCTCAAGGAGGAGTACGAGAGATCCCTCGAGGAGGTGCAGGCCAAGCTGGACTCGTACTTGGAACCGTTCAAATCCATGCTGGCGAATATAGAGCAGGAGGTAGAGCGGCTCAAGGAGGAGAGGGAAGTGGTGAGGGCCAAGATGGAGGTGGGTGACCTCTCCAAGGGAGAAGGGAAGAGAGCACTAAAAGAGAAGGATAAGGCGATCAGATCGCTGGAAGAGAGGGCCAGGATCCTGAGAGACAGGATCGAGAGGATAGAGAGGATCTGATCCCTTCTTCAATTATTTTAACTTATTCCCTCCGTGTAGCCTTATGGATCGGATCATCTCTCCAGAAGTGAAGGAGCTTGTTAGGAGGTACAGGGACATCAGATCCCTCGGCTACGCCCTCTCCCTCTTGGGATGGGATATGGAGACCTACATGCCTCCCGGTGCCTTCAGGGAGAGGGGAGAGATCAGGGGGATCCTCAGGACCCAGGTCCAGAGGTTGTACACTCATCCGGAGTTCATCTCCCTCGTGGAGAGTGCTAAACCGCAGAACGACCTCGAGAGGGGGATAATACGGGTGCTGAAGAGGTGGATAAAGTACTACACCAGGATACCGAAGGAGTTCATAGAGGAGGAGGAACGCACCACGGCTGAGGCCTTCCAGGTCTGGAGGGAGGCGAAGGCCAAGTCGAATTTCGAGATGTTCAGACCCGTCTTGGAGAAGATCGTGGAGCTGGAGAGGAAGAAGGCCGACTACTTGGGGTACGAGGATCACCCCTACGACGCCCTGCTCGATCTGTACGAGGAGGGCCTCACTGTCAGGAAGTGCGAGAGAATGTTCTCGAAGGTCCCCCAGATATCTGACCTGTTCAAGAGGGCGAAGGAGCGGTATCCCGAGAAGCACCCGCTGGAGGACGAATCCTACGACGAGACCTTCCTGAGGAGGTTGATAGAATACGTCCTCTCGACCCTAGGGTTCGACTTCAACAGGGGCAGGGTGGACACGTCACCTCATCCCTTCACCGTCGAGATGGGCCTCTACGACGTCAGGATCACCGTGAGGTTCGAGGGAAAGGATTTCAGGAGGGCCCTCATGGCTGCTGTACACGAGTTCGGCCACGCCACCTACGAGATGAACATAAGCGAGGATCTGTGGATGACCCCCGTGCAGACGGGCGTCTCGCTTGGAGTTCATGAATCCCAGTCCAGGTTCTGGGAGAACGTGGTGGGGAGGTCAAGGGCCTTCGTCAGGAGGTTCAGGAACGAGATGGTCATGGCTCTTCCGTTCCTCAAGGGGTACGATGAGGAGGAGATATACAGGTACCTCACGCTGGTCAGGCCCGAGCTGATAAGGGTCGAGGCTGACGAGGTGCAGTACGTCCTCCACATATACCTCAGGTACAAGTTGGAGAAAGGTATGATCGAGGGAAGCGTGAACGTGAAGGAGCTGCCGGAGATATGGAACGACACGATGGAAGAGCTCATAGGGATAAGGCCACCCAACGACTCATTGGGCGTGCTGCAGGACATCCACTGGGCCCACGCTTCCATAGGGTACTTCCCCACCTATGCTATAGGCACGATGCTCGCGGCCCAGTACTACAGGAGGCTCGACCTGAAGGGAGCGGTGGAGAAAGCGGACTTTCCCACCTTGATGAGCGTCCTCAAAGAGAGGATACACAAGTGGGGGTCCATCTACCCGCCCGATGAACTCGTTGTCAGGGCCACAGGTGAAGAGTTCAATCCGGAGCACTTCCTCCATTACTTGGAGGAGAAGTACCTGTCCTAACCTTCCTCCATTTTCTCACCGCGAATGTCGCTATGAGGAGCCCCACCGCCAGTGGAACGACCCAGATCCATCCCCCTACAGTAGGAAGCTCGCCACCCTCCGTGGCCGTGCCCTCGGAGACGGTGGGAGTGGAGGTGGAAGTGGAAGCAGGAGTACTGGCGGTGGTGGTCGGTGGGGCGCTCTCAGTCCGAGTTAGAGGTTGAGTAACTTGGGTTTCACTAGTTTGCGTTTCTTCAACATTTCTCTCTGGGATTTCGCTGTTCAGAACTGCAGTTATCTTACCATAGCTCGCCACCAGCTTGCCCTCCCCCCTCACCTCCAAAGTCGCGTTGAAGGGAGGCACTCCAACCACCTCGGTGGTGTTCACGCGTAGATCGCCGAAGGGGATCAGCTTCACCCTTATAGAGATGTCCGCTCCTCCCAGTCTCCTAACCACGAGCTTGACCGTTCCACTTCCGTTTATCCTCTCAGGACTGAAGGATAGCGACACCTCCGGGGCCTTCACCCTCACCTTCAGCACGACCAGACCGGGCCCCGACTTGGCGAGGGCAGTCCTGTAGTACTCGCTCTCCACCCTCACCTCATGCACTCCCTCACTTATGTTGGTCTCCAGAACTCCCCTCTTATCAGTGAAACCGTAAAACACACCGTCCACGTAAACGGAAGCGTTTCTGACAGGGTAACCCGCTTCGGTGACTACCTTGACGGTCAGATTCCTGTACTCCGGCTGAGATCCTTTTTCAGCCCGTGAGACCGCTTTGTAGTCGCAGCAGCTGATGACCGATTCTCCCATGCTCTCAGCAAGAATGCAGACTCTCCTCTCACCCACGGGTCCATCATCCAATCGGGAAATGGAGTAAAGCCCCGCTCTCAGGGATCCCTTGAATAGTGTACGATCGCCACCTCCTCGCTCCATGGTTATGGTGACGTTGGAGTCCCTGCTCACGAAGAACAGGAAGGTGACGTTGGTCCCTGCCTCGATCTCACTTCCGCATCCCTGGAGGATTCGTATCCCGGCTTCAAGTACATTCCTCAGCTTCTTGAGGTAGTGACCGCCGCACTCCAAGACCACGACCTGCCTGCAGCACGTGGTCTCCAAGTACCCCCTGACCTCCACGAAGTCGCCGACCCTCACTGAGTCTAAGTGGGGAATCCCGGAGCAGCTGCCTCTACTCCTCAGTACCTCGATCACACCACCTTCGGTGAGGGGGCCCTTCAGCACCTCCTCAATCCATACGATCGCGTAACCTTTACCCACAGCACCCACATGACCCCTGAAGACGACTGTGGAGGAGCCCTGAGCGGTTATCAGGGGAATCAACAGGAGGAGCGTCAGAAGGGCCGCTCTCGCCGGGTTCATCATGAGGAGTATTGGGGAACCTCTATTAACCCTTTTGCGGCATATTCGTAAGCAAGATGGAGTAGGATCCATTATTCCCCAAAAAAGGAAGTGTTTAATCATTTCTCATATGAGGGGTGGTTGATGTCCGTAAGTCCATTTTCCACTCTCTTAACCCCAAATAATTGCTTGAAATTCCCCGGGTTAGGATCTCTAATTTATGAAAAACTTAGAACGAAAAAAGGGGACAGTTCCCTTTATAAGGCCTATTCATCGATCTAGCGAGGGTAACACCCCCACGGCGCCGTCCTAATCTTTTTTCTTCCATTTTTTCCCCTAAGGATCCTCCTTAGGTAAAAAGGGAGCATAAATAGGTCACATGATGTCAGGCAGGTGCCCACTACGCTTGGGAAGTAGATGGGTTCCGTCACACGAAGGCGCCCTCAGCAAATCCTCAAAACCCTCCCTACATACGGAGGCGGTCATTCCAAGTTTAACAGCCTCTTCGACAATCGATTTGAGCATGCGATATCTCTTCGGCGTTGACATGTACCTGTACCCGCCCACCCTCACCCCCTCTTCATAGTAAAGGTGCCTCCACATCTCGGCCAGATCCGGAAAGGAGAGGACCATCCTCCTGAAGTTATCGGGCTTGGCCTTGTACGTGGAGAAGACCACGTGTTCCGCACCTGAATCCCTTATCTCTCTGAGTAACTCCTTCAGATCTCTGGGATCGTCCGTGAGCCCGGGTATTATAGGATCAACCCGAGCCCCCTTCCTCACCTCCACAGACGACAGGGCGTCGAGTCTGGAACTGGGCGAGGGAGCGAAAGGTTCGAGCCTTGAGGCCAGTTGCCCGTCTAGCGTGGTGATAGTGACCATCAGCCCATCGAATAGTCCCTGATCCCTCACGAACCCCACTCCCTTAGTGGTCAGGAGGACCCTGAACCCCTTGGAGCGGAGCACCTCGAGAGAAGCCCTAGTCAGCCCGAGTACCATCTCCTCAGGGGGATAGGGATCACTGCTCGTGGACATGTCGACAGGAAGGGAAGGATCGGCCCTCGCGAGATCCCTCCTCAGCCTCCTCAGGAAATCCTTCTTGGGTCTGCTGGGCTTCCGACCCACGTACGACGTAGCGTAGCAGTAGAGGCAGTAATGAGTGCATCCAGTGTAGGGGTGGAGTGAATACTTGGGAGGGCATGTGCAGAGGGGGCTCTTCCAGGGATCGAAGGGCCGGAGTACATCCATCATTAAGAGGTGACAGGACTCTACTTATAGGTGCACGCGATGGACAGGAAGGCGCTGCTGCTGTGCATCACGGTGATCGCCCTACTACTGGTCCAGTTCTATCAGGTGATACCTAGAGGGGAAGATGTGGGGAGCAACAAAGCAAGAGTGAGCGCTTACTTCTGTCCGGAGGATGGATGCAGCCAAGTAGTCATCCGGTGGATCGGGAGGGCCAACAGGTCCATCGATCTAGCTATGTACTCCTTCACGCTGGACTCCATCGGTGAGGCCCTGGTGAAGGCGAAGGATAGGGGCATCCGTGTGAGGGTGATACTCGAATCGGAGAAGATCAACAGGTACAGCGAGTACGGGAGGCTCAAGGCCGCTGGCGTGGAGGTCAAGCTCGACCGGAACAGGTACCTGATGCATAACAAGTTCATGGTGATCGACGGCAGCGTGGTACTGACGGGCAGCTTCAACTACACCTGGTCAGCCGATAAGAAGAACGACGAGAACCTGGTGGTCATAGTGGACGGTAAAATAGCTTCAGCGTACGAGTCGGAGTTCGAGGAGATGTGGTCGGGGGTCTTCGGTAGGTGAGGGTGGAATCAAAGGGGACTCGGCGTGAAGGTGAGAAACGGGAGATGAGGTGTGCGAGAACAGATGAAACCGGTCCATCTCACCGCCATTCAACCCTCCTCAACTGAGATACGAGGAGTGAGCGCATGAAGTCGAAGGGCCTGTAGGCCCGCCTCACCATCTCCACGTACCTCCTCACATCGTACCCTCCCCTCCCCATCTCCACGGGATAGGGGAAGGTCGCCTCCACGTACCTGACTGACCCACGCGCGTTTATCAGGGAAGCAGCCCTCCAGTGGCCGATCTCTTTACTATAGGGAGGATCGAGCCTCTTCTCCATCACTAGAAGATTCTCAGGCACCTCGTAACGCATCAGGGAGCGCTCAGCATCCTCAAACATCCTCCGCACCTTCAGGAGGGCCGATAGTAGGGTATCGGGATCTTCCGCCTCCCCTAACAGGTCAAGCGACCTCTCCATGAGGTACCTGAGCAGAGGAGGCATGTCCCTCCTGACGAGCCCCTTAGCCTTGACGCCGCCCTTCGTCAATTTCCCCACGTATCTGGAGGGCACTCCCCACCCGCCGTTCCCATCGGAGGGTGGGAAGAACACCAGCCAGCTGTAAACGGAATCCACCCTTATCCGGTACCCCAGCTCATCCTCTATCTCCTTGGCCAGGGAGTGGGGATCGGGAGTCCTCACGAAGAGCGAGTCCACGAGGAAGTGGATCACCTCGCCCCTCCTGGATGCCACCTCGATCGCCCTCAACGCGAGATGCCTCGCCATGGCCGTGACGCTCTCATAGGATTCTATGCTACCGAACCTCGCGTTCCTGTACCCGAGGTACCCGAAGCAGGCCACCAATACCCACTTTATCGCTTCCAGCCTGTCTGAGTCGCCCATGGACTTGTATAGCCTCTTCCTCCTCACCAGTTCGCCCACGGCCTCCGAGACCAACCCTCTCCTCTCCCTGCATATCCTGTGGCCCACTCCAGGGACCTCGAACCAGTCAGAGCAGAGGGGATCGTTCACAGTCTCCGGGCTTATGTTCTCCTGGCTTATTATCGAGGGAAAGAAGGAATCGAAGTCCAGCTGGGCCACGCCCCAGTAGATCCCCGCCCTGGGAGTGAGGATAAGACCTCCCCTATCTGCCCTCACCAGTTCCCCGACGCTCTTCCACCTCTCCACCCTCACGGCCACGTCAGGCACCAGGTACCTCCTCTCCATGGCCTTGAAGGCTTCCACGCTGGTGAGCACCTTCCCTATCGTGTAGTCAGATGCTAGCCTGATCGGAGCGTGGGAGAGGGAACTCCATTCCATGAGCCCCCTCACAGTCACTCCCAACGGCAGGGAGTCCACCAGCACACCGCTCCTCAGGGCGGACCTGACCCCGGGAATCGAGAGCGCTAGCTTCCTCCATTTGGGGCCCTCCAAGACGATTACATGAGGTGAGTAGGACTCGACGACGTCGCTCACCTCTCCCGGGTCCAGCGTGACTGGATCGCCGTTGAGGGAGACCTCCACCTCCCTGACGTACCTCCAAGAGGGAACGTTGGGGGGACCGGCCCATCCCCTGAAGCCTATCTTCACGTATTTGGGCTCTGGCACATCTCCGCCGCACGAGGAGGGAGTGAGGCCCATCTTCCACAGGACCTGTTGGAGCGGAGGTGGAAAGGTGTTCCACAGCTCTACCCTGCCGCGAAAGGCCCTTAAGACGCGCCTGTAGAGGCTCGGCTCCACTTCAACTACCGCCACATCTAGCGAGTTCCTGTAGAGTGGGGGCTCAAGCCACTCCTCCACCCTCATGTCCAGATCGTGAGCGTCAACGAACTCCTCCAGCCACCCCTCATACGAGGCGTAGATCTCTAGCGAGACCTTCCTCCTCTCACTCCTGCGCCCATCCCCGTCGACGAAGAGGAGCTCTAATTCATCACCTAACTTGGCGTCCAGCAGCCACTCGCACACAACTCACCTGTTGCGGCCGCACTTCATGGGGAACGTTTTCACGCGTATTGGGAAAGTTTTGTAGCTCCGAACAACGTTAATAAGGCCTCACCGGCCATTTCAATGGGAAGCATGGCTTGGAGGAGGGCCGCGGAGATCATAGCCATGGAAGCAGCCTACAGATCGGCCAGAAAGCACGGAAAGGGAAGAGAGTTCATCAGGATAACCGGGAAGAGCGCCTTGAGGTATAACATCCTCCTGACCGTCATGTTCTCCCTCTTATCGTCCTCCTTGGGACTGGGCGCGATTCTAGGAAGGGAGGTATCGTACCTCCTCCTCTCGATGCTCTTCATGATGGACGTAGTCATGGGAGTCCTCACGATGGCCCTGAACCTCCAGATGCTCATCTCGGACAGGCTGCTGGATCCCCTCAAGCAGCTCCCCATAGGCGAGGGAGGAATCAGGAGCATCCTGCTCTGGATAGGCATCTACTGGGGAGGCGCCGCCCTGCCCTTCCTCCTTGTACCTGCTGGCTTGATCTCCTCCCTCATATTGGGGGACCTGACCACCCTGCTAGCAAGCGTACTGATGTCCTTCTCGTCGCTCAACCTCTCCCTAGGGCTGGGCTACCTAGCTGGGTCATACAGCGCCGGCTACACGAGGAGCGGGAGGGGGTTAATGAGATCGACCCTTGCCTGGCTATCCCTGTTGAGCTTGGGATTCGCCATCGGTCCCGTGGCATCGTGGTTCCTGAGTTCCATCGAGACTGGAGCCTACATACCTGAATGGGTGGTCCCCCTGAGCTTCTGCTACCTCACCTCCCCCCTCGCCCTCATCTCATCCTCGGTGCTCCTCCTCCTTTCAGTAGCGATCATGATCCTCGGCTCCAGGAGGTTCTGGAGGAAGATCTCGATCGAGGAGGTTCCAACACCAGCGCATCCCCCCAAGTGGAGCCTGACCCACGGCCTGTGGGCGGCCCTGCTCAGGGAGATGAGGATAGTCTTCAGGACCCCGAGGGTCCTCGCCTCCCTGATAATATACTCCTTAGTATTCCCGATATCCCTCATATCACCTCAGACGACCTTTCTGGGCGACTTCCTCGGCCCGAACTATGCGTCGCTGTTCATGCTCTCGGTTGGGGGACTTGGAGGGTTCTCGGTGGTCTACCTCTACATATCCGAGTCCTCCGGAGCCAAGGCCCTGTACCTGCTTCCCCTAACAAGGTCCAAGGTGGCGGCCATCAAGACCCTCTCCTTCCTCCTCCTCAACCTGCCCCTCCTGATGGCAGTCGCGCTTGTCCTGTGGATCGCGTCTGGGTGGGCCGGGGCTTTCAACGCCCTGATATACGTGGCCTCCTTCTCGGGATCCGCTCTGCTCAACTCCTCCGTCTACGCGGTGATGCTCCCCGATGCCCCCTCCCACTGGACCTCCGAGACCTTCGGCAGGAACATAATAGCCGCCATCTTCAGCGTGGAGTCCGGTTTCTACTTCTTCTTAGGTCTGGCTCCCCTATTACTGGGCTGGAGGGAAGGAAGCATCGTGCTAGGGACCTTGGCAGCTGTATGGCTTGCTGATGCGATCCTGCTAATGGTGGGCAGGAGGATCCTCTAGTGAAAGTTTCCCGGATGCTCGGATTAATCCCGTCGATGTGCATCGTTTCAACTCTCGGGGAAGCGATACTGTGTGGACCGACTGTCTACAGGCATACCGGATCTGGACGAGCTGCTGGGGGGTGGCGTGGAGAGGAATTCGCTGACTGAGTTCTACTCCCCCAGCTTCAACGTTCTGAGGTTGCTCTACCACAGACTCATCCTCTCCCTTGTAGGGGATGGAGTCATCTCAATCCATGCCCAAGAGTTCTCTGGCCTGGATCCCTACCTGCTCAGGTCAATGGCTAGGAGGCTGGGAGTCGATTGGAATCTGGTGGAGGCGAACTTCAGGATAGCTAGGGGCTTCAAGGTCGAGGATGTACTTGCCTTGGTGGATGCGGCCGCTCATCTGAGCGTCCCCGTGGTGCTGATATTCGACCCCCTTCTTCACGGCGGAGGGCCAGATCTCAGCTGGAGGATCAGGGATCTGATCAAGAGAGCGACCGTGGTGTCCATCAACAGGGGCTCAACCCATCCCAGGGGAGGGAGATACCACTCCCACACGGTCCACGCCCTGATCAGGATGAGTCCCTTGGGGGAGGCCGTGAGGGTCGAGCTGGTGAAGCATCCCTCGCTTCCCAGCTCCACGACCTACATCACGATGGGGGAGTTGATGGGAGAATGGGGAGGTCAGCGCCCACTCTTAGAGTGGCTGTGAGACGTGAACTGGAGAGGATTAGGAGGATCTCCAAGGCTGAGAGGGATCCCGAAATTAGAAGGTCTTTGGAGGAGGTTCTGAGGGTTGGCGAGAAGCTGTTGGATGCCTATTCGATCGAGCCACCCGTAGACGCGATGGAGGTGGTGCTGCTGAGTGCCATAGTGGAACTCTTCTCTAGGTGCAAGGGTTCTCGATACGCCGAGAAGAGCGACTAAAGATACACCATCACGCTTTTTAATGTAAGATTTTTTCAGCAGTTAAGTGAATAGGTATGAGAGGTACCAAGATCGTCGCGATAGTCCTGTTGACCTTGGGCGTAATGATATACGTCTACA
>JAMOVA010000036.1 GCA_027061785.1 Thermoproteota archaeon
GAGCCTGAGGGACTGGGGGATAGCCTTCTCCCTCTGGCCGGTTCACTTCACCACCGCCTGCTGCGGAGCTGAATTCGGAGCCTCCGCCGCACCCAAGTTCGACACCGAGAGGTTCGGGTTCCTCCCATTCATAGCATCGAGGCAGTGCAACGTCCTCTTCATAGAGGGGACCCTCAGCAAGAAGATGGCCGAGGCGGCGATATGGGTCTACGAGCAGATGCCCGATCCCAAGTTCGTGGTCGCAATGGGGGCCTGCGGCATCGACGGCGGCATATTCTGGAACAGCTACAACATAGTGAGGCCGAAGGACATTCTACCCGTCCACGTCTACATTCCTGGATGCCCGCCCAGACCTGAGGCAGTTGCTCAGGCGATAATCATGCTGCAGAGGAAGATAAGGAAGGGGGAGCTGGTGACCTATGAAGTTTGAGGAGCTGAAGAGTCAGATAGAGGAGAGGATGAAGGATCTAGGCGCTGAAGTCTCCGGGAAGGAGCCGAATGTGGTTGATGTGAAGGTCCCCCGGGAGAGGATAGTGGAGGCGGCGAAGAGGCTCAAGGAGATGGGCTTCGATCATGTCAAGGCGGTCACGGCCATCGATTACCCGAACGAGAGGTTCGAGATCGTTTACGTCTCCTCCTCTTACTCCAACTTGGAGCTAGCCTACTTCATAGTGAACCTGAGGACCGACCTGCCCTACGACGATCCCAAGATGCCAACCTTGCTGGAGGTCTGGCCGAGCGTCCTCTACCAGGAGCACGAGGAGCACGACCTCATGGGCATAGTGTTCGAGGGCCATCCTAGGATGGGCGAGAGGCTCCTCCTGCCGGAGAGCTACGAGGGCATACCACCGCTCAGGAAGGAGTTCAAGGTGAAGACGGAGGGGATAAACGCATGAGCCTAGAGGAGAGAGAGCTAGAGGTACTGATAGGTCCCCAACATCCGGCATCGGGCCACATGAGACTCGTGGCCAAGATAGACGGGGATATCGTCGTGGAGCTGAGACCCAACATAGGGTACGTGCATCGATCGGTGGAGAAACTGGCGGAGGTCAAGAAGTACCTGCAGATAATACCGCTAGTGGAGAGGCCCTCCTTGGCTGATACCACGGCCAACAACCTGGCCTACGTCATGGCCGTGGAGAAGCTGCTTGGCATAGAGCCGCCACCTAGGGCCCAGTACCTGAGGACCCTCCTGGCGGAGATAAACAGGATACACAGTCACTTCTATGGTATGGGCATCCACGGAGTCATGATAGGCTCGTCAACCGCCTACATGTGGTGCTTCGGTGACAGGGAGCCCCTGATCGAGCTGGCTCAGGAGCTGACCGGAGCGAGGCTGACCTACTCCTACATAGTGCCCGGAGGGGTGAGGAGGGATCTGCCTCAGGGCTTCGAGGACAAGGTGGAGAAGGTGATGAGGTACTTGGAGAACAGGATGCCCGATTACTTCGACCTATACTTCAACAACCCCGTGACTAGGGCCAGGCTCGAGGGAGTCGGCGTGCTGACCAAGGAGGACGCGATAAAGCTCGGCGTGACTGGACCGAACCTGAGGGCCAGCGGCGTTCCCTACGACGTCAGGAAGGCGGAGCCCTACGCGGCCTATCCCGAGCTTGATTTCGACGTGATAACGGAGGAGGCGGGCGATGCCTTCGCTAGGGTCATGGTCAGGGTGAGGGAGATCCAGGAGAGCATCAAGATAATCAGACAGGTCCTGAAGAAGATACCTGACGGCCCCATCCTCAACGAGAAGTACATGAAGATGATCCCGCCGAACCTGAGGAAGCAGGTGGAGGAGACGGGTCACATAAAGTTCCCCGGAGTCTTCGCCAACCTCAGGGTCCCGGCAGGAGAGGCCGTGGCTAGGGTGGAGGGAGGAAGGGGAGAGGTCGTCTTCCACATAGTGAGCGACGGCAAGATGAGCCCCTACAGGATGAGAATGGTCACTCCCTCCTTCAGGAACGTCATACTATTCGAGCACCTAACCAAGGGAGCCAGAGTTGCTGATATCCCCGCGATTTACGGTAGTCTGGATTACTTCCCGCCGGAGGCTGATAGGTGATGCAGGACCTGTTGAGTATAATAATGGAGCCTTACGTGTTCGTCCCCCTGATATTTCCGGGGATAACTGTAGCCTTCCTGCTCCTACTCGTGATTATCTGGCTTGAGAGAAAGATCGCTGCCAAGGTGCAGCTGAGGTACGGTCCACTCTACGTACTGAAGCCCCTAGGTGGGGCAATACAGATGGTCGCTGACCTGCTCAGGTACCTGTTCCAAGAGCCGATCATCCCGAAGACCGTCGACAAGCTGGCCTTCATAATGACACCCGCGCTGCTCTTCGGCACCGCTTACCTGCCCACCATAGCCATACCGGTCAGCCCCACGTTCTACGCCTTCAGGAGCGACCTCAGCCTCCTCATAGTGCTGGCCCTGTCAACCCTGGCCCCGATATTCACCGTTGTGATGGGATGGGCCAGCAACAATAAGTTCTCCCTCATAGGAGGAATAAGGGAAGGCTACATAGTCGTCTCCTACGAGATACCCATGTTCCTCTCGGCCCTGTCCATGGCCGTCCTCTACGGTTCCTTAGACCTCGTGGAGATAGCTGAGGCCCAGAAGGGCATATGGGGGATCTTCCTGAATCCAGTAGCGGCCATAACGATGCTGGTCCTCATGTACATGTCGACCAGCAAGTTCCCGTTCGAGATACCAGAGGCGGAGAGCGAGATAGTTGCAGGTGCTTACACGGAGTACAGCGGCATACTCTACGGTCTGGTCATGGGAGCTTCCTACGTGAAGCTCTATGTGCTCAGCTTGGTGTTCACGATACTCTTCCTAGGAGGGTGGAACCCCATACCCGGGTTCATGGCCAACGATCCGCTCCTGCCTGGAGTCCTGCTCTTCATCAAAGCCTTCATCATAATAGTGATAGGAGCCTTCCTCAGGGCCGTCTACCCGAGGTTCAGGATAGATCAGGCGATGGACTTGGGATGGAAGACGATGCTGCCCCTGTCGATAATCTCCATCTTCATCTCGCTGGTTGAGGTTATGATAATGGGAGGTGCGTGAATTGGCGGTTGAAAGGACGATTCGTCACATAAAGGCCCTCGCCACGGGGGCCAAGTACATGCTGGGTGGCCACAGGCTCACCCTCATGTACCCTGACGACATACAGGAGTTCCCCGACGGCTACAGGGGAATGATAGAGTATGACTGGGATACCTGCATAAAGTGCGGTCTCTGCGCCATGGTCTGCCCGGCCGATGCCATGAAGATGTACGTCTCGAAGGAGGAGTCGGAAGAGGGTAAGAGGCCCGTGAGGAGGCCCGGCATAAACTACACCAGATGCATCTTCTGCGGCTTCTGCGTGGACATATGCCCAACAAACTCGCTCAAGTTTACCAAGGTACACGACGTGGCATTTTACACGTTTGAGGAACAGATCTACCCGCCTGAGAGGTTCAGAGAGGGCATACCCAAGCCGCAGTACGACAAGGAGCCCAGGAGGGTCAGGGCCGTTTTGGATGAGAAGAGGGGGATAAGGTATGAGCCTGTTGAGTGATCCCCTTTCAGTGGTGTTCATCCTCTCCTCGCTCATGTCAGTCGTAGCGGCAGTGCTCATAGTCCACCACAAGTCCATCGTGTACTCTGCATTCTTCCTATCCATCCTAGGAGTGGGCAACGCGATCCTCTTCACCCTGCTCGGCTTCCCGATAATAGCTCTGTTCCACCTCTCCGTGTACGTTGGAGCGGCCGTAACCTTCATCCTCTTCTCGGTGGTGATGCTGAAGGAGGCGCCGGTGGTCGAACCACCAGTGAAGGCTCTTGCAGTGATAGCGGCTGGCGTGCTCGCGCTCATAATGATGAAGATATTTTCCGTGTTCACAGCTGAACCCTCCTTCTTCCTGAATTACAGGGACCTGACCGCTCTCCTCGTGACCAAATACTGGTTCGCCCTGATCGTGGCAGCGATAGCGCTGGTGACCACGCTGATAGAGGCCATAACCCTCGCCAGAAGGGAGGTGTGAGTTAGAAATGGAAGCTGCATGGTTCCTGTTCGTCTCCTCGATACTCTTCGCCATCGGGATATACGGGCTCCTGACGAGGAGAAACATGATCAGGATGCTCCTTTCAGCCGAGATTATTTTTAATGCCGCTCTCCTGGCCTTCCTCTCCCTGGCATCCTTGGACGCCGGCTACGGGCCAGTAGGGGGAGCTATCGTGGTGATAGCCATCTCCCTATCGGCCGCGGAGGTCGGCGTCATAGTCTCCATAGCGATAATGATGTTCAGGATGAGGAGGGCCCTCGATGTGTACGAGCTGAAGAAATTCAGAGGGTGAGAATATGATACTGGAAACCCCCTACATGTTCCTGTCAGTGGTCGTGCCAATGGTGATATCCCTGATATTCCCGTTCCTGGACTTGGGAAAGAAGGCATTCGCCACCATCTCCACTGTACTGCTGCTGATACCTCTAGCCGTGGTCTCGTGGCTCAGCTACGTTAGCGGTCTCAGCGAGCCCGTGCTCGACCCCGTGTTCTTCGCGCACCCCACACTGGGTAACTTCACCATGCTGCTGGACTCCATAAGCGCTCCTCTAGCCATCTCCATAGGCCTAGTGACCTCCATGATCTCCTGGTACTCCCTGAAGTACATGGACCACAGGTTCGAGGAGATGGAGGAGGAGGGCCATAAGCCAGCTGGCTGGGGCGTCTACTACATGCTCTACATACTCTTCTCCGCTGCCATGATGGGGACCGTGCTCTCCACGAACCTCATCGAGTTCTACATATTCTTGGAGATATCGCTGCTCCCGAGCTTCCTCCTGATAGCCTTCTACGGATATGGGAAGAGGGAGAGGATAGCGCTCCTCTACCTGATCTGGACCCACGTTGGAGCCCTAGCGTTCCTTGTGGGGACGCTTATACTGGGCCTCAACGTCGGGACCTTCGACTACTTCAATCCCATCAAGGCCGTAGCCAACCTGGGACTGGGCAACGCGCTCCCCGAGGCGATAAGGTTCCCAGTGTTCATTGCCATACTGATAGGTCTCTTCGTGAAGATGGCCGTGTTCGGCGTCCACATATGGCTGCCCTACGCGCATGCTGAGGCCCCCACACCGGTGTCAGCCCTCTTGTCCCCGAACCTGATAGGCATAGCCGCCTACGCCATGATAAGGATAGCCTACGTCCTCTTCCCGGCCGACTTCCAGGCCCTGGCGCCTTACATGCTCGGGCTGGCCCTCCTGACCATAATATACGGCGGTCTGATGGCCCTGGCCCAGGACGACTTCAAGAGGTTCCTCGCCTACTCCAGCGTCTCCCAGATGGGATACCTCCTGATGGGAATAGCCAGCGTGACCGCCTTGGGAATGGCCGGCGCGATACTCCACTACGCCGCCCACGCCGTGGGCAAGGCCCTGCTATTCGCCACCGCTGGAGTGCTGATAACCCAGCTTCACGGCCTCAGGAGTCTGAGCAAGATGGGCGGACTCGCTCCCAAGATGCCACTCACCGCCTCGCTAGCCCTCATAGGGTTCATGCACATAACTGGCGTACCGCCGTCCTTGGGCCTGTGGAGTGAGGTTCTCATACTCGCCGGAGTGGCCAACTTCGCCGTGAAGATAAACCAGTTCGTCCCCGTGACGTTCTTCCTGCTGGTAGGCATAGGGCTCTCCACCGCCTATTCGTTCATCACCATGAGGAGGATATTCTTCGGCAAGCCCTCTGAGGCTGCGGAGCACGCTCAGGAGGCCGGAGGTAACCTCCTGATACCCATGATAGTCATAGCCGCCGTCGGCCTCATACTCTTCCTCGTGCCTCAGCTGCTCGTCGATCCCATGGTAAAGGCCCTGGCTGGCCTGCTAGGGTGAACCAGAATGGAGTACGCGTTTCTGACCTGGCAGATCCCCTACATCGGGGCGATCTTGGCGCTGCTGCTGAACAGAGCGGGCAAGGTGAGGGATGTAATCGCCATGCTAGCGATCTTCGGGGCAGCGGTGGCCTCCACCCTCACCTTGCAGGAGACTTTAGCCTCAGGGGAGGCCATTCACATATCCTATCCATGGATCAAGTCGTTGGGCGTCACTTTCGGGGTGTACGTGGACTCTCTAGCTGCAGTGATGGCGCTGATAGTGGCTTGGCTGAGCTTCCTCATCGCCGTTTACAGCTTGAAGTACATGGAAGGGGATCCAGGCCTCACTAGGTACTGGTTCTTCTTCGACTTCTTCGTGGGAAGCATGCTCCTCCTAGTGCTGGCAGATAACTTGGTCCTAATGTTCTTGGGATGGGAGGGCACTGGACTGGCCTCGTACGCGCTCATAGGCCACTGGTACACTGATGAAGACGAGAAATGCGTCGGTGACATAGGGAGGAAAGCCTTGGGTGTGCCGATGTGGTTCCCGCCCAGCCACAGCGGCCTGAGAGCCATAGTCTTCACTAGGCTCGGCGACGTGGGGTTCATCGCCGGCATAGGCGCCATCTACTACTTCACCCACACGTTCTCCATACCTGAGATAGCCCACATGGTCGGGGAATGGGCCGGTCCCCTCGCCCACGCTGGCCTGCTCTTCCCATTCCTCCTGATATTCTCACTGGGTGCGTTCGCCAAGTCGGCGCAGTTCCCGTTCCACGAGTGGCTCGTCACGGCAATGACCGGTCCCACGTCGGTCAGCGCCCTGATACACGCCGCCACCATGGTCAAGGCGGGAGTTTACTTCCTGCTCAGGTTCTCCCCGATATTCGTACTCGCCGCTCACGAGATACCCGCGGCTGAGCCTCAGGTGCACGCGTTCTTCACGACGGTAGCGCTGATAGGTGGGTTCACGGCCTTCTTCATGGCGACACAGGCCCTCGTCTCTAGGGAGCTCAAGCTCATACTCGCGTTCTCCACCGCCTCCCAGCTGGGATACATGTTCCTGGCCTTGGGTGCGGCCGGGCTAATCGCGGAGTTCCCGCTGGGCTTCCTGGCTGGCTTCTCTCACCTGATGAGCCACGCGATATTCAAGGCCTCCCTCTTCCTCGTGGCCGGAGCCGTGATACATGTGGTGCACTCTAGGTTCATCGACGACATGGGCGGCCTCTGGAAGGCCATGAAGTGGTCCTTCTTGGCCATGAGCCTAGCAGCTCTGAGCCTGATGGGTGTGCCACCGTTCATGGGCTTCTGGACCAAGGACACCATAATAGAGGTGGCCAAGGAATCGGGGGTCTTCTTGGCTTACCTGTTCGGCGTGGTGACCGCTGGCCTGACGGCCTTCTACTCCACCAGAATGGTGATAAGGACCTTCCTCTACGAGAAGTCAGAGAATGTGAAGCACGCTGAGGAGCATCACCACCTGCACGAGGCCCACCCGCTGATGCTCATCCCCTACCTGATCTTGGCTCTGATATCCTTCATATTGGGTCTGCTCTGGCCAATTTACGGTCCCGAGATACTGGGAGTCATGGTGAGTCATGTACTTGGAATGCACGAGGAGTTCCACCCGCACGTGCAGCTGGACATAGGGATGCTGGCCACCTCGCTCACCATGGTGTTCGGTGGTATGCTGATAGCTCTGGGACTGTACATGACCTCAAGCGGCAGGGTGACCGTGCGCTCCCTCAGGGAGAACCCCTTGGGGAAGGCCATACACGACTTCCTCTACGATAGGTGGTACATCAACTCCATCTACTACATAGTGATAGTGGGTGGCTTTGCCTGGCTCTCCCGCACGATCTTCAAGTACTTCGACTCTCTGATAGTGGACGGCTTCTATCACCGCTTCATACCTTGGTTGACGGAGAGGCTGAGCACCCTCGGCTTCAAGTACTTCGAGACCGAGGTGATCGATGAGACCTACCACGACAGGATAGTGAGGATGTTCAAGGCCTTCGGATCCTACGTGAGGAGGCTCCAGACCGGTCTGGTGAACCAGTACCTCGTGGCCTTCTTCATAGGACTGCTAATAGTGTTGTTCCTGCTGCTATGGGTGGGATGAGATATGGAAATGGTGATCTGGTCGCTGATGGTCCTGCTCGGTGGCATAGGCCTGGTCGTACCCACGCTCGACTACCTCAAGGGCACCAAGGTGAGCCCCTACCTAGCTCTCATCGCCACGGCTCTAGCTGCGGTGCTTGTAGGCTCGCTGATAGGGAAGAGCGGCACCCTCTTCGATGGTACCATAAGGGTGGATCCGCTCGCCACCTACCTGGCGCTGATAGCCACGATAGGTGCTTTCCTCGTCACCGTAGCTTCTCTAGTCCAGGTGAGGGAGTGGAGCACCTCCCCGAGCCTCTACTCCCTCCTCCTCTTAGCTCTCTTGGGAGTGTACTTCGTGCTGTACGTGAATGACGCGTCAGTACTTGTCGCTGCATGGGCTCTAGTGGCCGTCGCTTCATACGTGCTGGTGGGCATAAAGAAGGACGAGGACTCCTTGGAGGCAACCGCGAAGTACGCGCTGATGGGCGTCGCCTCTTCATCCCTCCTCATATTCGGCATAGCCCTAGTCCTGGGAATAGTGAAGACCAGCGCGTTCCAAGTGCTGAACAGCGTGCCCATCGGCCTGAAGACGACCCTCCTCTTGGGCGTGCTGATGCTCGTCGCCGCCTTCGGATTCAAGCTGGGAGTGGTCCCATTCCACGGCTGGCTGCCCGACGTCTACGGAGGCGCCCATCCGATAATAGTGTCCTTCGTGGCAGGCGTGATCAAGCTGATAAGCATCGGGGCCTTCCTAAGGGTCCTCCAGCCCCTCATACCAGCTATTGCCAATGACTGGTTCATGATAATGGCCTTCCTATCGATCATAACCATGTTCTACGGCAACCTGGCTGCGTTGGTCCAGAGGAACGTGCAGAGGATGATGGCCTACTCCAGCATAGCGCAGGCTGGTTACTTCCTGATAGCCTTCGCCGCTCTAGCGTACTCAGACTCCCAGGCGCTTGCGCTGGAGGGTATAGGGTTGCATGTCACCACCTACGTCCTGGCCAAGGTGGGCATATTCGTCGGCCTGGCCTACTTCGCTAGGAAGGGCTTCGATCTGACGCTGGAAGGGCTGAGCGGAGTCGGGAGGAAGCTGCCCCTCTCAGGGACCTTCATGACAATACTGGTGCTGAGCCTCATGGGGATGCCTCCCCTCATAGGGTTCTGGAGCAAGTTCATGTACATCTTCTACTCTGTGATGAACGTCGCTCCCTGGCTGGCCTTCCTCGGCATAGTGAACAGCGGTATCTCCGTGGGTTACTACGCGCAGGTGATAAGGTACCTGTTCTTCGCTGACCCGCCCGAGGTGGATGTCAAGGAGGAGGAACCCGACCTCGAGGTCTATGTGCTGACTATCACTGCCGTGCTGACCGTCCTCCTCGGACTCGGGCTCGTGGACGTCCTGGTAGCCCTTCTCTCCTAACTTTACTTTCCCTTTTTCTCTAATCTAACTCTTCTCCTCGGAATTGGTGTGACTACAGCGGAAGCTGACGGAGGAGCTGCGACCAGCTGAGCACCTCCTTGGGTCTCAATTTTACCTTCAGCTTCAATAGCTCGTCGTCCTCGGTGAGGAGCTGATATCCCCTCACGGCGGCGGTGGCGTATATCATCCTATCGAAGTAGTCTCTCATCCCGGCATCCAGCAAGAGATCCGCGGCCCTCTCCACTTCTGGATCGGTCAGCTCAACTTGGGAGATCCTGTCCTCCGAGGAAAGCGCCTTCAGTCCTGAGATGAAGGCCCCCGCTAACTCCTTCCTCATCTCCGGATACCTTCTCATGAGTCTTAGGGCTATCCACTTGGCTTCGATCAGGGAAACTGGATTGTAAAGTACCGTGTAAGCTTCAAGAACCCGTGTGAACTTGTCGTAGTCCTCGAGCCCAACGTCTATCCCGAAGATGGGCAGTAGGTAGGTTGTGTCCAGCAAGAGCTCATCCATAGATACCCTCCTCCCTCTGGGCCTCCTCGCTCAACCTCTCAGCCTCCTCGGGGGTGATCTTGATCACTGGATTCCTTATCATATCCTCCAAGGCGGGAACTGGCTCCACTATCAGCTTTCCCTCCTCGATCTTGGCTCTGACCACACCCCCCTCCCTTATCCCCAATGCCCTCCTGATCTCCTTGGTGGTATAGATCTCCCCCTTCTTTCCGACCTTTAGCAAGATCTCCGACATAAATATGCTCACCGAAATGTCTGTAAATTCGGAGGATAAAAATGTATCAGAAAAAATCTTCTGGAGCCTTTCGGCGTTTCGAGGTCTGGGGGCGAGCTGCGATGAGTAACCGGAGGGGATTGGAGGAGTCTCGCCGGGAAATCGTCGCTCTCGGCCTTAGGGTGTGCTCGTTCTCCCATTGCAAGTCGGGTTAATTTTTTATATGATTGTTGCGAGGAGGCGAGGGTCCGTATGTACCTTCGGCATTGACGGATGCAAGCCAGCCTCCTTAATCCTCGAGAACGGATCCGTTTATCGCGGTTGCAGCAGGAGCGGTCCCGGTATTCGCGTTCGGTGAGGTCGTCTTCACCACCGGGATGGTCGGATATCCGGAGTCCCTGAGCGATCCCAGCTACAGGGGACAGATTCTGGTGATGACCAACCCGCTGATAGGAAATTATGGCGTGCATCTGGATCTACTGGAGTCCAATGGGGTTCAGGTGACCTCGCTCGTAATCCACGAACTAACGGACGCCCCTCACAGATATTCGCAATTATCACTGCAGGAGTGGTTCGATCAATACGATGTGCCCATAATGGAGTGGGTCGACACGAGAGCCCTCACAAAGGAGCTCAGGGAAAGAGGGGTCATGAAGGGAGCGATAGGGATTTGGGAATCGGGGGAAGATCTGAGCTCGCTATGGAGAGCACTGGAGGAGGCGCCTTCGTACGATGAGCTGGATCTGGTTAACGAGGTCTCCCCGAGGGAGGCAATACTTCTGAGCGATTCGAGACCTCTGGTCGCGGTCATTGACTGCGGGCTGAAGCTAGGGATAGTGAGAGAACTGTTGAAAAGGGATCTGGGCGTTGTCAGGATGCCCTGTCGCTCCAGCGCTGACGACGTGTGGGAGACGGAGCCTGACGCCCTCCTGCTCGGTAATGGACCGGGAAACCCGGAACTGCTCAAGTCGCAGGGAGAGATGGCGGTGGAACTGGCTTCTGACGGGTTGGTCACCCTAGGCATATGCCTCGGGCACCAGCTCATATCCTTGGGACTGGGAGCGGAGACCTACAAGATGAAGTACGGGCATAGGGGCCAGAACAAGCCCGTTAGAGACCTGAGGACTGGGAGATGTTACGTCACCAGCCAGAATCATGGCTATGCGGTCAGAAGGGAGAGCTTGAGGGAGGCGAACCTCAAGGAGTGGTTCATCAACCCGGACGACTCCACCTTGGAGGGCGCCTACCACGAGGAACTCCCGATAGCCACCACCCAATTCCATCCCGAATCCTCTCCTGGCCCCATGGACACCTCTTGGGTGTTCGATCTGTTCGTCGAGGCGGTGAGGGAGGGAAGATGGAGACTGTGAGGAAAGTCCTCCTGATAGGGTCCGGTGCCATAAAGGTGGCTGAAGCCGCTGAATTCGATTACAGCGGGAGCCAAGCGATAAAGGCCCTGAAGGAGGAGGGAATAGAGGTAATCCTAGTCAACCCGAACATCGCGACGATACAGACTGGAGACATGGCCGACAGGGTGTATCTGCTCCCGATAAGGGAGGAGTTCCTAGAGAGGGTAATAGAGGCGGAGAGGCCCGACGGGATAATGCTCGGGTTCGGGGGACAGACTGCCTTGGATGCTGGCGTGAGGCTGTGGCGTTCCGGTGTATTGGACAGGTACGGAGTGAAGGTCCTAGGAACCCAGCCGGAGGCCATTGATAGGGCCCTGAACAGGGAGAAGTTCAAGGAGGCTCTGAAGAAAAAGGGAGTGCCAATGCCTCCCAGCGAGCATGTCTCCTCTATGGATGAAGCGCTCGAGGCGGCTGACAGGATAGGCTACCCCGTCATGGTCAGAGTATCATACAACTTGGGCGGGAGGGGGTCCTTCATAGCTTGGAGCAGGGAGGAGATGAAGTCCCTGATCATCAGGGCTTTGAAGGCGAGCTCCATAGGGAGCGCCCTCGTGGAGAAGTACTTGGGGGGATGGAAGGAGATAGAGTTTGAGGTGGTGAGGGACGCCCACGGCAACGCCATCGCCCCGGCCTGCCTGGAGAATGCGGATCCCATGGGTATCCATACGGGCGAAT
>JAMOVA010000037.1 GCA_027061785.1 Thermoproteota archaeon
GATACGCCCCTTTTCACGATAGTTCCTTCCGTTTCCCCCCTCCATCAAGATCGAGTGTCAGCCACTTCCACAGGGGAATCTCTTCGACAGTACATCCTCCCCTCGACACCGTTCCCTCCCCTTTCCAGCTGATAACGGTCGCCTCTCCAATCCTCAGTTCTCTACAAGCTTCTAAGACTTTCTTGAGATGAGTTCCATCTAATTCGTAAGCCACCTCTATGAGTTCGACCACTCTCCCGGCTCTCTCAACCAGAAAGTCGATCTCGTTACCCGACCTCGTGATGTAGTAGGATATCTCCTCCCCCGGGCCCTTAACCCTCCTCAGCAGTTCCAGAAAGGTGAGGTTCTCCATCCTCCTCCCGAGGTCCATGGGTTCCCTGAAGAGGTTCGATATGGCCACATCCACCAGGTAGATCTTCTTCGGGGAGATCCTCCTGACCCTCTCCGAGTGGGAGAACCTGTGGACCGTGAATATGAGGAACGCCTCCCTCATGTACTCAACGTAATTTATGAGCGTCTTGGTATCCACGCTCACCCCCTGGCCCTTCAACAGCCTCCTGAGCGAGTTCCACGTGACAGGATTGGAGTAGTTCGAGAGTACGAAGTAGAACACGTCCCTGAACTCGCTGAGGTTCCTTATCCCGTGCCTCTCCACTATGTCCCTGTAGAAGATGGTCTCGAGGAGTGACACCACCTTCTCCCTCGACCTGAAGAGCCACACCTCGGGGAAGCCCCCCCACTTGAGGTAATCATCGAGAAGGGACCTGATCCTTCCCCGCTCCCTGAAAGTGACTCCCGCAGACCCAGCCACCTCCTGGAACGATAGGGGAAGCAGCAGCCTAGAGATGTAACGACCCCTCAGCTGAGTGGGTATCTCAGAGGACTGGAGGGCTGCGGAGGAACCTGACACGTAGAGGAAGAAGTCCCTCACATCATGCATCCATCTCAGCTTCCTCCCCCATTCGGGCCACTCTTGGACCTCATCTAGGAAGAGGTGAACCCTCCCCTCCGGGTACTCGGCCCTCACCATCTCGGCGAACTCCCTGACGCCGGTCTTCCTCACCAAGGGCTCGTCGAAGGGAACGTACAGGGCCTGTTCACTCCTTTCCAGGAGTTCTTTGGTTTTCTTGAGCATGATGAACGTCTTTCCTACCCTCCTAGGACCCAAGATTGCGATTATGTCTGGAGGGGACGACGGGATGCTGAATTTCCGGGGTACCTCCCTGACGTACTCGAGGGATCCTATGTACTCACTGGTGATCTCTCTCAGAGCTCCCATTATGGACTAATACTCCACAAGTATATATAAAGGATATGGAGTCATATTCGATAACTTTGCGGGATAGCCAGCCGTCAGGAGGTACGCGGCGAACATCCCTGCCCACCGAGAAGATGAGAGGTCGGACCACTCCACCGTTCTCGTGCGCATTAAATTGTCGGTGGAGGATCTTGAGGAGAAGATTAAGGAAGAGAAGCTGCAGAGATTGAGAGAAGCCCTGATGAAGTTCAGGGAGTCCGTTCAGATGGACAGGGACGAATGGGTCAAGTTGGTGAGGGAGGAGAGGGGGATCTAGATGAGGTCCCTCGTGGATGCCCCCGCTTTCTACCCCTCACCTTCGCCGAAGGAGGCGAGCACATCTTGGTGAACAGCTACATCTTGGATCTAACCGTTTATGAGGTCGGAAACATCACCTGGAAGAGGCCAGAAGGGGAGGGTTGCCCGATAACACAACTCAGCCAAGTCAAGAGGGTACGTTAGAGGCCGAACCACTCTACTGTCCTCCTGAGCCCCTCCTCGAGGGTGAATGCTGGCTCCCAGCCCAGCTCCCTCATCTTGGTGATGTCGGCCCTGCTCCTCCTTATATCCCCCGGCCTCGGTGGAGCGAACTCCAGCCCCGTGTCCCTCCCAGTCAGGTCGAAGAGCATGCTGGCTAGCTCCAGTATAGATATTTCCCTCCCCGTTCCCACGTTATACACGCCGGCCGCATCCCTCTCCAACGCGAGGACCACGGCCCTAGCCACATCCCCCACGTACACGAAATCCCTGGTCTGCTTCCCGTCTCCCTCGATCCTGAGGGGTTTTCCCTCCCTTATCCTCTCCAGAAACTTGTATATCACGCCCGCGTAGGGCCCGGGCTTCATGTGGGGACCGTAAACGTTGAAGAACCTGAGGGAAGCTACTGAGAGACCGTAGCTTCCGCTGTAACCCAGCAGAAGAGACTCCCCAGCCAGCTTGGTGGAGCCGTAGACGTTGGTGGGATGAGCCGGATGATCCTCACTCACAGGCAGCTCCTTGGGCTCGCCGTACACGGCCACGCTGCTAGCATAGACTACCTTGGCGTTCTCCCTTCTGGCAACCTCTGCCACGTTCAGGGTCCCCTCTACGTTGGTTTTGAAGGTATCCAAGGGTTTTTCCATCGCCTCCACTGCGCTGACTATCGCTGCTAGGTGGACGATGGCATCGACTCCTTCAGCGGCCTTCCTCAGGGTTTCGAGATCCCTAACGTCACCCACCACGAAGGGGACCGTTATGGAGGGCTCAATAAGGTCGATGGAGATCACGTCATGGCCCCTGAGCAGCAACTCCTCTAGAACGGCCCTGCCTATGAAACCGGAGCCTCCAGTCACGAGGACCTTCATCTACACCTGAACCTCAAGCGAGGATACCTTAAAAGCTGCGACTGTTTACTCAAAACAGTGTCAACCCTACCGCACACAACCGCATCCCTCTAACTGATGAGATCTCCACGACACTAGTTGAATTCAAGCCAAAAATTTACCACGACCTAGAATACGTATTTTTAACAGATGGGTACGAGAATCACGGTTCCCATAATCACGGTTCCCCATCCGGTCTGGAGCGGGATGCGGCTTTCTCCACCAGGTACCTGATTGTGTCCCTTACAGCCTCCTCCGAAGTATAGAGTGGTTTCCACCCCGTATTCTTGATCTTCTTTATGTCTAAGAGCATGAACTTCACATCGCCGACCCAGCCCCTACCCTCGTCACTAGGTGAGAAGATGTAATCAACATCCCTCAATCCCATCTCATTTATCACGATGCTGGCAATCTCTCTAACTGTAATCCAGTCTTCATTTCCCACATTGAAGATGTTAACGCCCTTCTCAGGTACTGCACGCTCTAGGATAATCAGATTGGCTCTCACAACATCTGATACGTGAACGTAGCTCTTCCTCTGAGTACCATCTCCTAATATCTCGAGCCTCTTGGGGTCATTTGAGAGCTTCCTGAAGAAGTCTATGATGACACCGTGGGTTAGCCTAGGACCCACCACATTAGCCAACCTGAGTATCACCGCCCTCAGTCCATAAGTCTCCGCGTAAGATCTGATCACCTCCTCAGCAATGAGCTTCGTCCACCCGTACACACTGATCGGCTTCAATGGATGGTTTTCAGGTGTGGGAACGATCTCGGCATCGCCGTAAACCGTGCTGGAGCTGGCGAATATGATTACATTGAAATCACCTCTTCTAGCCATTTCCATAGCGTTTATGGTGGAAATCACATTATTCCTGAATGATCTGAGGGGATCAATAACGCTTCCCCTCACATCGGGGTCGGCGGCATAATGGAAGAGAATGTCACCAGAAAGGGACATCCACTCTCCTTCTCGGGCCAAATCTTGTAACAGAAACCTGTACTTCTTATTGTTCTCATACCTCTTAACGTTGTCTAGACTACCGGTCGAGAGATTATCGATCACAGTAACGCTTTGAAACCTCTCGTGGGTTAGTAGGGCCTCTACCAGGTGACTCCCTATGAAGCCGGCACCCCCCGTGATGACAGCCCTCAATCTTGATCACCGTCCAACCGGGCGCGAACGACTTCCTCATAAATGGACAGTATTTGAGGCGCCACCACTCTCACATCATACTTGCTCTCCACGAGGGTCCTTCCTCTACTCGAGAGAGACTCATAAGAGCTTTTTAACTCCTCGATGGCCTCTCTTAAGGTATGAGGTCTTTCCAGATCGAAATAGAGGGCAGCGTCTCCGAAAGCAGCTCGATGGGGAGGAATGTCAGATAGGATGACTGGTCTACCTAACGACATTGCCTCCAGCGCAACGGTCGGAAGCCCTTCCCGTCGAGAGGGAAGAATAAGGGCGTGGGAAGAGTGCATCTCTCTCCAGACATCTACCCTTCTCTCCAACCTTCCAAGCATCCTCACATTTTCCCCCATTTCTTCACGGATCTTCTCCCTGAGAGGCCCATCTCCTACGATGGTGAGCATGACCTCCGGCATTTTCGAGATTATCCGCACCAATTGAAGTATTCCCTTCCTCTCGATCAACGACCCCACGTACACGAGCTTGACTTTCCCGTTCGGGGGGAGAGTTCCTTCCCCATCCACCGATCTCCTTATCTCTTCTACATCAACGAAATTGGGTATCAAGACAATCTTGTCCTCCTCTACGTGAGATTTCACAAAGAGCAGATCCTCCTCGGTCAAAACGATGATTTTATCGGCTCTCCTGAGGGAATGCATGACCAAGGGTTCGTAAACCCTGAGGAGGTAATATCCGAGTCCCTCATAGTAGGGCCTACCATGGAGGGTCACCACCTTCGGTCTTTTAGCGAGGTACGACCCGAGGACCGAATGGGCAGCGTAAGGCACGTGGAAATGAATGACATCGAAATCTTCAGCGATCTTTCTCAGCCTCAGTACGAGATCTAAGGACAGTGGGTTCCTGAAGGGCGCGCCGAGGACCTTCGCCCTGATGACCTTCACTCCATCGTCGACGTACTCCTTAGGGGCGGCTGGATGCTGGGTTGTGAGCACGGTCACCTCGTGACCATTCGACACTAGCCATCTGGAAAGCAGGCTGACGTGAAACTCCACGCCTCCGTAGGAAGGGGGGTATCTATGGGGGATTTGAAGTATTCTCACGAGATAAGTAGGCTAAATCCCTTTTAAATTCCTTACTTCGTCGCATTTCAGGGGATGAAGACGGCGCGGCTGGTCCATAACGACTGCGCGTGTTTAGAACCCTTCTCGATGGTGAGAAATGAAAGATCGGCAGGCAGCCGCACCGTTTGTCCTTAATAGCAAGTTCAAGTTAATACACATCTCATGCAATTCTAAATGATTGTGATAGCGGGGTCTCTGTTGGCTCGAGAGGTAGAATCTCAAATCATCACACCACATTACTAGAAAGATTTATCTATTAGTAATTCTCTCAATCACTAGATGGGCGGGAGGGAGGTCGTCAAGGTCACTAGAAACTTCCAGGTGACTATACCTGTCAATGTGAGGACGAAGGCAGGTATAAGAGAAGGAGATTTTGTAGAAGTCTCCTACGATGAGAGGGAGGGGGTCATAAAAATTTCCCCCATAAGGCGCAAGCGTCTCACCATAAGGATCGGCAGGAGCATAAGTGTTGAGGAGATGGAGAGAGCAGTGGAGGAGGCGCTGGATGAGGCCACTTCTCCCTGATACCAACGTTTTGGTGTATGAGACGGTCGAGGATAGCCCTCATCACGAGGAAGCTTCTGAGATAATGGACTCGGCCAAAGTGATCATCATACCCTCGATGGTCCTCCATGAATACATGTGGGTGATGATAAGACGGTTGAAAGTCCCTTTGGACTTCATGCTGGAGAAGGTAGATGAATACCTAAGCGATCGCAGGATCAGGTATGTAGTTGAACCACCCAATGCGGTGCTCGATGCTTTGGAGTGGCTGAGAACTAGTTCGGCCCGCAACCTGAACGACTTTCTGATACTATCGACGGCTGTACGCCTCGATGCGATACTGGCTACGTATGATGAGGGGTTGAGGAGGCTGGCTGAGCGTATGGGCGTGGAAGTAGTCCCTTAAAATGGAAAGGATCGTATGAAATATACCCCCTCAATGCTTGACTGGGCGATTGCTGCCAGCAAGCAGAGAGGCCCACGCGACGAGAGACCCTAGATTCACTACTTGGATCGGGCGGAGAACGCTATTTTTATGGGTGAGATTTCAGAGTTGGATCGCGTGTGATCCTTTTTAATCTGTTTAGAAGATTTACGGTCGATACGTATGCCTTCCAAGCCGCACGGGGGTAGACTGATTCACAGGGTGGCGAGCCCATCCAGGGCTGAGAGGCTGCTCGAAGAGGCCAAGGAGATGAGAGCATTTCCTCTCAGGATGACGGCGGCGGTAGACATGGAGAACATAGCCAGGGGTATATACAGCCCCCTTCAAGGGTTCATGGTTCGAGAGGACTTCGAATCCGTTCTAAATGAGATGAGACTCGCCAACGACGTCCCTTGGACGATCCCCATAGTTCTGGACGTTGACGAGGATCACCTGAGAGATGTAGCCGAGGGGGATGAGGTCGTCCTCACTTACGAGGGCGAACCAGTGGCGGTCATGGAGGTGGAGGAGATCTACGCGTACGACAAGAGGGAGTTCGCGGAGAAGGTTTACGGAACCCTCAGCGAGGAGCATCCGGGAGTGGTCAGGACGATGAACATGGAAGACAGACTGATTGGAGGGAGGATAACCCTAATCAAATCTTTGCCGAATCCCTATGAGAGGTACACGCTCTGGCCCCACGAGACCCGGATACTATTCAAGGAGAGGGGATGGAGGTATGTCGTGGGCTTCCAGACGAGAAACGCCCCTCACATGGGACACGAGGCCATACAGAAGACCGCTCTTGCCATAGCAGACGGTCTCTTCGTCAATCCTGTGATAGGTAGGAAGAAGGCTGGCGATTTCAGGGACGAAGTCATTCTCGAGGCCTACAGGTCCCTGATAGAGAACTACTTCCCCAAGGATACAGTCGCCTTGGTGGTGCTGCGCTACGAGATGAGGTACGCTGGCCCAAGGGAGGCCATCCACCATGCTATCATGAGGAAGAATTACGGATGCACCCACTTCATCGTGGGGAGGGATCACGCTGGCGTGGGAAACTTCTACCCACCCTATGCAGCTCAAGAAATCTTCAAGAGGTTCCCTGACCTGGGGATACAGCCCCTCTTCTTCAGGGAATTCTTCTACTGCAGGAGGTGCGGCGGGATGGTGAACGAGAAGACCTGTCCGCATCCAGAGGAGGACAGGGTGAGGATAAGTGGGACTACGATAAGGAGGATGCTGAGCGAGGGCAAACTGCCGCCCAAGGAGATGATGAGACCCGAAGTTGCTAGAGCCATCCTGAGGTTCGAGAACCCATTTGTCACGTGAGGTGTTGGTTATGGAGAGGGTCATGGTCATCGGATTGGACTCGGCTCCGCCGTCCACCACGTTCGAACGCTTCCTGCCGGTGATGCCGAATCTCGCTGAGATACTTGACTCATCAATTTACGGACCTCTCAGAAGCACTCATCCGCCAATAACGGTACCCGCATGGGCCGTGATGGCCACGGGACTCACACCGGGCGAGTTGGGGATGTACGGCTTCAGGCACCGCAAGCCCGGGAACTATACCGACTATTACCTGATAACGTCGAGGAACTTGGACAGACCGGCGGTCTGGGATTTCCTTGCTGAAAAGGACCTTAAATCCCTCTTGGTGGGATTTCCGCCGTCTTATCCGCCCATGAAGGTCAAGGGATGGTTGATAAGCGACTTTCACACTCCATCGGACGCCAAGAACTACACGTACCCACCATGGTTCAGAATGGAGGTCGAGAGGTTAGCTGGAGGGAGGTTCATCCACGACGTGGAGTTCAGGGTGGAGGATCGCCGTCCTCTGATGAGGGAGCTCTGGAGGATGACCGAACAGCATCTCAAGGTGGTTGAGAAGCTGGCTAGGAGTAAGGACTGGTCCCTCCTCTGGTACGTCGAGATAGGGGTGGACAGGCTCCACCATGCCTTCTGGAAGTTCTTCGATGAGAATCACCCGAGGCATGTGGAGGATCCCGAACTGGCGGAATTCGTCGAGAACTACTACAAGCTGATAGATGACGGTATAGGCAGGCTCAGAAGGGCTGCTCCCGATGCCCACCTGCTCATAGTCTCAGACCACGGCGCGAAGGCCATGGAGGGCGCCTTCGTGATAAACGAATGGCTCGCGGATAACGGCTACCTGGATTTCGAGAGGCCCGAGGAGCAGACGCCCTTCAACAGGGTGAAGGTGAACTGGAACAGGACCAAGGCTTGGGGATGGGGAGGCTACTACGCTAGGATATTCGTGAATGTCAGGGGAAGGGAGCCGAACGGCGTGGTTGATCCCGAGGATGCCGAGTCGCTGATAAGGCAGATAGCCGACGATCTCGACGAGGTCACACTCCCTAACGGTGGGAAGATGGGCGCTCAGGTCTACCTCCCGAGGGAGCTCTACCCGGAGGTGAGAGGGGATGCTCCGGATGCGATAGCCTACTTCGGCGATCTGGCATGGAGGTCTGCCGGGACGGTGGGGCATGGTAAATGGTTCCTAGAGGAGAACGACACTGGGCCGGACGATGCGGTTCACGACTGGGACGGGATATACGTGCTATATGATCCGGAGGATAGGGCGACTACTGGAAGGAGTCCTAGGGAAATATACGATGTGGCTCCGACGATCTTGGATGTATTCAACATACCCCACGAGCTAAGAGGTAACAGTATAATGAAGGGGTGATTCCATGGAGTGTGATGAGGGTTTTGTAATCTGGCTCACAGGTCTACCCGCCGCGGGCAAGACTACTCTAGCTAGGGCCCTAAAGGAAGAGCTTCAGAGAGCTGGAAAGAGGGTGGAATTGCTTGATGGAGACGAAGTCAGGAAATGGCTCAGTCCAGAGGCTGGATTCACCAAGGAGGATAGGGAGAGACATCTAATGAGGGTGGCCTACGTCTCTAGACTCCTGGCTAGGAACGGAGTAGTAGTAATCGCATCGTTCGTCTCGCCCTACAGAGAGGTCAGGAGAAGGATAAGGAAGATTGTGGAAGAGGACGCCAAATTCATAGAGGTTTACGTTAAATGCCCCTTGGAAGTTGTTATTAAAAGGGATCCGAAGGGATTGTACAAGAAGGCTCTGGCTGGTGAGATAAAGAACTTCACAGGAATAGATGACCCTTACGAGGAACCTCTGAATCCTGAAGTTATTGTAGATAGCAATAAAATGGATCTAGAAAAGGAGGTTTATCAAGTTCTTTCCTATCTAAAGAGAATTGGTCTGTTAAGGGGATCTCAGTAGCAAGAACTTAACATCGGCTTGAAACTCTTAATAATCAAGAGAGCTAGATTTTTAGCCTTAAAGGTAACCAAGTCTCTTCAATCTTTCCTTTATTTCCTCCTCTTCTTCGGGTGTGTAGGTATCCTCTTCCCCCTCCGTGATGAACTCTTCTATTAGAAACTTAACTAAGTCGTCTACCGAAGAGAAGCCACCATTCTTCTCGATCCATCTTACGGCCTTCTCATAAAGCTCCTCTGGTATATGGATGCTCCTAGCACCTTTCATCATACATCACTAGGCCAGAATGTAAAAGGAATTATATAAAAACATCCCTGTTCACCTAGAGATTAAGTAGAAATTAGACATAAGAGCTTGAATATATGATAGAGACACGGTATACTGTACCGTTAAGTCGAAAGATTTTACTAATCTCCTGATTTTTCCTCAGAGCTTCACCTACTTCATTATCGAGAAAAGGAATCAGTCTTACAAATTCGGGGAACCAGATCAGAAAGCCGAGATATCTGTTTAACACCTTAGGGGAGTGGACCTGAGACTAGGTAGTCATTTGAACGCTCTCCTTCTAATCTGACTAGTTCTAAACAAGAGCTTGGCTGCTCTTCTTTGGAGGAACTTTATCAGGTTTAAGAGCTGACTTTCTAGCTCTTTAGCCAAGTCAGGCATATCCTCGACCAAATTACGCATGTCATCATCATCAGAGCTTAAATCGTAAAGTTCTTTTATATCATTAAACCATATACCACCAAATTTATCCATTGCGTCCTCCTTGCTAGGTGAATAAACGAACTTATATCTCTCGGTGATTAAAGCATATCTTTTCTTAGCAGTGGAGCTGACAGCCAAGATAAAATCGTGACCCTCGTCATTTTCAAAAATTTTTAATAAACTCTTACCTTCGAAGCTACCTCTACCACTTTTAATACCCACAGCTTCGAGAATCGTAGGGACTAGATCGAGATGACTTACAAGCTGCTTGTATACTCCTCTTTTTACTTTAGGACCGAACATTATCAGTGGAACCTTCAGAACCCTTTGATAGAGCCCCCCATGTCCAATGAATATTCCATCCCTGACTAAATTTTCCCCATGATCAGCGGTAATTATGACTAATGTTTGATCGGATAAGTGAAGTTCTTCTAGGGCTCTTACAAAATTACCTATAGCTTCATCAGCCAATCTAATGGAGGCATCGTAGGCTGGTTCTATTTCTTCTACGCATCTAAGACCTGCTAGATGATAGCGGAGAACCTGCCTTCTCCAAAGAGCGTTTTCTATTTTTTCCGCCATTTTTTCAATGGAAGTCTTGCAGCGGTCTGACTTATATCTATCGATTAGAAACCTTGGAACTCCATGAAACGGAGTATGGGTATCCCAAAAATGAAAAAGAAGGAAGAATGGGCCATTCACTTTCCTAAGAAGCTTCATGGCAGCTTCTGTAGAACAAAATCCAAGCTTATCCCAGCAAAACCCAAGCTTTCTAAGCACCCTATATTTCAGCTTGTAGGAAGCCCAGCTCTTAGACATGGCTAAGGTCTTTAGGGCCGTGGATGTAAGGCCTGGGAATTTTCTAAAGAGAGAGCCACTTAGTAGTGAAGAAGGAGTCATATAAGTATTGTATCCTCTTCTATGCCATCTTCCTAGCCAATCTAAAGCTATGCTTTTGTAACCGTACGGGGCAATAAGCTCAGGAAGCTGCTTTATCCCTTTTCTCTCAAATGACCAGATCATCTCTTTTGAAACGTCAAATCCATGTCTAGTAATACCATGAACTAAAGGATGTCTCCCCGTAAAAATTGTTGTGAAAGACGGATCAGTTTGATCTACTAGGGCATAGGTATTTAAAAAGACTGCCCCCTCTTTGGCTAAATGTGATATGTTTGGCGCATTATCCTTCTCATACCCGTAAGGGGGAAGGTTCTTACTTCTCAAAGCATCAAGAACGAAGACTATTAGGTTCATATATCCTCACCTTATACATTCCGATGGATGGAACATTAAGAATTCCATCATAAGCTGATATATAGAGATAAGAAATTCCGTTATTAAAAGAGATAACTCTCCTATCAGGAGTCGTAAGTAAAGCTGACCTGTAAATGTGGAGACCTTTCCAAAATGGTAGTTTGATCTTGCAAGGTAAACCTAACTTAGCATAAAGCAACCTCGCATTGTTGAATATTCTTTTAAGATTGCTCTTCCTCCACAACCTACAAAAAATGGATTCTCTATTCGAGAGTATAGGAGTTTTACTAACGAAGTACGGCTGACCCGGATCCTCTAAGCTAAAGAAAGCGTATCCTAAGCTGTAGCATTGACCATCATAACCTAAGAACAGTAAAACGAGCCATTTTTCCTTGAAAATAGAAACATGTGGATGGTTTAACCCGTTCGAGTTCCAATCTGCATAGGGAGTCAGAACTTCTCTCACAGTTTTGAAACTTATTCCGTCAGATGACACCGCCATGTTAAGTGAGAAGGTACTATTATCTTTCCTAGTTGAATAATACATAATAAACTCGTCATATATTTTGACGACCGTGGGAGTAGTAGCTATTCTTCCATGAGACAATGCTATACCCTTCTTATCCCACATACATCTTCCATCTCCAACGGATACCCCGATGGATACGCTTTTTCCTCCATTTACGGAAGCGCCTGCGTAGTACATAAACCATGGTTCCGGTCCTAGAACATCAACATCTGCTAGGTGATGGGAATCCCAATCGCCTAACGATAGCAGAGGTCTCTTACATACCTCCTTGAAACGCAAGCCATCCCTTGATTTCGCTAGATATGGTAGTTCTTTTTCTTCAGGTGGGTAAGGTGTATAAAATAAAAGATATTCTCCGTCAAGTATTGGATGAGGATGTACGCATCCTAGAGCACCGGCACAATCTAGTCCTTCCACCTGTTTTACTTCTAGAAGCTCAATCATTTGGGATCTGAGTATTCGCATCAGAGCTTACAAATATAATCTGAAGAGAGTCTGGCGAAGCTGAGCAAGGATTATGACAAAATAATGATGAGATGCATTTTCTAGCTATCC
>JAMOVA010000038.1 GCA_027061785.1 Thermoproteota archaeon
AGGGAAAAGAGAAGGAGCAGGAGCAGGAGTAGGCGGGATCACTTTCCCCTCCCGCCCAAACCGAGGGAGTCGAGCCAGCTCCCACCCCTTCCCCTTCCTTCACCCCTCAAAAGACCCACTATTCCCCTCGGGAGGTACAGAATGGAGATTATCAGGGCCAGTCCGTAGACCAACGTGTAACCGAAGGGGAGCCACCCCCTCAGCACTTCCTCCGTCAGGTATATCACGATCGCACCCAGTACCGGTCCCTCCACGGTGTAGAGACCGCCGAAGATGGGCATGATCATGGCCGCCACGGATATCGTCACCGAGAACGCCTCATAGGGATACACGTATGTCGTGTAGCCCGCATCGAATCCACCCACGGCCCCAGCCAGCAGCGCGCTCAGGGCAAAGGCCAGCACCTTGTACTTCGTGGGGTTGACGCCCAGAACGGACGCAGCATCCTCATTCTCCCTTATGGCTGAGAAGGCGTAATTAACCCCGGTCTTCTCGAGAAGAACGACGAGAAGGACGCTCAGGGCGACCATCCCCAGCACGACGTAGTAGTCGATGGCCACCTCGCCGCCGAATATTGGAGGCACCCCGACGCCCATGGCCCCGAAGGTGATCCCCCTCGCGTAGAGGAAGAGCACCCTCATGGCCTCCGCGAAGGCCAGGGTGGCTATCGAGAAGTAAGCACCCCTCATCCTGAGGGTCAGGAAACCCAGAGCGACGGCCAATGGGAGGACAGCGAGCCCGCCCACCAGGGGACCGAGCTCCATCGGGAGGCCGAGGTAGACGTTCGATAGTGCGGCCGCGTAGGCTCCGATGCCGAAGAGGGCCGCGTGGCCGACGCTCAAGTTACCCGTCCTGGCGAGTATGTCGAAGCTTATGGCTAGGATCACGTACTTCAGGGCCCCTATGGCCACCCTGATCGTGTACTCTCCACCCAGAAGGGGAAAAACGGCTGCTATGATGCTAACCGCGTACAGAAGAACCCTCTCCTTCCCCATCCAATCACCTCCCGAAGAGCCCCTTGGGCCTCAGTGCCAGCACTGCCACTATCACGGCGAACGCTATCCCCGGAGCCAAGCTTCCGCCTTGGGGCACGAACGCCCCCACAAAAGCTTCTGCCAGGCCGAGAACCATGCTGGCCACTATCATGCCCAGGTAGCTCCCCATCCCTCCCAGGATGACGACGCCGAAGGCCTTCAGGGTCAGTTCCCCGCCTATGAACGGGTTTATGTAGAGGTTGAGGGTCACCAGAGAGCCGGCAACCCCCGCTAGGAGGCTTGCTATGCCAGAGGTGAGCAGGTAGACCCTGTCCACGTCTATGCCCATGAGCGAGGCCGCCATGGGATCTTGGCTCACGGACCTCATCGCCCCGCCGAGCTTCGTCCTGCTCAGGAAGACGAGGAAACCGAGAGTGAAGCCGAACGCTATCAGGAAGGCTATCAGCTTCCCCAGCCCCACGCTCACCGGACCGAGCTGCAGGACCCTAGAGGCGTAGGGGACCTCTATCTGCCTCATGTCGCTGGTCCAGAGTATGAGCGCCAGGCTCTGGAGGAATATGGAGAAGCCGAAGGTCAGGGCGATCTGGTTGTAGGCCGGGGCCTTCAGCACGGGTTTCAGGGCGGCCCTGTAGAAAGCCAGGCCGACGAGGAACATCAAAGCGGCATTGATGGGGATGAAGGTAACGGGGTCTATGCCCAGGAGCTCGGCCGCCCAGTAGGAGAAGTAGGCGGCCAGCATTATCAGATCGCCGTGGGCGAAGTTCGTCACATCCATGACCCCGAATATCAGGTTCAGTCCAAGGGTGACGAGCGCGTAGAATCCACCCAGCAGGATGCCGTTCACCACGACCTGCAGCACCAGCTCTGACTGCATCGCCCGATTCCCTCTCCCTTACCTGAAAAAGGTGAGGTGGGGATCAGCCCCTCTCGGACCACTTGGGGACGGGATAAATCAGCTCCCCCGTCTTGTACTCCTCGGGGTAGAGTATAGCTACCTTGCCGCCCTGCCACTGCACGACGAAGAGCTTGTCAACTACCTGGTGCAGGGTCTTCCCAGTCTGCTTGAACTTCACAGTCCCCAGCGGGGACTTGATCTCCACCTTCTCCAGCGCGCTGATCAGCTTCTCCTTGTCCAGACTCTTGGCGTCCTCTATGGCCTTCACCACCATCTTTATGGCCGTGTATCCGAAGGGAGCCCAGTACTCAGGCGCCCTGCCGAACTTGGACTCGAACTTCTGGACGAAGGCCTTGGCCTCCGGGGTGTTCAGGTAGGGGGACCACACGTCCACGCCGGCCACGTAGTCACCGATGTCCTTCGGGTAGTTCGGGAACTCGGGGGCGACTATGAAGATGAGCTTCGGGTTGAAATCGTTCTCCTTGGCATTCCTGAAGAATACGGGGTAGTCACCTGGGTACCCGACTATGTAGAACACGTCCGGATTCTCCTGCTTGGCCTTGAGGATGACGGAGGAGAAGTCGGAGCTCCCGGTCTTGAAGGCCTCCCCCACCACCTTCCACGGGGCATTCTTCTCCCTGCTCAGGTTCACGAAGTACTCGTAGCTGGTGGTGCCGTACACGCCGTCCTCGTAGGCGACGAAGATCTTCTTCGGGACCTCCTTCATGTGATTCAGGAAGTAGTCGATGACCGTCCCCTGCCTGTGGTAGTCCCACGGGTGCATGTGGAAGAACCACCTCTCCATGCCGACCAGCTGCTCCACCTTCACAGAGGATGCTCCCAGCACGAACACAAGCGGCTTGTAGTTCTTGATCGCATTCATGGAGGCGTAAGTGACGGTGGAGGAGTAGAAACCTATGATTATCGGGACCTTCTCCTTGGTGATCAGGTCGGTCGCTCCCGTTATGGCAGTGTTGGGGTCTCCCTTGGTGTCCCTTATCACCAGCTCCACTGGCTTGCCTAGGACGCCGCCATTAGCGTTGATCTCCTCTACAGCCATCTTCATGCCCCTCAGGGCCTCCTGACCGGCCGACGCGTAGGAAGCGGTACTCAGAGGTAGTATCACGCCCAACCGGACC
>JAMOVA010000039.1 GCA_027061785.1 Thermoproteota archaeon
AGCGGGGGGAGCATGCTCAAGTACAACGCGTTCCTCCTCGCCGTGTTCATCTTAATGTCCTCCACCGTCGGTCTGAGCGCTTTCGGCGGGCCTGAGGTGGCGTATCCAACCCTGATAATGCTGTTCGTGATGGAGATCCTGATGGGCGTCCTCTTCATGGCCCTCAACCTCCAGGTGCTCGTCTCGGACAGGCTCCTCGATCCGATATTCCACCTCCCCGTGAGCGAGTCCGAGATAAGGAGGGCGCTCCTCTGGGTGGGCATCTACTGGGGAGGCGCCGCCCTACCCTTCGTCCTGATTCCAGGGGCGGCGATAGCGTCCTACCTGCTTGGGGATCCCCTGATACTGGTGGGGGCGATAATAGGGTCGATCGTCGCCTTGGTCCTGTCCATGGCCCTGGGCTACCTGGCTGGCTCGCTGGCCACCAGGTACACGAGGAGCCTGAAGGGAAGGGCCATCTCCACGGTGGTCTGGCTCCTGGTCTTGGGCGTGGGGTTCGTCATGGGTCCCCTGATGGACACCATCTCCCAGCTCTACGAGGGCGGGGCAGCACGGGCCCTGTACTTGATACCCCCGGTCAGCTTCGTGATGATGTTCAGGAGCCTGGAGGCCCTATCCTCATCCCTCATCGTAATCTTGGCCTCTTACCTCCTCCTCAGGATCGGCACTTCCAGGTTCTGGAGGGTGGCCACCAGGGGAGAGGTCCCCCTGCCCAAGGGACCGGCCAAGTGGAGCCTGAGCTTCGGCTTCACCGCCGCCCTGATGAAGGAGGTGAAGATAGCTACCAGGACGCCGAGGATCCTCGCATCCCTCATAATGTACTCCTCCATATTCCCTCTCACCTTCGTGTTCCCCCTGTTCAGCGAGGGCCTGCCTTCCGGGTTCTCGGGTTTCCTCGCCCCTCTGGCCCTCGCGGTCGGGGGGCTGGGAGGCTTCTCCATCCTCTACCTCTACGTGATGGAGGCTGCCGGGGCCAAGGCCCTGTACTCCCTCCCCCTTACTAGGAGCAGGATAGCCCTGGTGAAGTTCTACACCTTCCTGACTGTGAACATGCCCGTAGCGATCCTGATAGCGGTGGCTCTCGCCCTTCTAGTTCCCAACGGCGTGGTGCCAGCTCTCATATACCTGGCAGCCCTCACCGGGTCGGCCCTGCTGAACTCGCTGATCTACGCCCTCCTACTGCCGAGGGAACCGTCCCACTGGTCCACAGAGACGTTCGGCAGGACCTTGGTGGCGGTGCTCTTCCTCATAGAGGGGATAGCCTACTTCGCCGCGGGGATGCTCTCCCTGTTCCTCCCTAACGAGCTCAGGGCCGTGATCTCCATCATCGGCCTCGCAGCTATCTGGGTCGTGGACTCCATCCTCCTCACCTTGAGTGGGAGGAGGGCCCTCTGACCCCTCCCCTCATCCCTCACCTTCCATTTCCGGCTCGGTAGATGGCCAGATCAGGCCCTCCCTGAGGGAACCCATCAGGCTAACGTAGGAGATGAAGATCCCGAGGCTCATGGCCACCAGGGAGGGCTCCACCAGGTAGGTCAGCCAGAAGTTCCCGTAGGGGTTGGGTGAGTAGGGACCGGGCGGGTTGCCAAGCATGTAGAGGTTCACGGAGATGGCCGCAGCGCCGAAACCCAGTAAAGAGAGCCATCCACCGAGCTTAGCTGCTTTGGAGGTTCCTAGGAGATCCACGGGCCAGCTGAGGTACACCAAGAGTACGGTGATCCCCCACATGCCCAGCAGGATGTGCCAGTGCCCCACGTTGTAGGCGAGCTCGGCCCAGTCCCAGGCGGGATCCCTGAAGGGCGGGTTGAAGAAGAGGGGCTTCCTCAGGCTCATGGCAACAAGTGCACCGGGGATCGTTACCGAGAGCCACATGATCACGTTACCCGTGACCAGCCCCCACTTCAGACTGTCTCCCTTAGCCTTGAGGCTCAGGAGGGTCGTTCCCACCAGGAGGATGAGGGCCGCCGGGGTTATGATCACGTGGGCCATCTTGCCGAAGGGCCAGACGGCGAAGCTCGCCACGGCGGCCATTAGCTGACCGAACCATATCAGGTGTAGGGCCAGCCTAGACGCCCCCCTCTCCTCCACCCTCAGGAGGCTTGCCGCCAGCAGGAAGATCAGGGTCAGGGCCAGGAGGAGCATCGCGTGCTCGTGGGCGGTCAGGGCCCTCCACAGAGAATTCTCCTCAGCCAGATCGGGATTGAACCTCGCTTCAATTAGCGCCCTCACGAAACCCGACCTGCCCTCCATGAAGCTCGATCCCAGGAAGCCGCCGATCATCGAGCCCGCGAGCATGAGGACACCTGAAAGCCTCAGGTTGGATTCCAGCAGGTCCTTGGGGCGAAGCCTGATGACCGTCAACAACCCGGCTAGGAAGAGGGCAGCCAGGCCCGTGATGAAGAGCCCGTGCCACAGGTGGAATGGCTCAGCGTAGGAGTAAGCGAGCCCCCCGACGACGGTAAGGACGGAGCCCACGGCGAACAGATTAACCAACTCATTTCCCAGCTTCCCTCTGGCTATAAGGGGCACCATGGTGGCGTAGATGAGGAGGGCGAAGACCGCGTGATAGACGAAGGTCAGCCTGGCCAGGTATTCCTCTCCCCCACTTCTCGAAATTATCTCTGCTGCTCCAATACTCTCATTGTACCTTCCACCAGGGAGGTGAACGGGAAGGCCTAGAGAAGCCCTCAGCCCCGTAAACTGAGGGGAAAGAATCACCAGAAAGCCAACGACCAGGACCAACAGGGTGGATGAGAGGGCTATGTGGAAGCGGAGTCCCTGCATGACATCCCCTACATCCACCTGTCCGGGCTTATTAACATGACACCCGTCAATTCTCGGGCCGGTCGTTCCGGGCAACAGTTAAGGGGCTGAGCTGTGTCACCCCTCTCTCGCCCTGTTCCGGGGTGGTGAAGTGACGGATCGGCCTGGGCTGACCTCACCCCTTGAGGAGGCTCTCCAGCTCATCCAGCACGTAGTCGAAGTCCTTACCGCTCCTGACCAGTTCACCTAGCTGAAGTACCAGT
>JAMOVA010000040.1 GCA_027061785.1 Thermoproteota archaeon
ATCGACAAGTGCACATTCTGCTACGACAACCGCGTCACCCAGGGCAGGCTACCAGCTTGCGTGGAGACCTGCGTGGGTCACGCGAGGATCTTCGGCGATCTGGAGGATCCGAACAGCGAGGTGTACAAGTTAGTGGCCTCTGGAGAGGCTGTTCCATTGAGATCAGATCTGGGCACCAAGCCGAAGGTGTTCTACATCTTCAAGTCCTCGGTGGGAGGTGAGTGATGTGTACATGGTCCAGCACTGGTGGGGTTGGTTGATCGCCGCCTACCTCTTCTTGGGAGGTATGGGCGGTGGCGGCATGATGGTCAGCTACTACTTCTGCTGCAGGAGGGATGAGCACAAGCTGGCAGCGCTGTCGGCCATTGCTTCACTCATAATAGTCGTGGTGGGCGTCTTCTTCCTCATACTCGACTTGGAGAAACCGGAGAAATTCTACCTGGTGTTCATGAGCCCCTACCTTAACACACACTCCATGATCTTCGTCGGGTCCTCCATCCTCACCGCTTTCATAATATTCGGCCTGATCTACATAACCTCCTTGGATGTGGAGTGGCCCAGCATCCTCGGCAAGATAATTCCGATACTGCCGTGGTACGGGAAAGGTAGTATAGCTTCCCTAACTGGGTTGCTTGCAGCGATAGCGGGCTTCCTCACCACCTTCTACACGGGAGTGCTCATCGGAGTCCTGAAGTCAGTGCCCTTCTGGCACACTCCTGCTTTGCCACTGCTGTTCGTGGCATCCGCCCTCTCAACCGGAGTGGTGGGAATACTCCTGCTGAACGACATCTATGCCCTCATGAGGCCAAAGGAGGAGAGGCACAAGTACGAGGAGTACTGCTCCATACTGGGCAAGTGGGACGCCATCCTCATCTCCATCGAGCTCCTGATAGTGTTCACCTACCTTTTCATATTCAGCTATGGTCCCACGGAGGCGGCGCTTTCGGTCCAGCTTCTCACCGCCGGTAACATGGCACCCCTCTTCTTGGGAGGGGTCGTCCTCATGGGCCTGTCAGTGCCGCTCCTTCTCGAGTACTGGCACATAATGAGCGAGAGCAAGGGCAAGAAGGTTACGTGCACCCTTCCCATGGTGGCGGCCGTCTTGGTCATAGTCGGAGGGCTCATACTTAGGTACGCGATCCTCCAGAGCGGCGTCATGACAATATTCCTACCTCCTTCCTGACTGAGTGAGTATATCTGTCTCCCTCCTCTTTTCTTCTTTCTTTTTTGGTTTGGCCTTTTTACTCATAATAGTCTCTTTTATTTATTTTTAGTTCTTTAAAAGAGAAAGAAAGAGAAAGGGGAGAAGAGAAGAAGAGTTATTTCAGGCTACCGCACTCGTCAGCGCATCTTCCTACCACTTTGAGGGCATTCATCACCACTCCTAGGCCCCTCTGCACCTCGGGATCCCGGAGTTTGCTCATCAGCCCCATGAGACCGAGCTTCTCTTCCTTGTCCAGCGCCTCGGAGAACTCCTCCATACATTTGGGCGAGACTAGGAAGGCGAACCTCCCCAACAGCTCGGACAGGCCCTGCAGAGCCTCTTCCTTCATGAACGCCCTCTCGAAGGCCATTATTGAGAAGAATAGTCCGAAGAGCTCATCTAGCATGCCAGCCCCTATGAAGAGCTCCAATCTCTCGAGCAGGTAGTTCAGGGAATCCAGTCTTTCCAACAGAGTCTCTAGCTTCTTCACATTCTCTGGATCTGACAGGAGTTCCTCAACCCTCTTGGCATCCTCACCCGACATACGACCACCTCATCCCTCAGATTCAGATATTCCCGCTCAGTATGCACGTCCAGTAGATCCTGTTCATGGCCAGCTTGGCGAGATGGAGCACCCTGGATGGTATCAGCCCGGGAGCGTCCTTGTAGTAGTAGTTGGAGACCTGAGCCGAGGCCACTCCCCTCCCCATCTCTATCAGGCAGAAGCTCTGGCCATCGAACATCACCCTCTTGCTCTCCCCTCTGATCTCGTAGGCTATGTTATCCGCGACCGTCGACGCCTGGAAGTGAGCGACAACGCCCGTCTTGGGCGTCGGCAGGGCTGTGGCATCCCCAACAGCAAATGCGTCGTCGTAGCCCTCTATTTTCAGGAAGTAGCGATCCACTGGTATCCAGCCCTCGTCATCCCCTATACCAGAGTTGATCACCACGTCAGCGCCCTTGTGGGGTGGCGTGAGGATCAGCAGGTCGTACTCGAGGGAGTCCCCCTCCATCGACCTGACCACCCTCTTTTCGGGATCTATCTCATCCACCGTGAAGTAGGTGACCGGCTCTATGCCCCTCTCCTCCATGTTCTCCACCATCACCTTGCTCAGGAGCCTCGGAGGGTAGGGCCTCTCTAGGGGCGACACGTACTTTATCTCCGTCTTATCCCTGACGCCCCTTATCCTCAGGAACTCGTCTGCCAGGAACGCTATCTCTAGAGGGGCTACGGGGCACTTGTAGGTGAGCCCCCCCACCCCCACCACCAGCTTACCTCCCTTGAACTCCATGAGCTTTCTGAAGAGTTTCTTAGCGTCATCGAAGGTCCACATGTGATTAACGGCCTCCTTGAACCCGGGAATCTCCTCATAGTTGAGGGTAGAGCCCGTGGCCACCACCAAGTAGTCGTAGGTCCTCTCCTCGCCGCCCTTGAGCCTGACCTTCCTGTCGTCAAGGTCTATCTTCTCCACCTCGGCATTGGTGAATCTCACCTTCTTCCTGTAGAGCCTCCTTCTGGGCCTGGTGATGTCCTCCTTGTCGGCTTCACCGACAGCCACGAACAGGAAACCGGGTTGATACCAGTGGAGGTCGCTCTTGTCTATGACCTCCACCTCTACCTGGTCGGGCACCTTTCTCAGGAGCCTGTTGGCGAGGATCGTCCCCCCGTCTCCGCCCCCTACCACAACTACTTTCTTCGGCATTCGGTTCACCATCATCTGGCCGTTACCTTGATCAGGGCCCTGATGACGCCTCCTTCCTCGGTCAGGGAGATCAGCTCGTTGCCGGTCCTCTCGACC
>JAMOVA010000041.1 GCA_027061785.1 Thermoproteota archaeon
AACGGATAGGGGAGGCTTCGAACTCTTCTCCGATGTGAGGAGCATTCTCCTCTTGGTCGACAGTGTGCTTGGGGAGAACGCGGAGAAGTACGTTGATATAACAAACTTCCCCGTGATGGGGAGAGTGGCCTCCGTCCTAGCGGCCTCCACGGTTCCGGACACGAAGGTCATCTACATGAGGTCCAGAAGGGGCATCAGGAGGTTCCTGATCGACCTCTATGGGCCCACCCTCATCTTGGAGGAGGGAGGCGGGTACTCCTACATAGACCACCCCTCCCTAGAGATAGACGACCTCACCAAGATCATACTGGTGGCCATGCACGAGCTGATCAGGGAGAGGCTCGGGGTGGACTCACCGTCCGGCCCGAGGGGTGGAGGCGGGGAGGGGTCTGAGGGAGAAGCGGAAGCCAAGGTCAGGGATATGTTCCTCAGGGAGGACGTGAAATCCACCGAGATAAGGGATCTGCTCCTTGGAGTGATGAAGTTAAGTAAGGAGCCGCCTTGGTGGAGGAGCTTCCTGGAGGACTCCAAGCGCATACTCCTATCGAAGAAGGCCGGGATCGATGTTGAGGTGTCGGCCCAGGTGAAGAGGAATATAGGTATAGGGATATCCAACAAACTTCACGATCTGGAGAGAGTGGGACTCCTCAGGGTCTATGAGAGGCCGACCAAGGCTAGATTCACGGAGTTCGGGTACGAGGTGGCGAGGACCGAGATACACTTCTTGAGGGAGATGGTCCACGCTGAGGTTGAGGGAGGGGGGGAGGAGAGGTAAACGAGTGTGTTCACCAGCTCTCAATGCCCTCTAACTCTGACCCGGCCTCTGCTCCGGAGTCGGGGTCTGAGTAGGTATCTTCCGAAGCCTCCCCGCTATCCTCCCTGCCCTCCCCCTCATCCTCATCCCTCGGCCTAGACATCGGCTCATCGTCCGGACCCAAGACGACATCATCCAGCGCCATCACGACCACCCGATCACCCCCTTCCCGGGACCGGTGCACCCCCCAATACGCGCGAGCTGTAAAATAAAAAATTATATGTAACAGTGATATATTATGAATAGGATAGAATAGATTGTAATTAGTAGTATAAATTATAGTTAGCAGTGGTAACAATAGACAGCTAATGTTTCAGAGGGGGATAGCCCACTGTCAACATACGCGTCTAGCCACCCCGACTACCTCCAGCTCTCCGCCGCCCGTTACCACTATTAGGAGGGTCCTGCCTCCCCTCGATCTGCACGCCACCACCCTCCTGCCCTCCCTCTCCACATCATCCTGGCTGATTCTCTCGCGCAGCTCCACTCCCCCCAGCCTCTCCCTGAGGAATGAGAGGAGGGAGGGCAGGTCCTCGAAGGAGCCGTCTATCTCCAGGCCGTTGAGGGCAACGAGGAACCACTCACTGGTAGGAGATGAGCTCTCCCTCGACATAGAGGGCGTCACCCTCCCTGGTGAAGACGAGCCTGTACTCGCCCTTGGGGAACCTCATCACCCTGACTATCCTATCTCCCTCCCTCCTCCGCTCCACAGGGGATAGCGGTGTCCCCAGCCTCACAGCCACCTTAGAGACCCTATTCCTCCAGAGGTCAGCTATCACGGAGACGTCGTCCTCCCCCTCGCGCCTCTCCCTGAAGCTCAGCAGCACCCTCCTCATTTCATGAACACCTCCAGGCTCTCGGACCTAGCTACCTTCCTGTGGAGGAAGTACTCGATTATCGCCCTGGCTGCAGCCCCATTAGGGGGGTCCCAGCGCTCATCCTCCGTGTAGAAGTTCCCGTCCGAGTCGAGGATGAGCCTGTTGTTGTACCCATCCCTGCTTATCACCTGGGGCCTCATCACTCATATCTACTCGGTGGGGAAAAAATAAACTGATATTTTCAATTATCATGTATTACTGCATTCTATCCATATATGAGCGATATAGTTGAGTCCCGCCGCATCATATTAGATACTAATCCATTAGTCTTGATATACATCGAGGTATATGGAACCCGGTGTACTGCGCGAGACGGGCATGGTGCTGGTGGGCAGGACGGGCAGGCCAGGCATAAGGAGCTGGGAGGACGGGGGGGATCTGGGGAGGAGTGAGAGGTATTTCTGGGTGGGCCTGAGGGAGGAAGAGGTCCTCAGAGCTTCCGCACTGATAAGCCAGGTGTCAAGATCCGCCTGATACTCAGGTCCTCTAGGCTCTCCAACCTGGTCAGGGGGACTTCCTTCAGGGCCTTCAAAGAACTCCTCTGGCTGGAGGAGGTTCTGGATGAGGAGATGAGAGATCTGATGGGATCTCTGGTCAGGGAGCTGGGTGGGCAGGGGGTATGGCAGAGCATCGAGCTCGAAGACGGGGTGCTGATAGTGGGGGAGATCCTCCTGCTGTGCGATAGGGAAGCACCCGATTATATCGTGAAAGCCCTCTCTAGGGGAGTCAAGTACGACTGGGGGACACTCGGCCTCTATTGATACTGAGGGCTCAGCTTAGGATGATGGATCGGCGTAGCTTCCTCCCGCAGGTTGATCGGATGATATAGATAAAATTCATCTATTATAAATATCGATAATAGATAATGGTAATCCCTCCAGCCCCCACAAATTTGGGGGTAATCTGGGCTTCCAGCTGATGGAAGCTACCCAGTCCCTAGACAGATTGTGCGACACGCGTATGCCACAGCTTTTTTCCCTGATTGACGGTAAAGAGGATCCCTTTCATCATTTAACCCATTTTTATCATCCATCAACCCAATTGACCTCATCTCCTTCCTCCTCTCCGGTTTTTGGAAATTCCTGAACTTTATTTACGGTGAACTCGCCTGCACGGATTGGATCCGCGTTATCTATTGGAAAGGAGTAACGAGATATGCGGGTGAACTTTATTTCTCCCTCCAGATCGATTAAATCCCGTAAAACTTCCTCTCCTCCCCTTTCGGAGATAAAGTTCACCGGACCTTATCTAACGAAAAGGAGCTGTATTAGGAGAGATCTCATCAAACGGAGCGATCTAATCGAA
>JAMOVA010000042.1 GCA_027061785.1 Thermoproteota archaeon
GGCGGAGAGGGTAATTCTTCTCCTCCTCATAGCACCGATCGGCGAAGAGATGCTCTTCAGGGGTCTGCTGGAGGGCTACCTCCTCCTGAGCTTGGGCACGAATCCGGTTTCGCTGGTAATAGCGGTATCACTGCCCGCAGTCCTCTTCGCTGCCATCCACTACGTGCCTTACAGGGAGGCTCCCCCTCGCTGCCTGAGGTGGGTCCTGACCATAGCGTTGGCCGCAGGTCTCGTGGCCGGCTTCTTCAGGGTCTACGCCGATTCCCTGCTGCCCGCCGTGCTGATTCACTCGTGCTTCAACTTGGGTGGCATAGTGGCCTCGAGGGGAAGGTTGGTACGTCAAGGTAGTCTCTAAGTCACTCCTCGCCCTCCAGTCCCTCGAGATGGAGCCCGTACCTCCTCAGCCTCGCGAAGTGCTTCAGGTTGCCGGTGAGTAACTTCATCCCCTTGGATATAGCCGTTGCTGCTATGAGCAGATCTGCGTCCCCTATGAGGGATCCCTCCTCCTTCAGCGCCTCATACAGTCTGCTGTACTCAAGCAGGATGGAGTTATCCAGCCAGATCACCTCGTAGGTCTCCTCTAGCAGCCCCTTCACTTCCTCCCTCTTCTCACTAGGTATCCCTCTGATGAACTCCAAGAGTGTGATCACCGAGATCGCATCTCCGACCCTTTCGCCCCTCCTGAAGGAATTTATCAGGACATCAGTGTCGATCAGTATCAAGGGAGAACTCCCTCCTGAACCTCCTGTGGGATTCCTCCACCTCGTCCAAGTAGGGAAGCACCTCTTCCCTCAGCTTCTTGAAGGCCCTGTCTCTTTTGACTCTCTCGACTTCCTCAGCCAGCTCACTCAGAAAATCGCTCCAGTCCCTGTCTCCTTTAAGGAGTTCGAGCTTCCTCTTTACCTCCTTCTTCACGGGTATCGTTGTGTAGGTCATCATGATGTTAATCATCATGTAATTATTAATGATAACTCGATGGTTGTGAGATGGATCCATCACTTGAGGCCTTTCCTTCTCCTCACCTCCTCCAAGACCTCATCCAGTCTGCTCACCAAGATTGAGAGGGCCTCCTCCACGGTCTTCCTCCCGACCACGATGGGGAAGTGCCTCGACTCCCTGACCCTGAGGAAGTTGGGGCCCATTCTCCCTGCCAGGAAGACATCGACATCGCTCAGTAGTTCCACCACGGCCCTGAACTTTCTGGGGTCGCCGTGCTCCCTCTCCTCCATCTCCCTGACCGTGTTCACCCTCTTCTCCACTAGGCGGTAGCTCCCGTCCTCCTTCACCTCGTATATCAGGTAGTACTTGGCGTCGCCGAAGTGTTCCTCGCTCAACCTAGTCTCGTCGTCGTCCACACCAACCGCTACCCTGATCATGGGGATCCGCGGCCGAGATCGGCTGCTCACTTATAACCCATCCATTCCATGAAGGTCTGATCCCCCGTCCTAATGTGCCGTCTCACTTCAGGTAGTCCTGGAGCGACGCTTGGATCAGGTGCCTCCTCAGGATCACGGAGTTCTCCACCCAGACGTCGAGAGGGGTGAGCATCCTCCTCTCCACGTGCTGGAGGCACTCCCTCAGCTCGTCGCACTTCAGCGGGTCTGACCTGAGAACGTGCCTAACCGTCTCCCTCACGTTCCACACTCCCACGGGAAGGTAGCCTGGATGAGCCTCCCTGAGTATCAGCACGGTCGCCTGCCTCCTCTCCTCCCTGAGCTTCTCTGCCACCGCAAGTCTTCCGGCGTAGTAGCAGCCTCCCATGCTGGCGTAGCTCCACCTCCCCTCGAAGGGCTCGTAATCCCCGGCTAGAGCCATCTCCTCCAAGAGGGTCCCGGGGAACCACACCTCTATGGACTCGTAGCTCCACCTCTCGGGGAACATGATCACGGACCACCTGTTCTTCAGGTACTCGCCGTAGTACAGCCTGTACTCGTTTATCTCAGGGTAGGTCCTGACCTCCTCAAGCAGGTATCGGGAGAGGGTATCGTCCACCGCCGTTATGGACCACCTGGTCGGGACGAACCTCCTGTTCCTCCCAACGCCGAGGAGGCCGGCGCTGAGCCCCTGCTGGATCTTAGAGACGGGAACACCCCTCTCGTAAAGCTCGACCATGGCCTCCGTTGCTCTGGCGTCCCTGTCGTAGTAGGCCCTCTCCAGCCTGGAATCGGACCTCCCCGGCTCCACTCTCAGCTCCTCGAGGAGGGCAGAGGGACCGAAGGGCTGGTGCACCTCCGACAGCATCGCCCCCCTCGGAGGGTGCCTCAGCCTGGCCTCCATGTCCACCGACTCCCTGGAGAGTATGGACTCCTGCAGCTCCCTCGCGTATCTACCATCTACTTCGGTCACCTTCAGCCTCTTCTTCCCCCTCAGGAGCTGGAGCCTCATGGCCACTATCTCCTTCAGACCCTTCCCGAACCAGAGCTCGCTCATCCCCAGGTGTTCGGTGTTACCTCGGATGGGAGGGATCAGGGGACCTACGTACACCTTGGGGTAGCCGTACCTCCCCACGAATATCTCGGGAGGTGAGGAACCCTCCACCAGAGTGCCCGTGCTGGGTAAATAGCCGAGCAGGGAGTGCACCTCTACTCTATCCAGTCTCCTGACCTTGAAGTCCTCGGTCAGCAGCTTTAGCTTCTTCACCGACCTTAATTAGCTGGATCGAGCTATAAATCTGTGGATGATCGGTCCGTGTACTCGTTCCTCACGATCGAGTGAGATCTGATGGGAGCTGTTATAGATCCTCAGATCCCCGATCTCATGCTAGTTTAAGAGACCAGATCGTCGAATAATTTTACGAGTTAGACAGAGAGTTAGCACAGTACATAGAGTTAATATCGCATCACTGGGTCCCTAGACGGAGGTTCAAATGTCAAGGGCCAGTAGTACCAGGCGCATCGTAATAGAGGTCCCGGAGGGTCTTCAAGTCCCTTCAAGCGAACTCGAGGAGAGGATCAGGATTGAGCTCGCGCTCAGACTGTACGAGAAGGGCATAGCTTCCTTGGGCCAAGCGCGCAGGATAGCAGGACTATCCAAGTGGGACTTCTTGGAGTTGCTGGCCAAGGAGGGCATATCGCTACATTATGATGAGAAGGAGCTCCGTGAGGATCTGGAGGTTGCCAAAAAGCTCGCAGGAAAGAAAACCTAGAGGCAGTAGCGACGACGAATCGATCGTAGTCTCGAATTCCAAGGTGATCCTCCTAGGCTCACGCTCCTGTGCTCCATCTCCTCTCTCTATCACCTAGTGGGCCCACGGCGATACGCACTTAAGGGATGCGCGGACGATGGCCTGTGATAAAGGAGACAAGGGCTAAGTCCATCCTGAACAGGAGCTCAATCGGCGACTACGTCATAAACCCCTACGTGGGATGCCAGCACGCCTGCGTCTACTGTTACGCCCAATTTTATGCGAGGAGGTGGGGACGCACCGAACCTTGGGGTAGCTACGTCGAGGTTAAGGTGAACGCCCCTGAGCTCCTAGCTAAGGAGGTTAGGAGGAAGAGGAAGGGCGTCGTCTACTTGTCCTCCATGACCGACCCTTATCAGCCCGTCGAGAGGGAGTACGAGCTCACCAGACGCCTTCTAGAGATATTAAGGGAGAGAGATTGGCCCGTCCTAGTTCAGACCAAGTCTCCCCTAGTGTTGAGAGACATCGACGTCCTGAGGGGATTCAGCCAAGTCAGGGTGGGCATGACCATCATTACCCTCAAGGAGGAGGTGAGGAGGGTCGTGGAACCCCACGCCCCGAGCGTGGACGAGAGGATCCGGGCTTTGGAGGAGTTGAAGGAGCAGGGGATAGGGACCTTCGCCTTCATAGGTCCTATACTGCCGGGTACGAGCGTTGAGGAGATCTTGGAGTTGGTCGAGGTTTTAAAGGACAAGGTAGATCTCATCTACTTCGACAGGCTGAATATCAAGCCCGGGTTGAGACCGAAGATCGATGCTGTCCTCCGCATACTTAAGGCCGAGAAATGGAGCAGAAATCAGGATTCTTATTATGAGAAGTTGAAAGCTCGATTGATGGAGGAACTGTCTTCTAAGGGAGTGATACACATATTCGTGTACTAGGGATGCACATGGGGTTTGGATACTTAAGACGATGAGGTAAACTGCTGTGTTAGATGTGTTAGAAAAAGAGATCCCTCCTGAAGTGGGATCGGTTAAATAAATATCCTATTTGGTGCCTCCCTAGCATCCAGTAAGATGAAAATTGTTTTAATTTTCAGGTAATGTCGATTTTTCTCGACGATTATGTGTAAGTACAACGCAGATTATCTCAGAAGACGCTTGGAGCAGCTCAAGAAAAAGCCATCCAAGTCAGAGGAGGAGCTTCGTATCATGGAAGTTATAGATTTCGTTATCAGGGAATTTGGGGACAGAATAGAGCACGCGGATGAACTCCTACCCAGTGGTTTTTGCTTATTTCACGATCCGAATGCCTGGAAGGACCGGCCTGAAAAGGTCAGAAAGAAGTTTCTTAAATGGCTCAGAGAGAAAGAGGAAGACCCGAGCATTAACGAGATACTGGCAATAGGTTTTAGACTACCCGACATCGACTTAAGTAAGCATCAATTTCAAAAGAACGCAATTTTTCCCCTCACTAGATTCAGTAAGGCCAGCTTATGGGGAGCTTCATTTGAAAAAGCCGATTTTCGAGGGGCCAGATTTGGAGAGGTTCATTTCGAGGGAACTAGATTCAAGGAGGCGCACTTCGAGGGAGCACAGTTTGGGAGGGCCTATTTTGAGGAAGCACGATTTGAGGAGGCGCATTTTGAAGATGCTCGATTTGAGGAGGCGCACTTCGAGGGAACTAGGTTCAAGGAGGCGCACTTCGAGGGAGCACGATTTGAAAGGTCCTACTTTGAGGATGCACGATTCGGTAGAGTTAATTTCGGAGGAGCACATTTCAAGGAGTGGGCCCACTTTAGAGGAGCTCATTTTAGGAGGGCCTACTTTCTAGGAACAAGATTCGAGGAGTGGGTTAAATTTCGAAAATCCAGATTTGAAGAGGCTAATTTCGGAGAGGCTCGGTTTGGGAGAGCTTACTTCGAGGAAGCACGATTTAGAGAGGCTAATTTCGAGGGAGCACGGTTTGGGAGAGCTTACTTCAGAGGGGCTCATTTTAAAAAGACTAGTTTTCGAAAAGCCAGATTTGGAGAAGTTAATTTTGGAGAGGCTCGGTTTGGGAGAGCCTATTTTGAGGAAGCCTATTTTAAAAAGGCCTATTTCGTAAGGACTCAATTTGAGAAGGAGGTCAGTTTTAGACGGGCTACTGTTAAAGAAGCATTAGTGTTTTCGGACCTGCGCATGCATCTAATGTTCAATAAATTTAGGAGGGACTCCTACATTTCGCTTAGAAATCTGAACTTTGATGGGCGATCGACCCTAGGGGGAGGTCAGGTGAGGAGGGAGCTAGATGCCACAGCGAAGGGCGGACATATCGTCATAGATAACTGCTTTGTTGACCGCTTTAGTTTCATAAATACGGAACTATCTCCGGAGAGGTTGGTGATCAGGAATCCCAAGTACTCCTTTGGTGGTAGGGAAATCCTCTTAGTAGATAAGCTGCTTTTCCTAGCAAAAACAAAATATCAGAAGCATGGGAGCATTCTAAAGAAATACCTCGACTTCGTGATGGCTTTAGAACAGGAAGGTACTTCCAATCATTTGAAAATAAGAGGTAAGTTAAGTATATGGTTCCGGATGGCCTATTTTAAAGCACTAATGACTCTTATGAGGCTCGATAAGCTGCTTCTAAATGAGCTAACTTATACGAATAAATTAACGGAAGAATGCCGACGCCTAAAGGAAGAAAAGATCGGTGAGCCTACTCCTCCTGAGTTGAACGCTGAACTCGTGAAAGAGGCCATTGAAGATCTGGAAACCATATCGAAGGATGAGGAGCTCACTCTCGACAATGTACTCAGTGTGTATAGAGGGTTAAGGGAACACTACGATTACGGACTTCGCTATGAGGATTCCGGAAGGCTCTTCGTTGGAGAAATGAGGCTACGGGAGAAGATGTCTAGTTGGTTGGGTGATAGGATCTTCTTCTGGCTGTACGATAGGCTCGCAGTTTACGGTGAGAGCATCTGGAGACCGGTCGTAGCATCGGCCCTCGTAATACTTCTCTTCTCGATCCTACTGAATTGGGATCGAATGTATCTTCCATCATCCTTCCTTGACTTCTTGAGTGGTCTACTGAGCCCTGAATGGAATTTTACGGTGAAAGACATTTCAGATTCTGTTTCTTACTGGCTTACCCATCTCAAGTTGCGAGAAAGCCTCATGACATTCTTCCAGTTGAGAAAGATGGAGAATTGTGGGTGGTTCTCCCTGCTTGAGAGGCTTGTAGCTATCCCAGTCCTAGGGTCATTCATTGTCTCCCTCAGGAGGAAATTGGAGCGCCGTATAAGGCACTGATCTCCAAGAGACCCATTCATTACTCCCCTGTGTAGCATGAGGCGTGGTGATATGCAACCATCTTTAAACTAGATCGGTTTGAATGCAGAATGCACGAAAACTATGACGACAAAGGTGAGACCCCCAGAAGGATGATCTTCAAGGGAAAGCGTAACCCCTCCGGTGTAGGGGGTGGTTTCATCGGGAGAGAAGTAGAGAGGAGCGCAGCCGGGATAATAGAAGCGTCGTCCGAGATTGGATACTCAGAGGAGTTTGAGAAGGTAGTTAAGTGGATAAGGGAGAGGCTTAGGGTAAGACTACGAAACTGCTGCCCAATTTTTCTCGATGGATCTTAAAAGGAGAGAAGAGATAACGGGGGCGGAAATCCCCACATCTAGGATAGTACCTAATCATAAAACCATGAGCTCATCAAAAACGCACCTGACTCGATGAGGGTTAAGGTATTTAGCTCCCTCCTCGGATAACGGAGGGTCAACAAGTTGCGATCATGGTGGTTAGTTCTCCTAACCCTGTTGCTCCTACCCTTCTCCGCTGCAGGGGTTCAGGTTCATGCGGAACCTCCCGCTCCCTTCGCTCCTTACCACATCAAACCGCTGAACGGCATCCTCTACCCCAGAATAGGTCTGCCAGCTCTTGTTGTCAACGGGAGCGAGTTCACGGTGTGGGTCCACCCGGACCTGGGAGAGCCCAGCGAGGTGTTCCTGTCCTCGGTCTTCACCGGCAAAATTCCTTTGGAGGTAACCGGCAAGGGAAAAGCCTCTCAGGGCTACTACGTCACCGTCAGGGGATCCGCACCCTCGGGCCTCTACAACCTGACCGTCGTGGCCAGCGGTAAATCGTATACCGAGCCCAATGCCGTGGCCTTCTTCGATTCCTACAGGGAGCTCAAGGTAGCTCACTGGACGGACACCCACTTCGGGGTGAGGGACCTGCCCAAGCACTCCATGAACGAGCTTCTCTTCAGGACGGCCATAGGCACGTTCAACTCGATGGACCTCGACCTGATCCTCCACACGGGTGACGTGATAGATGCCATCGTCTCCAAGGACGAGGAGGAGCCGTTCAGGAGGGCCTATGAGGAGCTGGTAACTCTCAGGCATCCCATCATAATGTGCGAGGGGAACAACGACTACACGGCGATAGAGAAGAAAGCTTACTACTGGGAGAAGTACTTCGCTCCCCTCGCGGGTTACACCTCCTTCGGGGACCTGACGTTCTTCGCCACCGACTCCGACACGGGCAAGATATTCGGCGATCAGTTCGATGTCCTGAACACTGCTAAGAGTAAGGCGGGGGTGGGCCTCATACACTACCCGTTCGACGACAAGGACATAAGGCTGTGGTTGAAGGAGGGCAACGAGACGAAGATAGTCGATTACAACGGCACCATCAAGTACCTCTTGGACTTCTCCCACGAGCACGGGGTGAGGCTCTGGCTCGTGGGCCACTGGCACAGCGACGGGAACTGGAAGTATGGGGATGTGGAGGTCCTGCTCACCGACGCCGGCCAGTACGATCATGGAACAAGTTACGGAGGGCCTGCTGAGGACTACGGTCACTACAGGCTCCTCACCCTGGCCCAGGACGGCTCCTACAGGTACGAGCCAACCACTGCTCTCTGGAAGCTGAACGTCACCTTCCTCAGGGTGCCCGACGCCTCCTCCGGAAGCATAGCCTTCACCGTGTCCGGCAAGTCCCCTGCCGAGCTGAAGGTGCCCGTTATCCTGAGCAAGTTCAACCCGAAGCCGCAGGTCAGTGGCGCCCAGCTGGTGGAGGCCAAGGAGGTCGAGGGCCACGGGTACTACCTCCTCTCGGTGAAGGTGACACCGGATCAGAGGAAGCTCGTGGTCCTCCAGGCGGAGCCCGATAAGGAGCCCCCTGAGCTTAGCGTAAAACTTAAAGAGAGTGGAGAGGAGGTCATCCTCTTCTACAGGGCCTACGATAGGGGCACCGGGGTGAAGGAGGTCAAGGCCTACACGTCCCCCGACAACGAGAGCTGGAACCCGCTGGAGCCCGTGATAGAGACGGGTTGGCCCACCTTCAAGATGCCCGCCAATCAGAGCTTCTACTACAGGATAGAGGCGTACGATGCCGTCGGCAACAAGGCGGTGAAGTACGGTCAGTACAAGCCCGAGGTCACTGAGGAGCAGGCTCAACCCGCGGGCGCTGGCACGGAGACCTGGATCTACGGAGTGGCTGTGCTCCTGCTCGTCATCATCCTGGCGCTCGGCGCCAAGAGGCTGAGGAGGTCCTGAGCGCGGGCGCCCGACCCGGACACCCTCACATTTTTCTTTCCTTCACCTCCAGCAGCTAGGGGATTGCATGGAGGCACTCAGCGATCCCAAGCGAAGTGGGGCCCTTCTCATGGCCTTGGGCATTGTCATGATCTCCATAGTCTTCGTGTTCTCCTTGATGGAGTACACCAAGGTCAGGGTGCGCGTGGTCGGTGAGAACATAATGGACGCGCTCACCAAGAGCAGCGGGCTCCTCATCGAGCTCCTGTTCAAGGTCGCCTTCCTGGGGATAGCGCTGGCTGCTGGGGGCACTCTGGTGAGGCACGCAGTCTCCCTGATCAGGGAGGAGAGAATAAGGAGGAGTGAAGAGGGAGAGGGGATTTGAGGGGCCTCCAGACCGCCATAACCGTCGTGGGCCTGCTCTTCCTGCTGGGAGTGAGCTACCCCCTCGTGACCTTCGTGGTCGACCTGATGAACTCCAGTTCGGGCGTCTACCTGAGGCAGGAGGGCCAGAGCATCCTGGTGGACTTCGACTACCGTGGGAGGGTGGAGCTGAGGAACGTGAGGCTGGAGATCACCCTGATAGGATCGAAGCAGGTGTCCAAGGAGGCCAAGTCCGATGAGATGGTGAAGGGGAGCCATTTGACCATCAGGCTACCGGTGAGCGAGCTACCCTCAAACCTGAAGAGGATCAAGATGAAGTTGTACGCCGAGATAGGCGGTATCTTTCCCCTGTCCATCAGCAGGGAGGTGGAGGTGAGATCTTGAACTGGAAGGAGAGGCTCAAGGACGTGCTCGCCGAGGGCATTCTCTGGGGCGTGTATTACTGGCTCCTCTTCGCGGTTATCATTCCCCTCCTGGTGAACAGGCTGCTGGGAGGAATAGCGAGTGAGGTGATCGTCCCGGAGACCGGGGAGCTGACCGGCCTCATATTCCTGTTCATGGGCCTCTCGCTGACCGCGACGGCCCTGAGGGGGACCATCTACTCGCCGCTGATCGGGGCCCTCGAGTCCATACTGGGCTTCGCGGTGGTGGTCTACTTCTTGGATGGTGGTATCGTCAGCGTGAGCCTCGACTACGGTGGACCCATCTCCGTCACCCTCGACCTCTCTCCCATCCTGATGGAGGTCTTCCTGTTCTTCACCCTGCCGGGCGTGGTGCTGCCCTTCGTGGAGTACTTCCTGAAGAGGTCAGGTAGCTAGGCTGGATCTGATCGAGGGCGGGCTAGTTCGACCATGTAAGTTCATGGAAGCTCCCTGGAAAGGCTTTCCACCTTCTCCATCCTCCCTACCGATGCCTTCTCGTGCACTATGGCCTCCTCCACGTACCTCAGCACCTCGACCTCGGCGCCGCTGTCCACGTGCACCTCCACCCCCTCGACGGTCCTGGCCTCGGCTCCCCTCCCGATATAAACCTCCTCTCCAATCACATCCTGGACCTCGGCGTCCTTACCGATCCTGACCTCCCTGCCCACTATGAGTCCCCTCACCTTGGACCTCTTGCCCACCTCGACCTCCCTGCCCACTATCTCCTCGGCCTTGGCTGAGCCGTAAACCTTGACCTCGTCGCCAGCTATTCTTTTGGCCCTCACGCTTCCAGCGATCTCCACATCTCCTCCCCTGATCTCTCCATCTGACTCCAGGCTGCCAGCTATCTCCAGTTCCGATGCCTCTATACTGCCCGAGACCTTCATGCTACCCGCTACCTTGATTTCCTCCGCTTTGACGTTGCCCACGATCGTGCTGGAGCCACTTATCTTCATCTCCTCGCCTTCAGCGTCTCCCTCGATCTTCAGAGAGCCGCTCACCCTCACAACTCCGAATTTCACCGGTCCCTTGAGGCTAACGGATCCACCCACGGAGAGCTCGTCTATCTCCTGCATACGCATGCACCGCTTGGACTTCCGTCTCCCGCCTTTTATTCTGACTCACAAATTGTGAGTTATGTAGATGGTTCAGCGGGAGTGCCTATACAAACTCGGATCCAGGTGTCTGTGCGGGTCAGCCGTGAACTCCGTCCCACTACCTTTACCGAGCAGCATCATTGAGTTCTCTACCCAGATCAGCAGTTCCGCGGCGTTCGCCAGTCCCCTTAGCGCGATCTCCTTGGTGTAGGACCCCGTTGGGAGATCGCTGTTGCGAAGTTCGTCCAGTTCCCGAGCATTCTCCAGAATGCTGGTGGGCACCTGTCTTGGCGGAAGCGTTTCCAGCATCTCTTCCATGCTCCCGCCCCCTGGAAAGATCCCCGCTCTCCGCAGGAGGGTGCGGAGGGCCTCCCTTGCGGTGTCATGGGAGATGGTGCAGCACAGCCTGTAGCTCCCCCTCCCCATAGCCTCGACCGCACGCCCCAAATCGCGCAATGCGGTCCCGAACCAGCCAGAATGAGCGTTCAAATTACTCGGTAAGACTCCCCTGGGAGGAATATAAATGTCCCAGTACGGATTCTTGCCGTTCAACGCGTGTAGCCAATCTTTTATTCCAAGTATCGCAGCCTTAGTTGTGTACAGGAACAGGTGCAGGCACGATATAGTGAGGTCCGTGCTCGAGGCTTGCAGGGAAGAGGCGGGGATAACGGAGATATGCAGGAAGGCCGGCCTTCCAGTGGACAGGGGCAGGAGGATCGTGGACCAGCTTCTCAGGTACGGGTTGCTGGTGGAGCTGCAGGAGGGGAAGAGGAGGAGGTACAGGATAACTCCCAGAGGATATGAGTGGCTGGGCATATATGAGAGTCTGGAGGAGGTACTTCCTCCCGTCTGACTGAAGCTTCTCTACCTTCGATGATTCTTGAATCTATCTAGGGCAGAGCGTTAGGTTCGGTTACCCTCGCGACGACCCGTATTGGATTCAATTGGATCACTAATTTATTCTTGGGTGGGTTAAATCGATGAATAAGGGTGGACCTATTGAGATGGATCCTAAAGGTCGGGGAGAAGGGTGTGATAATGCTACCGGAGAGGCTGAGGCAGACAGCTGGCATTATGGAAGGAGATGAGATAATCGCTGAGGCAGAGAAAGGCGTAATTGTGCTGAGACCTTTGAAACCTAAGCCTAAGATAGTGGATATCGATCCGGAGATCCTAGAAGAGATCATCAGGGAACGTTTCTTGTAGGGTCTCGCATCTTGGCGCGAGAGATGATGAATTTAGGAAGGA
>JAMOVA010000043.1 GCA_027061785.1 Thermoproteota archaeon
GAAGGGGGTCTTCAGGAGTATGCTGCCTGAGTTGAGGAAGAAGTATGAAGGGAAGTACGTGGCAATCAAGGACGGAGCCGTGATCTCCGTCGGTAGCTCCAAGGAAGAGACCGCATTCAAAGCCTACGAGAAGGTGGGCTATTCAGTCATCTACGTGGGATATGTGGGGGAGGAGAGGGAGATCGGACTTCCTAGTCCTCGGGTGATCAGGTGAAGGTCTCCTGCTCCAAGAAATACGATGGCTCAACGGAGGAATGCTACTCCTAACTTCATATAGGTGGGGATCGAAGGAGTTGTGAGAGGGCTTGTTGAGGCGTAGCTGGAGGGGATATGCTCTTAGGGAGGAATTTCATAAACGGGTTGAATATCTCCTTCGAGAAAACCCGATTAGTGGAGACGGAAACCGTCCGCATAAGCGAAATTACGCGGGATCGTCGATGATAACTTAAAATTGACATAGTCTGTCCTTAATTGCGTGGAACCTTGAAGAGGCATACATTAGTAAGGAGGGTAGATGATCGGGGAAGGATCGTCCTTCCAGCGGATTGGAGAAGAGAAGTGCTGAAAGGAGAGGAAGTCTTCATAGTGAGAGAGGGCATAGCCCTCAAGATCATACCTAAGAGGAAGCCGGATCTCACTGAGTACTTCGACAGCGTGGATCTGGGAGTGGAGCAGATTCTCGACTGGGATGAATTCGAGAGGTTTGTCAGAGGATTTTCCTGAAGTACGCGAGATATAAGCGCTACATCGATTCAGGGAGGCAATTGAAGTCCCGAATCATGCCATATCTCAATACGATGCATCAGACAGCGTCCGGGGTCTCCTCACCATTATTTCACTCACGCCGTCGGTGCTAGCGATCATTCTCCAATCCACCGGCGAGACGCCCTCGGGTCGGACGCCTTACCTTCATCTATTACATTCACGCCTCCACTGCGTCCGGACTGGAAACCTTTTTCAGCTCCGTTATCCTCCCCAAATGATGCCAGCCCAATTCTACCCCCTACCACTCAAGAACCTCTACAGGTTGGCGGTCTCACTGGAAGACCCCTCTCCAGAGGAGGTGAAGTCGAAGCTCCGATTGAAGAGCAAGAGGACGGCCTCTCAGTACGTCAGGACCCTCTCATGGATCAGGGAGAGGATCAAGAACTTCGGCTCGCTCGAGGACTTCTCCAACGAGCTGGTCTCAGTTCTGGCTGAGGAGTACAACTTGAGGAGGGTGATCGAATCACTCTCCAAGGGAATGGTCCCCCTAACCCCTGCTAGCCTCTCATCGGCCCTCAGGAAAGAAGGGAAGAAGGTATCGAGCACGGAGGCGAGGGCCATAATCTCATGGCTCAAGCAGGCCGACGCCCTCAAGGAGAGGAAGGTACCCGTCCTCACCCTGACTAGGGAGGACAAGGTGCTTGAGGAGGTGAGGAGCAGGGGCTCCGTCACATATGGGACGCTGAGGAAGGCTTACGGGGATGAGGTCAGGGATGTGATAGTCTCGCTGTGGAGGAAGGGCCTGATATCCGTGCCGGTGCTGGAGAAGCACAGGGACGTGTTGGAGGAGGCCGAGGATCTTGACAGACTTCCCGGTAACCTGAAGGGCAAGATCTTCGCGACCTGGCAGGATAGGATAACTGGAGAGACTTTCAGTGAGCTCGTGATCCCGTCGAGGGCCAAGATAGAGGCCAGGTGGTCTCTTTGAGTGAGCTCTACTCAGAGTACTGGCCAACCCTGAAGGAGGTGAGGGAGCTAGCGGAGAGGTTCAGGAGGTACAGACCCACCACCATCCGGGAGATATTGAGCTGCTGGGCCGACAGGAGGCCCATCGAAGCCCCTCTCTCCATGATTGAGGATCTCTTCGTAGGCACGAGGTCCCTCAGGGAGACCATGGAGCTCGTCCTCTCGCACCTGAGGGACAGGGACTGGAGGGGCTTCATCGCCAGGATAGTGGGGGAGTACGGCTCGGGCAAGACCCAGCTCGGGAGGCTCCTCCTCCGAGCGATAAGGGAGGAGGGTGAGGCCGAGCCCAGGTTCGTGACCTTAGATCCGTTAACGGACGTGAGGGACCTCCTGGTTGAAAAATTGGACGTTGAGGGACCCGTAGTTCTGATAATAGATGAGGTGGACCAACTCCTCCGCGACCTCGAGAGGGGGAGGAGAGAGAAGCTGGAGGACCTTGCCGATGTGGTCAGGTGGGTGACCGAGGGTCACGGCTCCCCTCCCAGGGGTTCGGTGATCCTCCTCCTGTCTAAGAGGGCCCAGGAGGCCCTGATGAGCGACAGGGCCCTGGCGAACAGGCTCTTGGAGAGGTCGAGGATGTTCAAGCTCTCCATGTCCGACGAGGAGAGGGAGAGGGCGGGGGTCGAGGCTGCCAAGAAGGTCCTCGCCCTCTGGATGGCCTACAGTCCCGAATACGCCTCCCTAATAGAGA
>JAMOVA010000044.1 GCA_027061785.1 Thermoproteota archaeon
GGCCCTCTATCCTCTCATGGAGAAGGTAGCCAGGGATATGGCCCTGACCAGGGAGATCGGAGGAATAGTGAAGAACCTGGTGGACCTCTCGGAGGAGGTCCTGAGGAGCGTGAGGGAAGATGCGACCCTCCTCTCGAGGGTTGAGGAAGGGAGTGTGGTCGAGGGCATGATCAGGGAGTTCCTCACCAGGGAGATGAGGAGCTTCCCCTTCAAGGTGAGGCTCGGCGATGAGGTCAGGGATTACATCGCTGTGTTCTCGCCTGAAAGGCTGTCCGTTCATGGAGCCGTGTCGGACGGCCAATTCTTGGTGTGGACGTATGACGCTAACGCCGGGAGGAAGGGAGATGTCTTGGTGGGCAGGGTGGCGGTGGAGATCAAGTTCGGCGATTACTGGGTCAGGGAGAGGGATCAGATAATCAGACTGCTGGAGAACCCTCTCCTCGTGATATCCGTGACCGATGCGGATCCCGAGGAGATGGCCGAGGTGGAAGCGGAGATGAGGAGAGGGGGCAGGCCCTTCGCGCTCCTCACCGCAGACCCCGACCTGTTCAGGGTGGCCTACCTACTCGATGGAGAGAGGGCCCTGACCTTCTTGAGGGAGAGGGGGAACTTCGAGAGGGACATGCCCGAAGTATTGAGCCAGCTGATGGTTCCCACAGCGGTCAGGCAGGTTACGAGCGAAGGGTTAAGCGAGGACAAGCTCCTGAGGCAGGCAGCCTCCTCCATCCTGAGCTCCCTCATAAGGGAGCTGAAGAGGGCGAAGACCTCCAAGAGGATGACCACCCTCATCAACGCGATCGTGGCGAGCGTGGACTCGGTGTACGCAGGTGCCGGAACCAGGCCTCCTACCATGGGGAGTGGCACGATCAACATGATAATAAGGGTGCTGATCAGGGAGGGCTTGGGAAGGCTTTCGGAGAGCGGGAAGAGCCTCATGCTGAGCAGGGAGGCCAAGCTAATACTGGAGGAGATAGAAAGGGATGATAAGAGGAGGAGGGATGTGGAACTGGTAATTTACGATGTGCTGTCCAGGACGCTGAGGGGAGGGTGAACCCGCGATCGCCTTACTGTGTCCACAACAGCTTTACTTTACCCTTCCGCTCCCCGGAGGCCGAGATATCTTTAAGTAGGAGAAAGCCGCGCATCGGTTGAGATGTCCCTCTCAGCTGAGGAGAAGAGTAAGCTGATCAAGGCCTTGGAGGAGGATCAGGAATTTCGCTATGCGGTAGCTGGGATGCTGGGCTACAGGGAGATACTGGATAGGATAACGTCATTGGAGGAGAGATTCGCGAAGCTGGAGGAGAGATTTGTCAAGCTGGAGGAGAAGTTTGCTAAGTTAGAGGAGAAGTTTGCCAAGCTGGAAGAGAGGCAGACCAGGCTTGAGGAGGAGATGAGGGATACGAGGAGGGTCCTCACGATAATAGCCCACAGGTTCGGGGTGATATCAGAATCCTCCTTCAGGGAGGGTATGAAGTACGTGGTCGAGGAGGTACTCGGGGTCGCTAAAGTTTCTAAGCAGATCTTGAGGGACGACGAGGGCCTGGTCTACGGCCATCCCTCCGATGTGGAGGTGGACGTGGTCATCAAGGACGGTACCCACATACTGGTGGAGGTCAAGTCTAGGGTGTCGAAGGGGGATGTGGCGGAGCTGCACAGGATCGGCCTCTTATACGAGAGGATACATGGGGTGAAGCCGAAGCTCCTCATCATAGGCGGATTCGTGGATCGTAACTCGTGGGAAACTGCTAACAGGCTGGGGGTCGAGATAAGGCCCGTGATAGAGGATTAGCTTGTGCGTCGGGAAGGGCTGATCGCGCCGGTAAGCTGGCCCTCTGGATGGGGAGTCAGAAAGCTGCTTAAAGCTAGCTCAGGCGTGCAGTACGCTACTTAATGTCACGGTGGCGGTAAGCTTTCTTCATGCTGCGAAACCGAGGGACGCGCTGATACCCTCAAAAAGTGGAAGGATAAGCTCCGCGGGAAGGGTGAGGGATGGGGATAACGGTAGAGACCCCGAGCGAGTTATCGGCGAGTTCAGGGGAAAGTTCGGGGGAGTACTTTGACGACCTCTTATTACGCGCCGGTGATGACGGATCGGAGGTCATGGAGGCTAACCTCCTACTGAATGCATCACCGAGAGTTCTCAACGCTCACCAGCGCCCATCATCTCCGATATCTTGGAGGCGAGGGCGAGCACATCGGCTAGCTTCTCCACCCCCCTCTCGGTGATCTCGTAGCAAGTCACGTACCTCAAACCTCTCAGGCACCTGGTCCTCCTCACAAGCTTTTCCTCCTCTAAAACCCTCATGTGGGACCCCAAGTTCCCGGGAGACATTCCCAGAGCGTCCCTCAACTCTTTGAACGACCTCCTACCCTCCAAGGCCAGGAGAATCAGGATGCTCAACCTCCTGGGCTGTACAACCACGTCTTCCTCCTGTAGCCTCCTGAGCAGGCTCGGCAGATCCATTCAGGTCCACCTGAGGTAGATGCTTATCCCGGCCAGCGCGTAGACGAGCGAGATGAGCAGGCAGCCCGAGAGGCTCGCGACGCCTGGGGGCAGGGTTGCCATCACTGGAACGGCGAGGAGCAGGCAGATGCCCACCAGGAGGCTCTCCAAAGGCTTCCTCTGCAGGATCCACATCAGGAGGTTCCCGGAGCCCACGAACGTAAGGACGGAGAGGATGATGGCCTGCTCGAATCCCATGGAGCCTGTGAGCCAGTAGGAGAGGATACCGATGAGCCCAGCCACTACCCAGGCGGAAACGGATCTCCACCTCTCCTTCCAGAACCTCTCTACTTCCTCCTCCCTTCCAGTCAGCTTCAGGAGCACCTTGACCTTCGAGAAGTTCCTCGCCGTGTCCAGCCATATGATGGAGAACACGGTGAACCAGAGGAGCCCTATGGCTGGACCGACCTCCTCCTGTGGAAGGGTGTTCAGCAGGACCTCTTGGGCCAGGCAGGCTAGGAATCCTCCGACGGCCCAGCTCAGGTAAATCCTCGATACAGCGATCCTCAGCTGGTTGTTAATGTACCTCCTTATCCCTTCAAGGGTTTCCACGAGTTCCCTCTCTTTGTCCTCCATCACGAGGGAATTGCGCGGGGAGGATAAAATCCCTTCCCCTCTATCTGAATTTCAGAAGAATGGCTGAATTTTAATCCCTTTAAGGGAACTGAATCGCGATGAAGGCGCTGGAGGTAATCGATCTTACTAAGGTGTACGGGGAGGTCAGGGCCCTTGACTCGGTGTCCCTCCACGTGGAGGAGGGGGAGATATTCGGACTTCTGGGACCTAATGGGGCCGGGAAGACCACTCTCATGGAGATAGTCGCCGGTTTGAGGACTCCCACATCAGGATCGGTGAGGGTCTTCGGCCTAGACGTCCTAGAGGAGGGTAGGGAGGCCAGCAAGCTCATAGGTTTCAACCCGCAAGAGACGATGCTTTACGGGGATCTGACGGGCTGGGAGAACCTGAGATTTGTGGCATCCCTTTACGGCATGAAGGAAAGGGAATTCAGGAGAAGGGTGGAGGAGCTGGCTGATATCCTCGGTGTAAAGGATCTGCTGCGCAAGAGGGTGAGCAAGCTGTCGGGAGGACAGAGAAGGAGGCTTAGCCTCATCGCCTCCATAATACACTCACCTCGCCTCCTCATACTGGATGAACCTACCGTAGGCTTGGATCCTGACGCCAGGAGGGACTTCTGGGAGGTGATCCTCAGGCTAAGGGAGGAGGGGAGCACGATACTCCTGAGCACCCACTACATGGAGGAGGCCGATGAGCTCTGCGACAGGGTGGCGATAATGGACAGGGGCAGGATAGTGGCCTTAGGGGATCCGGAGGAGCTGAAGAGGAGATACGGGGGGATGGCGAAGGTGGTCGTCTATCCCAAGATGAAGCTGGCGAGGAGGGTAGAAGAGGCCCTGTCGGAGATGGGCTTCAGGCCCTCCAGATTGGGAGATGGGTTAGTGGTTGAGGCGGAGGATCCGGCGGGGCTAACGCCCAAGCTGATCTCAGAATTGTCCGCGAGGGGACTGGATCCCGAGAGGGTGGAGATCAGGAGCCCCACGCTCGAGGATGTCTTCCTGAACCTGACTGGGAGGCCCCTGATGGAGGTGATGGAATGAGGCTCAATCCAGCCCTAGAGGTGGCTAGGAAGGACCTGCTTTCCTTCTTCAGGAGCAAGTCCACCCTCTTCTGGACCCTGGCCTTTCCCTTAATGATGATGCTTCTCTTCTCCTCTATGTTCGGCGGTAGGGGAGCGATGTTTACAATCGCGGTGGTGGATGAGGACGGGGGCCAGATTTCGAGAGCATTCATCGACGCCCTCAACTCCACCAACGTCACCCGCCTCATACAATTCCCCAATGAGGCGGAGGCGAGGGAGCAGGTCCTCGAAGGGAAGGCCGATGCCCTCCTGATGATATCGGAGGGATTCTCCAAGAACCTGACCTCTGGACGAGCCGCTAAGCTCCTCCTATACACGACGGAGGATCCGCAGGTGAGGACCGCAATCACCAACATGGTGAAGGGGTTCGTGGACGCCTTCTCCGAGGAGTACAGGAGGAGGGCTTTGAGTGAGCTAGAGAGGACGATGCCCCCCTCGATACCTGCTGGGGGAATGACTCTGAGCAGGGAGGAGGTGATTGGATTCTTGGAGACCTTCGCCAGGCCGGTTAAGGTGAGGATCGCGTCCATAGCCAAGCCGGAGGTGACGAGCGAGACCGCAGCCTATTGGGGGGAGAAGGGACACTGGATCACGGTGATGCTCGCCTACACCCTCATATTCTCGGGAATGGTCAGCGCTGCCTCACTCCTGGCCTACGAGAAGCTGCTGGGGACCGTGAAGAGGATGCTCACCTCCCCCGCTTCCAGGTGGTCCCTGCTCGCCGGGAAGCTCCTAGGAGGGTTGGGGATACTGACCCTGAGCCAGGTGGTTCTCGTAGCTCTGACCATCCTCTGGCTGAGGCCCGAAGTCAACTGGACGCCCCTCCTAATCCCACTGGTACTGGCTGGCGACTTGGCCAGCTTGGGACTCGGCTTCTTGGTGGTGGAGCTCTCTCCCAACCCCAAGACGGCCAACGAGGCGGTGGTGACCGTGGGTATAATGGTCCAGTTCGTATCAGGGCTTTACTTTCCACTCGAGTTCCTGCCCGATCCGTTGAGGGCAGTGGCCGAGGTCATTCCCTTCACGTGGGCGGTGAAGGCTTTGGACGGGCTGCTGGTCATGGGCAGGGGACTGGAATCTGTCATGGTACCGGTCACATATTTGGTGGTGGCCGCTGTGATCTTCACATCGCTGGCGGTGGCCCTCTTCCCGAGGTGGGCTAGGGTGGAATGATCGCGCGATCCATTCCGAACAGTTCCATCCAACCGAAGAGTAGTAGGTGACCCCCTAGGCGCGGACATCATGAGTGGAGGAGGCCCTATATACCGAAAGTTCCGCTCGAGTGTGCTTTTTAATGGGTGATTCGATGGATATGGTGGGAGAGTATGCAATCCCTCAAGGAAGAACTGCTAGAGCTGCTCGAGAAGGACAAGGAGTTCAGACACGCCGTTGCGGGGCTCATCGGGTACAAGGAGGTACTGGAAAGGATAACTTCGCTTGAGGAGCGCGTAATTTCGCTAGAAGAACGCATCGTCTCACTAGAAGAGCGCATAGTATCCCTGGAGGAGGGACAGCAGAAGCTGGAAGAGCGCATAATCTCCTTAGAGGAGCGTATAGCTTCCTTAGAAGAGGGACAGCAGAGGATAGAAGGGCGCATAACTTCGCTCGAAGAGCGCATAGTATCTTTGGAGGAGAGAGCGATCTCCTTGGAAGAGAGGATGGTCTCTTTGGAGGAAGGACAGCGGGAGCTAAAGAGGATGGTCAGCGTGATAGCCCACAGGTTCGGAGTTATCTCGGAGAACGCTTTCAGGGAAGGGATGAGGGCCGTCCTGGAGGAGGAGCTTGAGGTGGCCGAGGTGGGCAGGTTCATCATAGAGGATGAGGAGGGCCTCGTGTACGGTCACCCCTCCACAGTGGAGGTCGACGTGCTGGTGAAGGACGGGAGGCACATCCTCGTGGAGGTGAAGTCAAGGGTATCGAAGGGAGATGTGGCCGAACTTCACAGGATAGGGGAGCTCTACGCCAAGAAGATAGGGGTGAAGCCCTCCCTCCTGATAGTTGGTGGATTGGTGGACGAGGGGGCGAGAGAGCTGGCCGAGAAGCTGGGGGTAAGGGTCAGGCCAGTAATCGACTGATCTTCTGTGGACACTCATCAGGCACTAGGCCCGTGATCTCTCATTCCGTTACCGAGGAGTGCTCGCTCCACAGCAGTTCACCTAATCACTCATGGACGAGCGCAATTGATTAATCGTAAAAATATTTAAATAATAACTCGACTCGTGAACGTATAACCGCGTGATTCAATTTACAAAGCTAATTGAAGGACAGACTTAAAAGAAATCGGTAGATGAAAGCTCCAACTCAGGGAGGTGTCAACTTGGTAACTAGGAGAGAATTCTTGGGCATGTTGGGCGGGGGTATAGTTGGCCTCGCCGTCGGCGGTGCCCTAGGCTACACCCTCGCACCCAAGGGACCCTCACCCGAGGAGATGGCTGGTAAACTACCGGGAGTTCCCTCCGAGCCCCTGAAGATTGGAGGGATGTGGTTCCTCACCGGCAAGTTCGGCACTTACGGTGACATGGCCAAGAAGGCCCTCCAGCTGGCCGTCGAGGAGATCAATGCCTCAGGCGGCATCCTAGGTAGGAAGGTTGAGATTACGCTTAAGGACGAGGCCGACAGGCAGAACGTCCTCCAGAACATAAGGAAGATGGTTGAGGAGGAGAAGGCCGAGTTCCTCATAGGCATAGATAGCAGTGGTGACGTGTTAAAGCTGGCTCCCGTCGTTGAAAAGGATCTGCACGTGGTCACGGTCATAACCCACGCTGCCACGCCCAAACTGACTGCATGCAACAAGCTCCACTACGTCTTCAGGATAAGCATGTACGAGGAGCCCATAGACGTGGCTGCCGCCAAGCTGGTGGCTGAAAAGTTCCCGGACGTCAAGAAAGTAGCTAGCATAGGACCGGACTACGCGTACGGCTACGACTCTTGGGCCATATTCAGCTCCAACCTGAAGAAGCTGCTGCCCGGCGTGGACATGGCCGAGCCCATGTACTCCAAGCTGGGCACTGAGGACTTCAGCAGCTACATAGATAAGATGCTGGCCTATGAGCCCGACCTGGTGTTCAGCAGCCTGTGGGGTGGCGATGCCGCCACTTTCGTGAAGCAGGCCGTTTCCAAGGGCCTCTTCGACAGGGTGAAGTACTGCCTGAACCCCATGCTCGGAGCTACCGACACGCTGAAGGCCATAGGAGATGGAAACGTTCCCTCTAAGGCCCAGGTCTGGGGAAGCGGGAGGTACTGGTTCCTCTACCCGCCGCACGACGTGTGGCCGGTCAACAAGGCCTTCGTGAACAAGTTCAAGTCCAAGTACGGGGAGTATCCGCCCTACGTCTCCGCCACCAGCTACACAGCAGTCTACGCCCTGAAGGCTGCGATAGAGAGAGCATATGTTATGAAGGGCGCGTGGCCCGGACAGGACGACGTGGTGGCTGCGATGGAGGGCCTGGCCATTGCCGGACCCATGGGACCCGTGGCCATAAGGGAAGACCATCAGGGAGTCTACTCCGTCTTCTGGGGCAGACTCGCCAAGGGAGCCCCGAACTACCCGCATCCCATCCTAACCGACATCCAGGTGTTCGACTTCGGGGAGGTCTTCCCCGCCCCCGGCCAGACGGCCGTCAAGTGCCAGTAAACCCTCTCTACTTTTTCCGGGGTGTCTCCATGGACGTGGGCTTACTGGCCGCGCAGGTATTCAATGGGCTCGTTTACTCCTCCATCCTCTTCCTCGTCTCCTCCGGATTGACGCTCATCTACGGCATAATGAACGTGCTGAACCTGGCACACGGAAGCCTCTACATGCTCGGAGCCTACTTGGGCATAACCGTCGTGGTTTACGCCCTGGGAGGGACCCCTCTCGCCTACTTGGTCGCCTTTCTCGTGGTACCTCCCCTAGTGGGCTTGGTGGGCGCGCTGCTCGAGAGGACCCTGATAAGGAGGACCTACCCCATGGGGGAGGAGTACCAGCTCCTGCTGACCTTCGGCCTGATACTGGTGTTCGACGACCTCGTCAAGATGGTGTGGGGTGCCGCCTACATCAACTTCCCCGATCCCAACTCCTTCCTCGGCGGGCTGAGGTTCGGCGTCTACACCCTTCCCCTCTACCACGTGATCCTCATAGTGCTGGGATTAGCGGTCTTCCTCGGCCTCTGGGCATTCTTCAGCAGGACCTTCACCGGCAAGGTGATGAGGGCAGCGGCGATGGACAGGGAGGTAGTGGAAGCCATGGGCGTGGACGTTAACAGGGTCTTCGTCTCCTCATTCTTCCTAGGAAGCCTGCTGAGCGGGCTGGGCGGGATAAGCGCCGGACCACTCTACACTGCCAGCCCCGGGATGGGGACGGACATCATAGTGTACAGCTTCGCGGTCATCGTGATAGGGGGCATGGGGAGCATCGGGGGGGCGATGGCGGGCAGCCTGATAGTGGGCGTGCTCCGCTCCCTAGCGATTTCGTTCTACCCGCAGCTGGAGATAGTGATAGTCTTCGTGATAATGGCTGCAGTCCTCCTGGTGAAGCCGACGGGACTCTTCGGAAGGCCCGAGTTCGAGAGGAGGTGATCTCATGGGTGAGGAGAGCAAGGAGCAGGAGGTGAGCATGGAAACCGTGGCGATGGTCCTGGGGGTCATACTGCTGGCGCTCGTGCCCCTAGCGGGAAGGCACATGACTCATCTGGTGGCGTCAGCCCTCCTCCTCGCCTTGGCTGCTACGAGCTTCAACCTGCTCTTCGGCTACACCGGATTGCTGAGCTTTGGCCACGCCCTCTTCTGGGGAGTTGGAGGGTACACAGTCGCAGTTATGATGGCTAGGTTCGGTTTCGGCTACGTGGAGTCCGTTATCGGGCGTTAGTGATGTCAGCCATCATGGGGGCCGTCATCGGATTCCTGTGCGTCAGGCACACCCGCATATACTTCGCGATACTCACCCTAGCCTTCGGGCAGATGTTCTACGGGATAGCGGTGAAGTGGGACTTCCTGGGAGGGAGCGACGGGATATACGGCCTGCCCAGGCCACTGAATTCCCTGGAGCTGTATTACTACGTGGTCCTCGCCTCCGTCTTGGTGAGCCTCTACGTCCTGAGGGTGATCACCAGATCGTCCCTGGGACTCTCCTTCATGGCGGTG
>JAMOVA010000045.1 GCA_027061785.1 Thermoproteota archaeon
CTGTGGACCTGCCTGTGGACCGACTTGGGGTCTCTACGAGTTCAAGCAGGGCGACGAGATAATGAAGGACCTCGAGTGCAAGGCCTTCGCTGAGCCCGACACGCTGTTCGGACAGACCTCCGACCAAGATGGAACCTGCGGCAAGTACCTCGAGTACACTGCCTATGCTGACTGGCAGGACGACGACGTGACCCTCGCCGTCTACCACTGGCAGCTCAACTGGCTCTACCCGATAAACGCCACTGGCGTGTTCGCTGGCATCTATGACAGGGTCGAGGACAGGAACGGCGACGGCATATTCACCGGCGCCACTGAGCTCGTACCGGTGACCACGCCCGAGGGCGGCACCGTCTTCGAGGACGTGACTCCGGACGAGTACAAGGACCTGTACTTCAACTTCGCCAACCCGGAGGAGGTCTTCAGCTTCATAAGGGCTCCGATAGCCTACATGGACGACTGGGTCTTCGACGGTGAGACTCTCAGTGAGGACGTGGTGAACAAGAACCTGATACTCGTCGGCGGTCCTCTGGTCAACACGCTGGTGGACTACCTGAACGACACCGGCAACCTGTACATACTCTACAAGACTGACGGCAAGACCTCCTGGCTGTACAACCCGCAGGGCGCTCCCGGTGAGAGGGACATCAACCTGACCTACGCCATCAAGCTGATAGACCCGACCATAGACACCACCTACGTCTACAAGGTCGAGGGCGGCAACGGTCTCGGTGTGATCCAGTACGCCAAGAGCAACCCGTGGAATGAGGACAAGGTCATACTGGTCGTGGCCGGTACCGACAGGTTCGGTACGCTGGCTGCCAGCATAGCGCTGGCTGACCCGACCAAGCTGGCCAACACCACGATACAGACCTACTACAACGCTGGCGTCGGCGACAAGGCTCCTGCCGTCATAGTCATCGGTATAAGGCCGACCACCGTGCCCACGAGGGTCGCTGTGCAGCCTGTGCTGGTAGTCCCAGTCGGGCTGCCCAGCAGCTGAACCCTCCCCTTTCTTCTTTCTTTCTAATTTCAACTGGAATTTCCAATTACTGCCGTTGAAATAACCTCTTTTCATTAACTACTTCTCTATAATCTCTCATTTTCCATCGTTTGATGCAAGAATCGCCCTATCTCCCCCCGAGTTTTTCGATCTACATGAATTAGTCAACTGTCTATATTGGTTTCATACGGGCACCCATCCCATCTTATATATTCATCCATCACTACCAAGCGGGTATGGGAATGGAGAGGTCTTCGCTACTGCCTTTACTTCTAATCTGTCTGCTTGCCTCTCAGATAATGCTTACCTCCTCGCAAGCTCCCAGAGAAATAATAGAACAAGCTGTTGAGGGACCTCTAAAGGCAGTCACCCGGGTTCCGGAGTATAACTCCCCTAGCGAGATCCCGCAGGGAAGTTACGGTTATGTCAACGGCATACTTTATGTGGATAAGAGCGGATTCACCTTCGGAGCTATACCCGACTTAGAGTTCAACATTTACGCCTCGCTTATCTTAGCGGAAGCCCTTCAAGCATCCAATTTCATGACGCTGGACGAGGGAGATGTGTCTAGGGCCAAGACTAGGCTTGCATCCATGACTACATGGATGCTCGACCGTGCCAAGAACAATGGCCTTTGGGGATCTGATGTCAGCGGCAGACTGGTTGATGTGTCCTTTAGCGCGCAGGCCATCAGGGCGATAGCCGGCGCCTTTGCAGCGGGTGCTCTTCCCAAGGAGAAACTACCTTCCCTCGCTCGCTCGGTATCTAGGCTCATAGCCCTTCAGAACAAAGGTGGCGGGTGGGGGAGAATGCCTGAGGCAGATGTGTTCCAGCTGAGGGAGCCCACCCCTAGCATTACCGCCCAAGCACTGAGGGCCATACTAGCGGCCAAGGAGGTAGGTGTGAAGGCGACTGGCCTAGATAATAGCGTGAGGAAGGCAATAGACTACCTGACCGCCACAGCTAAAAGGAGCAAGAACTTCAATTACTGGCAGGAGGAGAAATCCTCATCGGTTCAAGTCACCGGCGATGTGGCGGATGCCCTCGCTGAGGCCATGTTCTTGGGCTACGATGTTGATGAGAACCTTGTGAAGGGAGTGGTGGCTTATCTGGAGGGTAATGTGAAGAAGGCCTATTCCTCCGGTACCTATGAGATAACCACGGCCCTCGCTCTCAATGCCTTGGCCAAATTCTCATCTCTGGGCTACTTGGAGACCGACAAGTTCGTCACCAGTTACGAACCCCTGATCGTGGATCTCGCATCTACGATAAAGCCGGATGGACTCTTCACGAACCTGCCCTTCATATGGCTGAGGTACGCCTACACCTATACCTACGTCTCCATATTCGCCTACTGGCTCAGAGTTTCCTCCATCTCCTCACAGGCCTACTTCGTTGGGGGATACGGTGACTATAATCCTCCGGTAGTGGTTGAGGGGACCGAAATCACCCTGAAAGTTAAGGTAGAGAACAAGATATCCCGCCCTCTGTCTTTATTGATGAATCTCGCTGTAGGATCACCGGCAACCCTGGCGTCTAAGTTTCCCTCGAAACTCACCCTATCAGGAGGGAAATCCCGGGACTTCTCAATCAAAATAGCAGCTCCTGACCAGATACCCTCTCCCGTCAACGTGACGGTTAAGCTATTCATAAAGGAAGCAAATTCAGGTAAGCCGCTCTTTACGAAGAGCCTCATCTTCAGGATATTGAGGAATCCTAGGCTATCCTTAGAGTCCAAGACCGTGAAACCGACTACTGTCCAGCTGAGAAAGCCCGTTAACGTGACGCTCGTGATGACCAACACTGGTGACCTCCCGATCTCGGACATAAGCATAATAGAGAAGCTAGGCGCTGGATTTGAACTGGTAACCAGCTTCCCAGGGAACGGAACTGCCTTGGTAACTTCAACCAATAGCTTGGGCAGCTATGTGATCCCCAATCCGCTGGAGCCCGGAGCTAGGCTCGCTCTCGTCTATCAGGTAATCCCAACAGATGCTCCACCTGGTCCCCAGACCCTCTCCACCACTCTGATCACGTACACAGACGCTAGGGGGGAGGTACACAACATAAGCAAGGAGGCTAAGGTCACCATTCTGAGACCCTACGTCATCCTCTCATCTAATACGACCGACTTACAGCTAGAATGGGATGAGGAGAAGGGATTGGTACTCGCACTCTCCAACACGGGGAACGAGGACGCGACCGAGGTGGAGCTGAAAATCGCTACGGGTGAGGGAATAACCCTCAACCTGAGCATGGTTCCCAAGGATGTCCTCTTGAGACCCAATCCCGATGGATCCATGCTTCTGAGGATCGATAAACTCAAGTCCGGCGACACTATAACAATACCAGTCAGGCTAAAAGCCACTAACTTCTACCCAGCCACGGAACTAGGCAGCTTTGTCAGCATAGGATATGAGTACAAGGATTCCATCGGCAGGAGCATGCCGCAGTTCTCCGACTCTACCATAATCAAGGTGAGGGTAAGGGTATCTAAGAACTTCATCTACCTTATATCAGCAATAATATTGGTGATCGCGGCCCTCATAGCAATAAGACTGTACAACAGAGCGAAGAGGAGTAGGGAGAGCATGAGGAGAGTATCTCCACTGATCAGGACGTCGAGAAGAAAGGGAAGGGGGAGGAGGAGTCCATTTGGAAGCTAAGTACCTCGCAATAATAGTGGCAGTGCTAGCCGTTGTCGGCCTCGTTACCTACTCTCTATTCCTTAAGGAGAGCCCCCCACAGCCCAAGGAGGCCAATGGCAAGTGGTACGTCACCATAACTTATCCCCTAAACCAGACCATGAAGGAGGGATCTGGAAGCATAGGCCTATCTTCATACGCCATTACGCTGACGCTCTCCTTTTTCTCAGGCGGTAAATTGAATGAGACCAGCATATTGGTCGGACCTTTAGGCACGGTCCCCCAAGGGAACGTTACCCTAGTAATCACCCTCTCGGGAGACACGAGCGTTCACATATTCCCGAGGAACTCCACGGTGAGAATTCAGGGTAGCAGTCAAAAAGGCCTATTTGCCGCCACGGACAGGCTTATACTGGCTCTCGCTGGCGAATATGCCTTAGACTTGGATGAGACTAAAAACTATCTGATCATAGTGCACCCCAAACAGGGAAGCAAGGTCGGACTTCAGTGGCTCGGTAAGATACCCATTTCCCAAGTGAGGAGGGTACCTATATACGTGCACGGTGAGAAGTCCGTGGATCTCAGGAAGATGATGCTGGGACCCTATTGGCCTTAGCTGATGAGAACTGATCTCAATATTCAATCTCATTTTAGCTTCTCCTATCCGAAATTAGACGGACTCAGTCGAGAAGTAGATACGGGCCCGGGGGGACTTGAACCCCCGACCTGCGGCTTAGAAGGCCGCCGCTCTATCCTTGCTGAGCTACGGGCCCCCAGTCAATACGACCATAGACGAACATATAATTAATACTCCCCCTGTCCACCGCTTCCCGGATCGAGAATGAGATTAACCACATTAATAATGTTGCTATTTCTGAGCGTCCTTCTGATTCCAAAAAGCCCCACAGTAACCAAGGTAAGTGCTCAGGAAATTAGGTACGATTGGAAAGGTCTGTCAATGAAGAATGGAACGAGATACGACTTGCCTGGGGGTTATACCCTCCAAGCGAGATTGATGTACATGGGCGGAGCGGTCCAGTACGTAGAAGCTAGAGTACTCAAAGGAGGGGCTCCCTGCACCCCCTTCGTCTATGTACCCACGGAGATAAGCGCGGGCGGTTCTCCTCTGGATACGAGAAAGGAGATACCGGTAAGGGAAGGCTGCAGCAGGACGGGCAAAATTCTGTACAAGGTCTTCATAAAAGGTGATCTGACCGACAAGGTGAACGGAATAATATACTTCGACCTGTTGGATTCGGTTTACTCACCTGAGACCAACCTGACGATGGAGATCAACTTTCCTAAGGTCAAGGAGTTCGATCAACCTTACGCTCAATTTCAGATTCCCGTCATTCTGAAGAACACCGGCGCCATGCCTATCGAATGGGTAAAAGTCTACTCCAACTGGTACCGTCTGGAGGGAGAGGGGTCGATAAACCTAACGAACGTACTACCAGTCATGGGCACGAAGACGGGCAATGAGGTGAACATCTCCTTGGGAGGGCTTGATGTCAACGAATCGCATCAATTGACCTTCTCCTTCCATGCGGGACCCGGTGAGGGTAGGTACGGCAACTACACAATAGGATTCATCGTCACATATCCCGTGGTCTTCCAATATCAGGGGTTCGATGCGAACAGATCCGTCAAGATATTCGAGTACAACCCTAACGCCACCAAATCCACCAGCGATTCCGTGAATGTGGTCTTCGGCCTGATCTACAAGGGACATACAGGCGCGCCCAGAGTCATCCTTTCCGTCAGCAAACCAACCGGGGACCTGCAGGTTGACCCCGGCACTCCGATCACCTTCAACTTCAGGGCCCAGAATGTCGGCAACGACCACGCGTACAACGTGACGATAAACGCTCAGGTAGAACCAAACCTCCCGATAGAGATAATAAAACCGTCCTCCATAGCTGGCGGTCACTTCCCCATAGTAGTTCATTCGGATATGCCTCCTAGAGCGATGACAGAGCCAATCGAGTTCAGGATAGTCATTCCGAGTGACGCGGAGGGCATGGTGTACAGGGTCAACATAACTGTCGGCTACTTCGACATAAGGGGCACCTACAACGAGACATTCAGGCTGTTCACCATAACGGTGAAGGAGTTCGGTTACTCGAAGGTGTACATCACAAAGACCATCTCGTCCACTACCATACCGATTAACGGGACCGTAAAGGTAGACATAATCGTCGGTAACAACGGTACTGCAGCTGCAACGAACGTGGTTGTGCAGGATGACTACCCGAAGGACCTCTTCAAGCTCGTATCGGGCAAGACCAAGCTGACGGCCAGCAAGCTCAATCCCGGGAGCATGCTCTCCCTGTCCTACACCCTGAAAGCGGTGAGGGAAGGTGTAGCAACTTTCGGTCCGGCCAAGGTGACGTACGTGGATCCGAAGGAGGGACAGAAGGTCCTGATGTCTGCCCAGAAATCCCCCGTTGTAGTGACTATAGTGAAGCCCCAGCTCTCGGTGAGGGTCGAGGACATACCTCAGAACGTCACCGTGGTGAATTCACTCGTGGGATTCTCCATCTACATGATAAACAGGGGCAGCGGCGAGGCCAAGGACCTCACGGTCGAGATGGAGCTCTCCCCGGGATTCTACATGGTCAATCCCCCGACGGTGAAGAAGGGTGAAGGTGTTTCGTGCGATCAGCCGGTCTGGGAGCCCAAGGAGGACAGGATAAAGGTGAGGATGGTCTGCGACACCGTCAAGCCCGAGGGATTCGTGAAGCTCATACTCACCATGAAGACCCAGACGACGGGGATGCAGTGGATAAGGGTGACGGACATCCACTACAAGTCGACGGACGGCAAGACCGTGATCAAGATCCCCACATCCAGCTACAGGTACGAGACCGTCGTGGTGACCCCACTGGAACTCAGGATGTTCTATCTGGCCATATTCACGTTCTCCGTCCTCCTAGTGGCTATGTTCGTCATAGGCGTGACCAGAGGATTCAGGGTGTCGGTGGGGAGGCGCAGGCCAAGGACGGGATTCGGGGCCTTGGAGAGCTAGCAACATTAAAATAGTGGGGTCCGTCGTATCACGAGGTGTGATAAGGATGGGCATGGAGTACATATATGCCGCTCTGATGCTGCACGAGGTAAAGAAGAAGGTCGAGGAGTCCGATCTCGAGCAGGTACTTAAGGCTGCCGGTGTCGAGCCCGATCCAGCTAGGATAAAGCAGCTCGTGAGCGCCCTCTCCAATGTAGATATTGACGAGATAGTGAGCCAGGCTGCCGTTGCCACGGTAGCGCCTGCCGCTCCTGCGGCCCCGGCTCAGGCCGAGGAGGCTAAGGCCGAGGAGAAGAAGGAAGAGAAGAAGGAGGAGAAGGAGAAAGAGGAGGAAGAGGCTGCCCTCGCCGGACTCGGTGCGCTGTTCGGCTGAGGTCACGGCTACTTTTTTATCCCCTCCTCCGCAACTTTTCGAGGATGACTAATGGGACTAGGCGATCCCATAGAGATACAGTTCCTCATAGAGAGGGGTTACGTCAGAAAGAAGTGTCCCAAGTGCGGGGAGTACTTCTGGACCCTCGATCCCGACAGGGAGACGTGCGGGGAGGCACCCTGCGAGCCTTACTCATTCATAGGAAAGGGAGTAGCGGACAAGAGCTTGGAGGAGGTCAGGGAGGACTTCCTATCCTTCATGGAGTCTAAGGGCCACACGAGGATAGGAAGGTACCCCGTAATAGCTAGGTGGAGGGACGACCTCTTCCTCACCAGCGCCTCCATAGTCGACTTCCAGCCGTTCATAACCGCCGGCCTGGTTCCCCCTCCGGCGAACCCCCTCACCATCTCCCAGCCGTGCATACGGCTCAAGGATGTCGATAAAGTGGGGCCCACAATGGGAAGGCACCTCACCATCTTCGAGATGATGGCCCATCACGCCTTCAACACCAAGGAGAGGTTCATTTACTGGAAGGAGAGAACGGTGGAGCTGTTCCACGAGTACGCCACCAAGGTCTTGGGGATCCCGGAGGAGGAGATAATCTACAAGGAGGGGATATGGGAGGGAGGAGGGAACGCTGGTCCTGACTTGGAGCCTATAGTCAGGGGGCTGGAGATAGCCACACTCGTCTTCATGGAGTACAGGGAGGAGAACGGGAAGTACGTCCCCATGGACACCAAAGTGGTAGATACGGGTTACGGACTCGAGAGGATAACATGGCTCCTCAGGGGCGATCCCACCGGCTTCCACGCGGTTTACGGGGATCTGGTCGATACTTTCAGGTCTGAGCTTGGTGTCGAGCGGGTGGATGAGGGCCTCCTTAGCAGGTACTCGGAGGTCTCATCCATACTCAGGGAGCTGGAGAAGGGAAGGAAGGTCGATGCCCTGAGAGGGAAGATAGCGGAGATACTTGGGCTGGACCAATCCTATCTGGAGGAGAAGATTGCCCCCTTGGAGAAGGTCTTCGCCCTCCTAGATCATACGAAGACGATAGCCTTCATGCTTGCTGATGGCCTCGTCCCCTCCAATGTGAACGAGGGCTACTTGGGCAGGCTGCTCATAAGGAGGTCCCTCAAACTGCTGAAACTGCTCGGCGTGGAGATGAACCTATCCGAGTTAGTGGCCAAGCAAGTGGATTACTGGTCAGGTAAGGGATTCCCGGAGCTCAAGGAGGCTCTAGACAGGATAGTTGAGATAGTTGATATTGAACAGGCCAGATACGAGGAGATCCTCAGGAGGGGGGAGAAGATAGTCAAGGGAATAGTGAAGAGCAAGAGGAAGCTGGACTTGGAGGACCTCATCACCCTCTACGACTCCCACGGAGTCCCACCCGAGCTTGTGCAGACTGTGGCCGAGAAGCTCGGCGTCAAGGTGGAGGTCCCGGATAACTTCTACGAGCTGATCGCCGGGAGGCACGAGTCGAGGAAGCCCGAGGCGCCCAAGCTCCCACCCTTCATAGATGAGTTGGACAGGTACAGGCCGACCAGGCTGCTCTACTATCAGGATCCATACCTGATGGAGTTCGACGCGACGGTCGTGGGCCACGTGGATGGCATGGTCCTTCTGGACGAGACCGCCTTCTATCCCGAGGGAGGAGGTCAGCCCAGCGACGTGGGGGTGCTGTCGTGGCCCGGTGGAAAGGCAGAGGTGATCTCGGTGGAGAAGTACAAGGGGAGGGTCCTCCACCGCCTGAACGGTCCCCTACCTCCAGTGGGCACTAAGGTGCACGGCAAGGTCGACGAGGGGAGGAGGCTGTCTAGGATGAGGCATCACACCGCCACTCACGTGATCCTCGAGGCAGCGAGGCGGGTGCTCGGACCTCATGTCTGGCAGTGGGGCGCGCAGAAGGGTGATGAGGAGAGCAGGTTGGACATAACCCACTACAAGGGCATAACTCCCGAAGAGCTCAAACGCATAGAGCTGCTCGCCAACGAGACGGTGATGAGGAACCTGCCTGTGAATACGTTCTGGCTCCTCAGGACCGATGCCGAGAGGAGGTACGGGTTCATCCTATATCAGGGAGGAGTGGTGCCGGATCCCGTCCTCAGGATAGTTGAGATCCAGGGCTACAACGTGCAGGCATGCGGCGGGACCCACGTCACGAGAACGGGCGATATAGGGCCGATAAAGATATGGAGGGCGAGGAGGATCCAAGACGGAGTGATAAGGCTGGAATTCTCCGCCGGTGTGCCTGCCGCTAGGAGGCTCATCGAAGCGCACTCCAAGCTGAAGGAGATCGCCCAATCCCTAGGAGTTAGCGAGGAGGACGTGGATAAGGCATTCAAGGCAGCCATGGAGGAGCTTAGGGAGCTCAGAAGGGAGATCAGGAGGCATGCAAGGGAGATAGAGGAGGCCAAGATCAGGGAAGCTCTGAAGGACTTCGAGGAGGTAGGAGGGTACAGGGTCTCCCACGTTGAACTCGCATCTGTCAGCTTAGATGAGGGCGTCAAGCTCGTCGACAAGCTCGTCGGCAGCGAGGAGAGAGTGGTCGTGCTGACGAGACCATCGGGAGAGAGGGTGGAGGTGGCAGTGCTCGTCAACGGTTACGATTTGGTGGCGGGTGATCTGGTGAGGGAGGCCACCAAGTCAGTTGGTGGTGGTGGGGGAGGCAATCAGAGACTAGGCAGGGGATCCATACCTAAGGAGAAGCTGGAGAGCTTCTTGGAGGTGATCAGAGCACGATTAGGAGGGAGTTAGTGGAGAGCTTGGTCCCCCTCACCTATTTCCTTTTCACACTGGGCTTCCGGGATTCTGTGGAGATCGTAGGAAGGAGATTCTCCTTGAGGAAGATGGAGGTGGTCGCGCTATCCAAGCTGGTCAGGTCGCCCGAGGAGTCCCTCCGCAACTCCCTCAAGGTCGTCCCCGCCAAGTGCGTCTCGGGACGGGACTTGGGGATCGACGGTTTCAACGTCCTGATAACTCTTGAGGCGGCTTTATCGGGCCAACCAGTTTACGTGTGCTCCGATGGCATGATAAGAGATCTCTCCCTGGCCTACTCATCTTACAAGCCCTCCGACAGGTTCGATGAGGCGGTCCACCTCTTGGATGAGGTGATAAAGCAACTCAAACCGGGGAGAGCTGTGATATACTTGGACTCACCGATTTCCAAGAGCGGAAGGATCGCTAGCAGGATGAGGGAGATGCTGGAGGGCGCGGAGGTAACGGTGTCCAAGAACGTCGACTCGGAGATACTGGAGCACGAGATAGTGGCGAGCAGCGACTCCCGCATCATCTCCCACGCGACCTGCATAGTTGACCTCCCTAGGGTCGCGCTGGAGAGATTAGGCGTGCCCCCGAAATCGTTATTTCCCTCCGAGGGATGGACCCCGGGGTTGAGGTTTGATAGATCTACCCAGAACGGTTGACTTTGACGGAGAGAAAGTGATCCTAGTTGATCAGAGGAAGCTCCCTGAAGAACTCGCCTTCTTCGAATGCGAGGACGTTGAATGCGTCGCCTTCGCCATAAAGAACATGGTCGTCAGGGGGGCCCCTGCCATAGGGGCCACTGCCGCTTACGGCCTGGCGCTCGTGGCGTCCAAGTTCGAGGGTGGAAGGGAGGAGCTGCTGAACGAGCTCAGGAGGGCCGCCAAACTGCTCAGATCCACTAGGCCCACTGCGTACAACCTATTTTGGGCCATAAACAGGGTGCTAAAAGAGGCAGAGGGCTCGTCCACGGATGAGATAAGGGAGAAGGTCATAGAAGCGGCGAGGAGGATCGCTGAGGAGGATGTTGAGAACAACAGAAGGATAGGGGAGTTCGGTTACAGGCTCATCAAGGACGGATACAGAGTGATGACCATCTGCAACGCCGGGTCCCTGGCCACGGTTTGGTACGGAACTGCAACGGCCCCAATGTACAGGGCGTACGAGGAGGGCATCGAGTTCGAGGTCGTGGCCTTGGAGACCAGACCGGTCCTTCAAGGCGCTCGAATCACCGCATTCGAGCTCAGCAGGGCCGGAATTCCAGTGAAGCTCATAGTAGATGGGGCGGCTGGCTACGTCATGTCCGAGTTGGGGGTGGATCTGGTGATAACCGGCGCTGACAGGGTGCTGAGTGACGGTACCACGTACAACAAGATAGGCACCTACTCCCTCTCCATACTGGCCAAGGAGCATGGAGTTACCTTCTACGTCGCAGCACCTACCTCGACCTTCGACATGGATTCAAGGCCGGAGGACGTGAGGATAGAGATGAGAGATCCCAAGGAGGTGGCCTTCATAGGGGGGAAGAGGATAGCGCCTGAGGGCGTCGACATACTCAACCCAGCGTTCGATAGGACGCCGCCCTCCAACATCAC
>JAMOVA010000046.1 GCA_027061785.1 Thermoproteota archaeon
TCTACCTCGGAGAGCCTGTCATCACTGATGTCCGCGTTGAGAATGGAGTTTATGATGGAACCGATCCTCTCCGGATCTTTTGAGATTTCCTGCACGCTCCTGAGCTCCCCAACTATGGCGCCCATCCTCATCTTCCTGTACTTGCTCTCGCTATCCCTCTTCAGGGCATCCTCCCACGACCTGAAGAACCCCATGTTCACCGTTGATGAGGGGGTTGAGGACTTTAATAATGTGACCGGGGGCATGTGCATCGCCGTGAGATGGTGAAAACGGATGAGGGGAGGGAACACTACAGGATCGAGGCACGTCGGATGGCGGGGGCAAGGTGAGGGGTCCGCTTGCGAAATTAGGTTGACCTAAACTTTAATAGGGAATATGACACATGTCATATCGATGGATATGAGCAGACAGGAGTGGATGGAGGAGAAGCTTGATCAGGTGAGGGAGATCCTCAAGGAGCTGCACAGGGGTGCGGATTTCGAAGAGCTCAAGGAGAGGTTCAGGGAAGTGCTTCGAGGCGTATCTCCTTGGGAGATACCGCTGGTGGAGCAGGAGCTTGTGGCTCAGGGAGTCTCTCCCCTTGAGATAGCCGCTCTCTGCGATCTCCACGTGGCCCTCTTTCGGGAATCCCTGATGGACTCTCGTCTAGAGGGCATCGAACCGGGTCATCCCTTGGACACCTTCCTCAGGGAGAACGAGGAGATCCTGAAGGACTCGGAGAAGCTCATGCTCTACGCAGGCTCCCTCTCCAAGGTGGAGGGCGATGGCAGGAAGGAGGTGTTCGACCAGCTCAGGAGGCTCGCCTCCGAGTTGAGGGGGATAAGGAGGCACTTTGTACGATTGCAGTTCCTCCTCTTCCCCTACATAGAGAGGAGGGGATTGACCGCAGTCCCTAGGGTTCTCTGGACGAAGCAGGATCAGGTGATGGCCAAGATAAGGAAGCTGAACCAGTTGCTGGCAGAGGGAAGGTTGGAGGATCCGGAGTACCTGTCGGAGCTCAGGTCCGTGTCTGACGAGCTGTCAAGGGCCCTGGTCGACATGGTGTTCAGGGAGAACAGGATACTCTACCCGACGGTCAGGATCCTGCTGAGCGAGGGGGAGTGGTCCGCCATCAGGCTGGAGGAGCCCGAGGTTGGCTACTACAAGGTCGAGCCCGGGGAGGGATGGGTGCCCAGGGACCCGGTGTACCCCCACCAGGTTGAGTCCGGCATCACTGAGGAGCAGGTAGCCCGCATGCCCGAGGAGATGAAGGCGATGACCTCCCTCATGGAGGCGAGGGACGATCACGTACTCGTCAGGTCAGGGGATCTGGAGCTCAGGAACGGCTACATCTCCCTGAAGGAGCTGGACGCCCTCCTGAGGACCCTGCCCTTCGAGATAACCTTCGTGGACGCTGACGACAGGCTCCGCTACTACAATTACAGACCGGGGCTGATCTTCTACCGCTCGAGGACCGTGCTGGGGAGGAAGGTGGAGCTCTGCCACCCGCCGGGGAGCGTCCACATAGTGAAGAGGATAGTAGAGGAGTTCAAATCGGGCAAGAGGGACGTGGCCGAGTTCTGGATAGACATGGGAGGGAGGAAGGTGCACATAAGGTACTTCCCCGTCAGGGGTGAGGACGGCGAGTACCTCGGGACGGTGGAGGTTGTTCAGGACATAACCAAGTTAAGGGAGATAGAGGGAGAGAAGAGGCTCCTGGACGAGGCCTGAGCCAGGCGAGAAGGCGAGGGCATGGGAGGGGTCTACCCCTCAAGATGAGCCCTCTTGCCCCCGAGCTCCACATCGCATCCCCCTTTCTTCACCGACACTATGGCTAGTTCGTTCTCACCGAGCTCCCTCAGGGAGAGCGATAGCGTTCCGCAGGAGAGCTTGGCCGTGCCAGTCCAGTTCAGGACGTAAACTCCGTCCGTAAGCCGGATGTACTTGAGACCCTCGATGGGTTGCTTCCAGTTACTGAGGGCGCTTCCGCCTCCGAATCTGCCCCTAGCTCTGGTGTACATCACCTGGGGAGGGACCAGCTCGCGCTCGGAGCACTCGGATATCCTGATGGATTCGTTGGCCACCGTCACCGTGGCGCCCTCCGGCATCCTGAGTAGCAGGACCGGGGTGTGGACGTACATGTCCCCGGACCCCTTGTAGAAGGGCACGTCCCTCTCGAGAATTACCTCCCCATCCTCCCTCACTTCCACAGTGAGCTCTTTCTTCAGCTCCGCATTTGATGGGAGGAAGACCCAGTACCTGAGGAGAGCGTAACAGTCACCATCGCAGGATAGCAGGGCGGCCTCGAGGGAGGCGCTCCTGCTCCCGGAGCCGCACCACCTAGCCCTCAACTCGTCTGCCGGGGGCCACTCGACGGGGAGCTCCATCACATCAGCCTTCCTGGATCCGCTGGCGGAGAAGTATGCCAGTGCGAGGAGCAGGAGAGCTGTCACCACCACTAGGATTACCACAACGGCCTTTATCATGAAACGACCTTGAGTAGCTTCTCGCATCAGATAAAAGGCTGGCGCCTCGTCAACCTTAAATTGGTCCCCCAAGACGATGGCCCTATGACAGGTGACCTCCTTTGGCCCTGATTTGAAGGAGGGTAATCGCATGTCCCCGAATCAGGAGTTCAGAGTGACGCCCTGGGAAGTCGAGGGGCTAGTGGACTACGACCGCCTGATAAAGGAGTTCGGCACCAAGCCCCTGACCGAGGACCTCATCGAGAAGACGAGAGAGCTTACCAAGAGCGAGCTTCCGCTCTTCCTCAGGAGGAGATTCTTCTTCTCCCACAGGGACTACGATCTGGTGCTGAAAGACTACGAGGAGGGCAGAGGTTTCTTCCTCTACACCGGGAGAGGGCCCTCGGGCCCGGGA
>JAMOVA010000047.1 GCA_027061785.1 Thermoproteota archaeon
ATCAAGGCCCTTCCCCTCTCATTCAGGGAGTACCTTGAGGTGATGGGCGTTCCGATCGAGCCGTCCGAGGAGCCGATCCCTGACACGAGCTCAATCCTCCCGGAGGCCCCGAGGATAAGGGTCCTCTTCAACGACTATCTGAGGACCGGGGGCTTTCCCCTCTCCATCAACGAGGATCCCAGAGCCGAGGAACAGCTCATCAGATCCCTAGAGGGCGAGATACTGAGGGCCGGGAGGAGCCTCGACATAGCCAGGGGGGTCGTGTCCCAACTGCTCAAAGCAGCCCCCTCACCCATATCCTTCAACTCGATAGCTTCGAGCCTTTCCATATCACACAGGACGGTGAGGGAGTACGTGGAGCTCCTTATAGGGCTCATGGTCCTGGGACAGGCCCTCTTCTTCGACGGATCCCCCAAGTTCAGGAAGGAGAGGAAGATATTCTTCAGGGATCCCTTCTTGGCCAGGACCGCGTCCATCTGGACCGCTTCCGAGTTTTTGGAATCGGCCCTCTACGAATGGGTGGTCCAGGAGCACCTGCTCAGGAGGTTCGGCTCTGTCTACTACTGGAGGAACTCTTACGAGGTGGATATCTTAACGGATGGGCTCAAAATCGAGGTAAAGGCGGGGAAGCCCCACAGGAGGTATCCCAGAGGGGTGACGGTGCTGGAGAAGGAAGATATACCTCTCTTCCTGGCCCTCCTGTGAGGCCCGTTAGTTAGATGGAGATTGGCCTCTAGGGAAGATCGGACAGCAAAGACCGTTTCATGCAGTTCTTTAGACCACATCCGATTCCTGACTTAAGGCTGCACAATACTACCTTCATCTCCTCAGTGTACAGGCCCCCTCACCTTGAATCGATCTCAGGGGATATCGTCCTCTGCCGGGGGATCCGGATTCAATCGGTAGGAAGATCCTCATTCTCGGTTAGGCACCTCATTATCTCCCACCTCAGGGATTCTGCGATATGCAGGATTCTCAGCGCCTCCTCTTTAGTGAAGAGGTGGGGCCTGTGATCGGCCTTCTTTCTCTCATTGTAGAGGAAGAGATAAACCTCCTTCACCCTCTTAGCTCTACTATCACCAACACTTCCTCTTAATCTCCCTGTAGAGAGCATTGGCTATTTTATCGTCTTTGGTGGTCAGGAGACCCCTTATCAGGTGCTCTACGGTCAAGCGGAGAGGGAAGTAGGATGCCGACACGGCCTTGTTGTAGGAGCCATGCTCCACATCCATCCTCGCCTCCCTTAGGAGGACTTCAGCCTTCAGCCTCATCCCACATCCCTCCGGCGGGAGGAACTGCCCTCAGGAACATTCTCACAGCCTCCTCATCCTCCTCATCCACGACCAATGGATTCAGCCTCTCGTCCACGCCGACCGCCACTTCCATGACCCTCATCACGTCCTCCTGCGCCGCCCCCCTCAGCACCACCAGCACATTCGACTCGTAGACCTCATCCTCCGGGTGGGGCAGGGCTATGACCCTGATCGGCCTATCACCGAACAGCTCTCCCAGCTCGGAGGCGAATCTCAGGACGGCCTTTCTCCAGCTCTCTGGTACCCCCATCTCAACTATTATCGGAAGCATTCCCGCTAGAAGGTGCTCCTCTTCGCTAATAACAGTCTCCCAATTTATCGGCTCGCCCTACCGAGACCAAATCTGTATGAAGAGCAAGGGGAATCCTGGGCGCGGGATCAGTGCAGTGCAGTGAAGGGAGAGGTAGGAGAAGAGAGGACGCGGCCACTGGCGCATGGAAGGGACGAAGATATGGCCCAAGGGTTTGTAGCGGGGAGACTCGAAGGTTTCATCCTATCAGGGAACTGTTTTTGAGACCGTACAAAGATGAAGGCACGACCCGGACTCACGTACCGGAAACGTTTTCTCGGGAGAGGTTAAAAGGGGGAACGGTATCAGCCAGCGCTCTCGACGCGGGTCTTTATCATAAAGGAGATGACACGGTTTCCGCTCCCGAGAATTTCAATGTGAGAATGTTTCACCGGAGTTCCATCAATCATCCTTAAGTCCCATTACCGGCGCGATTTCATGTGAATCGCGCGGTCCTACCACTCCTCCTGATCCTGTTGACACCCCTGATACAACCAGTTGCGGCCTCTAACGGGACTTCGACATCTAGCGGTGGTGGAACACTCAATCTATCACTGACCCCCTACGGAACTCCCCTCTCAATCCCCCTCGATCGACTGGTCTGGGTCAGGGACCTCACGGACACCCTGAGCGGAGTTGACCTGCTGACCAACGCCAGCTGGAGGGAGGTTTTCTCCGATCCCACCTTGGAGGTGAACGTCTCCGACGAGGGGATGAGGATCTCTGCTGAGGGAAAGGGTAAGTGCGTGCTCCTCTCGGACAGGGTTCCGGTGACTGCCGGCCGGTCCTACCTCCTCACCTTGGTGATCTCGTCGTCGTCAGGGCTGGTGAGCGAACCTGCTGCCCCCAACCTCATCGTGGGGGTCAGGTGGCTCGATTCTTCGGGCTCCCTCATCACCATAAGCGAGTTCAGGGTGAGGGGGAGCGCTCCCCAGGGGAGGAGGTTCACCACCGAGGTCGTGGCGCCCCCCAAGGCGGGGTACGCTGAAGCTGGAATCGTGGTCACTAGCGCTCGCGAGAGGCCCCCCATCTCGTTCGTCATATCCGAGGTGAGGCTCATCTCCCCACCGGGCGAGGCGGAATGGCACCCCCTGAACCTCACCGCCGTCGGCGACTACCTCACCGCCTACTGGAACGACCTCCACTTCCAGCTCTCCATCGAGAGGGGAGAGGCCGTGGGAATGAACCTGACCGTCACGAACTTCTCACCATCTCACAGGGCCGTGGAGGTCGCCATTGCCCTGCCAGCACCCAG
>JAMOVA010000048.1 GCA_027061785.1 Thermoproteota archaeon
CGTCATGGGCCTGGAGGACAGCTCGGTCATCACCTTATCCGGCAGCTCCTCCATCACCCCTATGTTGAAGTCCAGTAGTTCTTCGGCCCTCTTACCCTCCACGACGGGACCGTGGGAGGGAACGAGCTTGCGGAAATCCCTCGCATGTTCCCTCAACCAGCGGAGGGTCTCCAAGGCCGTCCCGTAATCCTGATAGTAGGGGATGACCGCGCTCTTCAGTAGCTTGTCCCCGAAGAAGGAGTCAGCAGCGTAGAGGATGCGATTCGCTACGTACCCGACCTGGCCATAGGTGTGCCCCGGGAGTGGAACCGTCTCCACCGGCCCAAGCTGGAAGGGATGCCTGAAGACGTGGTCCACCTGAACGCTGACGGCCTTCACGTGGTATATCAGGCCCTCCGGCGCGTAGCCGCCAAATGTCACGGCCCTCCTCAGGCCCACCGACTCGACGCCGCAGGCCTCTACTATCGGAGCGTGTATCCCCAACTCGCTCTCCAGCCCCCTAGCTGCGAGCACATGGTCCGAGTGAAAGTGCGTTAAAAGAACAGCCCTTATCTTTCCTTGAGCCCTTATCTCTGCAGTTCTACTCTCCGAAGACCCAGGATCGATCACTATGAAACCGTCCTCCCAGGGGACGAACATGGTGGAGGGACTCCCGGGGAGCAGCTTGATACCCTTCCCTATTCCCTTCAGCATAAGCCTCAGGCTCACCACCCGAGCAAATTAATAACGGTATCAACGGCGTCATGGGAGGATCCCTTCATTCAAAGGGTTCGGCGGATAAACTGGTAATGAAGCTTTTCTACGACGTCTAGCTTCAGATTTAGACGCGAGAAATCCCTCAGTCCTCGCTGCTGAGGTTCAGGCCCAGACCGTTGTGAAGGACTCTCCCACCCTTCAACATTTCCCAGTACAGCGGATCCGTGATCTCATCGGGTGAGAGAACCAGTACGTCCACGGATATCCCTCTGGGCTTGAGAGACCTTATTTCCAATATCTTCTTGAGCCTATCGCGATCCTCGAGGTCCATCACCACTAGAACGTCGTAATCGCTATCCGGTCTCTCCTGTCCCCTGGCCCTGGATCCGAAAAGGATCACCGCCGAGTTGGGAAATCTCTCAGCTATCTTGGCCACGAACTCCTGCAGCAATTCATCCTGCTTGGATAGAAGTTGCCTTCTAACCTTTAGCAGCCTCTCTAACCCATGAAATGATCTTCTCGCCATAGGCAAGGCACCTCTCTGCCTTCTCCCTATCATATGTGATGGGAGATCTTCCAGGATACCTGGAAAGGGTGTAGTGAGGGGTCAGGGCGTCCGCCAGTGGGTAGAGTTCCTCCGGTGTATCGAGACCTGCCTCCTTTAAGAACTCCAGCAGCTCGACTAGATCGTGCGTGTAAGGATGGATCCCCACCAAGGAGAGGGATAGGGCCTTTAGATAGAACTCCACCGCTTGATGAACCTCAAAGCACACGAACCAGTACGCTCCTTCCTCGAGGTTTCTCCTAGCCTGCCTCATCAGGAAGTCTGCCCTCTCGACCCATTCCTCAGGTAACTCCATTTCCAAGGGAATGAAATACGCTACTATAAATTAAAGGTGGTTCGGCTACGCGAGCTGCGTCTAACACGCTCAATCTTTAGTTGTGTATGGCATGGTAAGGCTTCCTCTTAACCCCTCCTACGTCGAGTTTCCCTTCTCCCTTACACGACCGACAGAATGAGCCCACCCACCACCAGAGTCGAGCCCACCACATCCCTCTTGGTCAGCCTGTCGCCGCTCAGGTGGGAGGCTATCTGAGATGTGGGCGGCCCTATCGCCGTTGCCAGGGTCGCGATCGTCACCCCAACCGAGTCCAGCGCGTAGAAGTAAAGAGATAGAGCGACCCCAACCCCCAGCAAGCCGCCCACGAACGCCTTTCCGATCCCCTTAACCCTATAGACGGGGTAGCTGAGCACCCCGTAAACGGATGTGATGATAAGGGTGTTCCACAGGGTCATGGTGAGGGGCGTGACGTATTCTAACGCCAGTTTCGCCGCTATAGGGCCCAGCGTGTAGCAGATGGATGAGAGGAGGGCCCAGAAGGTGCCCGCTATATCCCATTTACCTCCCCTGTAGGTGAGGATCCATATGCCAGAGACGGCCAGAAGTACGCCCAGCATTATCTGTATAGTTAGGGGTTCCCCCAGCAGGGCGTGTGACAGGAGAGCCGTCCAGACGACGTACGTGAACGCCACTGAAGTGGCTCTACCGGGTCCCATCAGCCCTATCGACTTGAGAAAGGAGTAGTCCCCCAAACCCGTACCTAACGACATGTTCGCGATTATGAAGAGGAGGCCCATCAGTGGGGGCACCACCATGTCGCCTGTCAGGGCCGTCAGGGGGATCAGGAAGGCCAGAGCACCCAAGGACTTCCAGAAGTTGGCCCTCGTCGACCCCCCGCTCCTCGTGGCCTCGGCGTAGAGGGCGGGCACCACTCCCCATATGACGCCCGACAGCACGGCGGCGAGAAGAGCTATCAAAGGGAACCCCATAACCGAACGGCCCTGCTACTTAAGAGCCTTCCCGTTCACCCCCAGCTCAGCGCCGTCAACCACGCACCCAGACAGATGGGGGAGAGCAGCGACGTTATAAGAACAAGCGAGTAGATCTCCTCCCTGTGAAAATCGTAGACATCGCTGAGGACCGCAAGAGCGACGGCGACCGGCATGGCAGACATGAGCGTGGTGACCGACACCTCCAGCTGACTGAGGCCCATCAGATGCCCCAAAGCCAGGGCGATGAGGGGGAGCAAGAGAACCTTCCCCAGCAGGGGAGTCAGGTCAAGCACGGGCCACCCCCTCCCGTAGAAGAAGGCGCCGAGCATGAATATGGCGACCGGTCCCGACGTGTTCCCCAGTTCCCTCAGGGTATAGGAGATGAATTCCGGCACCTCCACGCCCGATACCATGAGGAGGAGTCCGATCAGAGCCGACCATATCAGTGGATTCCTCGCCGTCCTCCTCAACAGGTCTCCCCTTCCCTTGGCCGCCTCGAACAGGGGGATGACCAGGAAGGTGAAGGTGACGAGGGTGGAGGCCCACGCCAGTACTGCCAGACCCGTGCTTCTTGGGAACACGGCTCTCACGTAGGGTATCCCGTAAAACCCAGTATTTCCTGATATGGAAGCGGCGATGAGCAGGATGATCCGCTCCTTTTTCAGTCTAGCCGCTTTCCCCGCTAGGTAAATGAGAACTGCGACCAGCACCATGGGCGCGGAAACGCCCAATGCTACCCTCACGACCCTTTCACTCATCTCCATTGAGGAGAGTCCCCAGATGACTAGGGAGGGCAGCGATATGTGGAAGACGAAGTCGCTCAGCACCCTCTCCTCGCCCCCCCTCAGGACCCCGAATCTCCTGGACAGGTATCCCAGAGCCATCAGGGACAGCAGGAAGAAGGTGGACCTGGAGAGGGCGCTGACCAGCTCCATTAGGATAGCGCGGTCCCCCTTCCATATAAGGTTCCAAGAGGTGATGCTGGCGAACCAAGGCATTTATTATTCACCGGGTCGAGGGGCCGGTGATGGGATGCCCAGCTCTAGGATACCCGGAATCTACAAGCTCACGATAGACGAGAGGCTCCAGAAGGTTAAGGAGTTCGCTGGCCTGACGGACGAGGAGCTCGAGATCATAAAGTACGGGAAGCTGCCTTTGGAAGTTGCCGACCACATGATCGAGAACGTCATCGGCCTCTGGCCCCTGCCCTTCGCCGTGGCAACGAACTTCCTGATAAACGGAAAGGACTATCTGGTGCCGATGGCCATAGAGGAGCCCTCTGTCGTCGCGGCAGCGAGCAACGCGGCCAAGATGGCCAGGGAGTCGGGAGGCTTTGAAGCCGAGGCCACCGAGTCCATAATGATATCCCAGATCCAGGTGGTGAAGGTCCCCGACTTGGAGGAGGCTAAAAGGGCCATAATGGCCGAGAAGGAGAAACTGCTGGAGCTGGCCAACGAGATGGATCCCCTCCTAGTCAAGCTGGGGGGAGGTGCTAGGGACCTAGAGGTGAGGACAATCGACACCGACGTCGGACCCATGCTGGTGGTCCACCTCTACGTGGACACGCTGGACGCGATGGGCGCGAACACCGTTAACACCATGGCTGAAGGTTTAGCGCCCACGATCGAGAGGCTCACGGGTGGAAAGGTATATCTGAGGATCCTCTCCAACCTAGCTGACAGACGCTTGGCTAGGGCGAAGGCCAAGTTCGCAAAGTCGGCGATAGGAGGGGAGGAGGTGGTGGAGGGGATAATGTGGGCCTACCGCTTCGCCAAGTACGATCCCTACAGGGCAGCGACTCACAACAAGGGGATAATGAACGGGATCATAGCCGTCGCTAGGGCGACGGGCCAGGACACCAGGGCCATAGAGGCCGGGGCCCACAGCTACGCCGCCAAGAGCGGGAGATACACGTCCCTGACGGAGTACTGGGTGGACGAGAACGGTGACCTGTGGGGGAGCATCGAGCTCCCATTGGCGGTGGGGACTGTAGGAGGCGTGGTCAGGGTCCACCCCGTAGCCAAACTAGCCCTCAAGATACTGGGCGTGCAGAAGGCTAGAGAGCTGGCTCAGGTCATGGCAGCCGTCGGCCTGGCGCAGAACTTCGCCGCCCTGAGGGCGCTGGCAACTGAGGGGATACAGGCCGGCCACATGAAGTTACACGCGCGCAACATAGCCCTCGCAGCCGGCGCCACCCCGGAGGAGGTGGACAAGGTAGTGGAGAAGATGATAAGGGAGAGGAGGATAAGCCTAGAGAGGGCCAAGGAAATACTGGAGGAGATAAGGGGTGGCTGACAGGATCGACCTCTACCTTATAGAGATGGAGCTCGTCTCCGCCTTCGAGATAAGTTCAGGTGTGACGAAGAGGAGGCAGGCGGTGATAGTCAGGGTGGAGAAGGACGGGCATGTCGGTTGGGGTGAGGCTCCGGCCGACTCCAAGCCCATCTACTCGTATGAGACCGCTGAAACGGCCTTCTACGTGATAAGGGAGTTCCTGGCGGAGCATGCTTTGCAGGCGGAGGGACCGGAGGACTTCCTGAGGAGGGTGAGCTTCGTCAGGGGGCATCAGATAGCCAAGGCCGGAGTTGAGATGGCCCTCTGGGACCTTGAGGCGAAGAGGAAAGGCTTACCCCTGTGGAAGATGCTCGGGGGTGTGAGGGAGGAGATAGAGAGCGGCGTGAGCGTGGGGATACAGCACACGATCAGGGACCTCCTCAAGGTGGTGGACTCCTACTTGGAGAGGGGGTACAGGAGGGTCAAGCTGAAGATCAAGCCCGGCTGGGATGTGAACGTTGTGAAGGCGGTCAGAGAGGCCCATCCAGATCTCTTGCTACAGGTGGATGCCAACGCTGCCTACAGGCTCAACGACTGGCACCACCTCAAGAAGCTGGACGCCTACGACCTCCTGATGCTGGAGCAGCCCCTCGACTATGACGATCTGGTGGATCACGCCGAACTCGCGAAGATGCTGAAGACACCCATCTGCCTCGACGAGTCCATAAAGAAGCCAGAGGACGCTTACAGGGCCTTCAGACTGGGGAGCTGCTCCATCATAAACATCAAGCCAGCTAGGGTTGGAGGTCTCACGAACACCAGAAAGATACACGACTTCTGCGATTCGGTGGGGATGCCCGTCTGGATAGGAGGCATGCTCGAGACGGGAATCGGGAGGGGACACCAGGTGGCGGCAGCTACACTGCCCAACGTGAGGTTCCCCAACGACATCTCGGCGAGCGACCGCTACTACGAGGAGGATATAGTAGATCCACCATGGACGCTGACCTCGAGGGGAACTATAAGGGCGCCTGAGAAGCCAGGAATAGGAGTAGAGGTCTTGGAGGAAAAATTGAGGAAGCATGTAATCAAGGAGGTCTCCGTGAATTAAGCCGATTATTTAGCGAGATCGATCGGACGAACTCTCTTTTCGATTCAATTATTTTTCGAAGAATCCTCCCATGGCAACCGCCTAAGGTCTCTTGGAAGAATCGGAAATCCACGGCTTTCGCACTTGGATCATCTCCAAGGAGTCTCATACCCTCGCCCGGCAGAGTACGAAAGCATGCTCCTCGTTTTATTTTTAGATACCGGAGAAAAACTGATCTATATTAATGAGTATGTCCATGATATAAATAAAGAATTGAAGCTTTCGTCCCATATGTGTGTAACATTATGATAAACCATGCTTTCACGTTATATTCTCTCGGTCTCTTCGCTATACCACTACCTTTCTTTAATATTTCGGTTATTAAACAGAAAAATGTCGTTACACTGGAATATTCTTATACAGATCCACATTTCAGTAACGCTTCATCGATATGATTTGAATAAAAACGAGTTTATTCTAATCTTTATTTACAGAACACTTAGCGCCCATCCCAAACTCAATGTTAGACATGGCTAACCGTATATTTTTTATAATAGCTAAAATATGTGACGCAAACGCTGGAGAGAGGGAATGTCAATGAAGACGCCCAGTGCTTCCAGTATGAGGAATATAATGTTGCTTTTTCTCCTGATAGCGTTCATGATATTCCCTTCACTGGCGAATATCCTTACCGGATACACGCTGAATACCTTCGACGGGGGGTCATCTATTGAAGATGTGAGATTCCTCTCTGGCGGCGAAAAGACCGTGTACTTGGAGTTACCTTTCAATGCAGAGGTCGTATCTTCGACTGTGAGTATCGAAGGTCTACCTCAGGGCGGTGTATGGAGCGTTTTGGGAGGGGACTTCGACCTGGGACTTTATAACAATACAGAACTGGCGACGGATCACGTTCGGCTCACTGACATGGGTGGCTACCCATCGTCTGGGACCTATGAGAGCAACGTGTTCGATGCTGGCTACGTCACGAGCTGGAACTCCATTGAGTGGTGGTACGGTTACGGTAGAGAGTTCCCCAACTGGGGTGCCTCAGAAGCCTATGCAATGCATCCCGCTGACATGACATCCAATGTCCTGCTCATGCACTTCAACGAGACGTCCCCGGACACGATATCGGGACACGACTTCCAGGACACTTCGGGCAACGGTAATCACGGTGACGAGGTTGGAGGAGTGGCTTTCGGTCTACCAGGGATCTTCAAAAACGCTGTAGGCTTCGACGGGACTGATGATGCCATCATAGTGCCAGATGCTTCCAGTTTGGATCTCAGCTCAGAAATGAGCATGGAGGCCTGGCTCTATCTGACGGGAGCGGAGGTCTGGAGCAGAAAGGTTCCCGTATACCTGTCACCTCCGACCCCCGAGGATGACTTCCCGATCAGGATAGAGGTCCCCTACCTGGAGGGGATGCAGGAAGATTTCGATGACCTGAGATTCTTGGACTCGTCCGGTCATCAGCTTCAGTACTGGCTGGAGTCTTATAATACGGCCACAAATGCCACAGTATGGGTGAAAGTCCCAGATGCTGGGACCGAGGTCATCTACATGTACTACGGTAACCCAAGTGCCACTTCTTTGAGCAACATGACCTCGATAGTCTTGGATATGATACCTGATCTGAGGGTAGCCTACCACTTTGATGAGGGGTCAGGTACGGTAGCGAACGACACCGCCTACGACTGGCTCATCGGCAATTGCACGCTCTATACATCTGACTTCTGCGTAGACCCGGCCTACATAAAGGGGGCAACTTGGACCTCCGGAAAGTTTGGTGGAGCGTTGGAGTTCGATGGCTCCGATGATTGGGTGAGCCTAGATCAAAACCGGACGGCCAACAACCCCACCTTCACCAATCCCATAAGGAAGAGGACTGTCCTCGTCTGGGTGAAGCCGGACGATGTGTCAAACATAAGATTCATCTATGATGAGGGAGCTGTAGTTAATGGCTTAAACATTTATATATATAACGACAGTAATATTTACACGGGAGCCTGGTCAGAATCTGCACCCATTAACTGGACGGGTGCTTGGCTGAGCCACCCCGCAGATGTCGACGAGTGGCAGCATGTTGCCTTCGTATTTGATATGGATTCCGCGTTTTCCATGTACTACAATGGAGTGAAGGTCGCAGAGTACACGGATCCTGGGGATGAGATAGGTATACACATAGGGCGAGACGCGTTAGGCGCCCTCTATGGTGGGACGAAGCTCCACACCGGAAAGTACTCATCTGCGCTCGTCTACTTCTTTGATGGAATTTTAGACGAGTTTCTGCTGTTTGATGCGTCTCTAAATGATACACAGGTGGCTGAAATCTACGAGAACTACGTCTATACTTCACCATCATTTCCTGGCACCGCTTTGGTAGTGAAGGCATCTCCTTACTCAGTCGTTACCACCTTGGGTAAGCCATCAGCAGCCGGCATCAACAAAGACGGAGCTTACGGTATCGGTGCATCTGGAAACAGTATATACGGCACTATCTCCACGAGTGATGGTGCCTTCCGAGTGGAATACGACCTCCCGGGAACCCCATCCGGATGGAATCACATCGCCCTGACCTACGATGGTACTGAGCTCAAGCTGTTCCTGAATGGGACACTCGTTAACTCCACAGCGGCTGCAGGGGCCATCTTGAACAACGATGAACCGCTGATAGTGGGAGATTTCATTGGCTTCCAAGGTAGAATCGATGAGTTGGCCATATTCAGTCGCTCGCTATCCGATTCTGAGGTTAGAGATCACTACGCTAGAGGAGTTACGAACTTGTCCATCGAGGTGAGGAGCTGTGATGATCCAGGATGCTCCGGAGATGCTTGGGTTCCTGTGCCGTATCCTCCACCTCAGATGCTCAGCAGCCTCCCAGATAACAGGTACTTCCAGTTCAAGGCCACCTTCCTAACTCATGACAGCAGCCTCACCCCGGAGCTGTACAGGGTCGATGTGGACTATGGTGCCGGGATCTATCCGTCAAATGTATGGTTGGATGTGGCCAACAACAGCGTCAGGGAGTGGGGATTCGCGGGCCCACTTGATCATCTCGAAGAAGTTGATGACGGCGCTTCATCTCCTTCCATAAGCTCCCAGTTGAATGACGCCTTAATCGGATGCGACTGTCCCGGGTGCACGCTGACGGCTGACTCCTGCAAGATCCCTCTAGTGTTCCACTCTGATACGGAGGGAATACTCAGGCTCTCAAACCTCAACATATCATACAACAAACTGTTCATAAAGGTCTCAGTGACGGCGGATGGCAGTCCCCTCTCCGGAGCCTTGGTTGAACTCATAAGACCCAGTGGAGGAGATACGGTGTGGACTTACGGCTACACAGATTCAAACGGAGAGGTGAACTTCCCCGTGGTAAGAGGATGGACCTATGATGTGAGGATCTCCAAGCCGGGATACGACACGGTGGTGAGTGAGGGTATCCATCCTGGTGATGATCTCCAGATAGACCTCCACAAGATAAGTGGGGTAGAAACAACAAAAACTAGGACCAGGTACATCTACCGCTACCTAACCAGTACGGAGACGGTCACAGAGACGAAGACTGTCTACAGAACTAGGACAGTTAGAGAGACCATCACGATGAGGGAGACCCTGACGTCCCATCCATCCATACAAGTGGGTTCGGGTGAGACCGGGAAGACGGTCACCATCACTCGTACGGAGCTCAGGAGGGAGATAGGAACCTTGGTAATTGGAATCACGCCTACAGAGAGCTCTTTTCCAGTTGGTTCCAAGGCAAGCTTCGTTCTAACACTAGAAAACAGATTTTCCAAGGAGATGAGGGGAGAGCTCAGAGCATGGTTCGTCGATCCAGATGGGAACCCAGTGAATGAGAGCGATGTACCAATTTCCATACCACCGGGCGAAGAGAGAAATCTCACACTAACACTTGACCTGACCGGTATGAAGGCAGGCTCTTGGTCTCTCCGCACCGTTCTGGACTTAGGAAATGTGACTAAACACTACAGCCTTAGATTCAACGTATATTCAACGAGTTGCACTGGTGGAGGAAATAAGTGGGTGGAATACCCGATCTTCACAGGTGCCGGGCTGCTCCTAGGCGTGCTCTTACTACTGCCCCTCTTACTGAGAAGAGGACGTAAGAAAGGATAGGGGTAGAGAGGTGCCATCTACCCTCTTTACTTTTTGAATCCCGTAGATTTTTCCTTGGAGATCGTAGCACTCCCGAGGAGACCCTTCAATTCCACGCTTGCCGAACTGTAGAGTGTTCTCCAGAGCTTTCAGACTGGAAACGATCACTTCATAGAATATGCGTAGGGCACCTTGAATTCATCGAGAACTTAATCGTCAGCTCCATACGCTGTAAAAGAGGAGATCGACATTCTCCATGGTTAAACTATAAAATATATGTTTCACAATATAATCCAGTTTATACCCTTCATCATGACTCTTATTCTCCATATCTACAGGATAGTATAAATTAATATGGTTATTTTACGTTATTTAGCGTAATATTTATATTTAGAAAAAATCTATGTTAGATTGGAGGTGACATGTTATGAGCACCGAGGAGACCAAGCCTACCAATCAGGAGAATCTCGAGAAGATGCAGGATGAGATAAGGAGCGTACTCGGCGAAATAGAATACCTGAGGCAGCAGATAGGTGTGATAGATACCACGATAACCGACCTCAGGACTGTGAGCGAGACCCTCTCCTACATGAAGGAGAAGGGAGAGGGGAGGTCCATATACATCCCCCTTGGAGCCGGAGTGGCGATAAAGGGCAAGATTGAGAGCGTTAACGACCTTGTGATGGATGTGGGAGCGGGATTGCTGGTCAGCGCCACCATAGAGGAGGTGAAGGAGGACCTCGACAGGAGAATAAATGCCCTGCTCAGCTTGAGGAGGGCCCTGCTCAAGAAGATAGAGGAGGATAGCAGGAAGGTCAACGAGCTGATAGAGAAGGTCAGGAAGCTGGGCGGAGAGGGCAGGGCCTGATGTCGACAACGGATCTACTGAAGACCTTGGAGCTCAGGTGGAAGCTAGAGGAACTGAGAAGACTGAAGTCCTCGATCAGCAGTACCCTCAGAGAGATAGAACTGGCTAGGGAGTACCTTTCAAAGCACGCCGATGGTAGAAGGATATACAGAAAGTTGGGAGATCTGATAGTTGAGATCACGAGAGAAGAGGCTGAGGAATACTTGGAAAATGCGGAACTCGGGCTGAAGGCGCAGCTCTCGACCTTAGAGGAAGAGGAGAGGAAGCTCTCCTCTGGATAAACCTAATCTTCTCTTTTTGATTTGAGATGAGGACTTCAGAAGGGCCATCGTTACCATTTGTCTGCACGGCCGCTCCCTCGTATTGGAGATTTCTCACGTCGACCCACACTTTATGGGATGAATGAGGTGGTAAAG
>JAMOVA010000049.1 GCA_027061785.1 Thermoproteota archaeon
CCATGTGAACTCGAATCCCCTGATAATTGCACATCCAGAGGTCTTCTCACCTAAATACGCGATACTGCCATCCCTCGGCCTCAACGAGCTCACCTACACGGGCCCACCGTACCCGCTTGGGGAGCTGGAGAGGCATGCCGAGGTCATCCTATCGAGGGATCCCGTTCCCCTAGCCAAGGACGTCATGACCACCGGTGAGATCCCCCGAAAGAACGACTTCGAGATCGTGAGGGGCTTCTACAAGGTGGAAGGTGGAAAGTTTGTGACGGACGAGCTTCCGGATGACCAAGCCTTGGTGGTGAGGATGGGGGACGGGTTGGTGATCCTGCTGGGTTGCGGCCACAGTGGGGTGGTGAACACGGTAGCGAGAGCCATCTCCCTCACGGGGGAGGACAGGATAAAAGCGATCATAGGAGGATTCCACCTGATCGACGCCAGTGACGAGAGGATAGAGAGGACAGTCGAGGCTTTGAAAGAGTACAATCCGGAGATACTCGTTCCAATGCACTGCACCGGTTTCAGGGCCAAATCCAAGCTTGCGTCCCAGCTGAGGGACAGTTTCAGGGAGTTGTACGCTGGGGAAAGCCTAGAGATATATTCTCAATAGCCGGTGAGCCAATACTTACTGAGCCACAATTCCATAAAAAGGAAATAAAGAAATTCACAAAAGCTTAATAAGTAAAATTCCACATGCGAATTGTGTAGTTTACAGACTAGTGATTCAAAATGATATTCACACGCTTCCTTCTTCCTCCTCTGGCCATTATAGCTATTTCACTAACTTTCTCTTTCCTGGTGGCGCAGGTCGTAACGTCATCGGAGTCCATCGGGATAGAAATTAAGAGACTGAACGACCTGTCCAGATATAGGATCATATACGTATCTGTGAGCAGGGAGAAAGCCTGTGGTGCGCGCATGGATGAAGAACCTATCCTCATTCTTTCCCAAGCATCGACTCAGTTTGTTCGAATCCACAGAATATGGGCCCCTGTATCCATAAAGGAGATCAATAGCAAGGCTATACTGATCTTGGTCAATTTTACCGACTTTCCTGATCTGATGAAGCCCGTCTTAGTTAGGGGGACTTATCCCAGCCAGACCGACGAGTGCATAATCTCGGAGTTTCTTTACGGGAACCTCTCGAGGAAGGGCTTTAGAATAGGTCAGAAGATTTCTATAGAGATCATACTACCAAAGGAAGGGGCCCTATGTGGTAGTAATCTGACTTTAAGCGATTTTACGAGATTTGTATACGAGTGCAGGGTCGTTGGAACGTACCTCCCCATGGAGATAGAATTCTCGCCCCTGTCTTCCTTGATGGTCTCTGAAGGGGGGTTCACGAGCTTCCTGAAGAAGAGGAACTTGAAAGTCGGCCCTATGAGCGTGTTCGCCGAGTACTTATTCCTGACCGAGGAAGGGGCCTCTGAGCGGGTAAATAGGTTGAGGGAGCTCGGTTACGATGTTCACGAGGAATCACTCTCGCTCCTGAGGAGAGGAGCGGATGTCTATGGAGAGGTATCGAAGAGACTTCGAGATCTGCTCCTCTTATTCCTCGCTGCGGGAATCTTCTCCTCCCTACTGATTACCGCCCTGACATATCGTGCTTATGAGAGGAGCTTATTCCTCATGGTCTCACTGGGATCGAGATGGTCTCTCCTATCCCTTACTGATCTGATCCTTTACATTTCCTCGCTAGTAATCGGACTATCACTCGGCCTGATTCTCTCTTTGCTGAGTGGACCTGTGGTAGCCCAGCTTACAAGCGGGATGGAGCCGTTTGTAGTCCCTCTATGGATCGAGCGAAATGCACTCAGCTCATGGCCCTACTTGATACTGTTCCTCCTAATCAACGTGCTGTTCAAGGTGCTATTACTCTGGAGATCGGGAAATGAAGACCTGTCCTCCCTGCATCGCATACGCATACGGGCCCGGTAGCTTGACTCAAAGGAACGATGTAAGGGGTACTCCAAGGTTCAGGAGGTCCCGTTCGATCTGACACTTGAGATCTGGGTAACTCTCAGGAGACTCATGACCCCCCATCGCACCTGTAAATGCGTAAAATGGGTCAGATACGCCCTCGATCTGTTGAATGGGCGATCCAGCCGACCCGAACCCACCGACAGCTAGTTTAATATCTGTCCTGATACGGCGCTCGGGGGTAGCTTGACCCGAGCATCGGACGGGGAACCTCTCGTGAGGATGGAAGGGATAGTGAAGAGGTTCCCCGGCGTCTTAGCGAACGATCACGTCGATTTTGAGCTACTTCCCGGGGAAATCCATGCCCTCTTGGGTGAGAACGGAGCCGGGAAGACGACCCTCATGAACATACTCTACGGCATATACCAGCCGGACGAGGGACAAATTTTCGTAAAGGGGAAGAGGGTGGAGATACGCAGCCCCAAGGATGCGATAAGGCTGGGAATAGGGATGGTGCACCAGCACTTCCTCCTGGTGGACAAGCACACCGTGGCTGAGAACCTGGCCATGGGTTACGCTAGGAGCATCCTCAATCCCCTGAGAGAGGTGAAGGCTAGGATAAGGGATTTCGCCGAGAAGTACGGGATCCAGGTGGATCCCGACGCTTACATTTGGCAGCTCTCGGTGGGGGAGCAGCAGAAGGTGGAGATAGTGAAGGCCCTCTACGCCGGGGCGGACATCCTCATCTTGGATGAGCCCACATCGGTTCTCACGCCCCAGGAGGCCAGGGACCTCTTCAACGTGCTCAGGAGGATGAAGAAGGACGGGAAGGGCATAGTCTTCATCACGCACAAGCTCTCGGAGGTCTTCGAGGTGGCGGACAGGGTGACGGTCATGAGGAGGGGAAGGGTAGTCGGCACGCTCAGGGTGGAGGAGGCAACCAAGGAATCGCTGGCCAGGATGATGGTGGGGAGGGATGTGGTCTTCGAACTGGAGAAGGTGCCTGGCAAGCCCGGCAGACCTGTCCTAGAGGTCAGGGACCTCGTAGTCCTCGGTGATAGGGGGAGGGAGGCCGTCAAAGGTGTCAGCTTCGAGGTGAGGGAGGGCGAGATATTCGGAGTCGCTGGAGTGGCGGGGAACGGGCAGAGGGAGCTGGTACAGGCCATAGTGGGATTGAGGAGGGTGAAATCTGGCTCTGTGAGGGTGATGGGGGTGGATGCGACCAATAAATCGCCTCGAGAGATCGCCGAGCTGGGCGTCGGACACATCCCGGAGGAGAGGCTCAAGTTCGGCATAGTTCCTGACATGAGCGTCGCGGAGAACTCCGTGCTGAAGAGCTACTACAGGCCCCCCTACAGGAAGGGTCTGCTGCTCGACTACGGCGAGATAAGGAGGACTGCTGAGTCCCTCATAAACGAGTACGAGATAGCCGTCCCTTCACCGGACACGCAGGCCAGGCTCCTATCCGGTGGTAACATGCAGAAGCTCATAGTGGGGAGGGAGATAAGGAGGGATCCCAAACTCATAGTGGCCTCCAACCCGACCTTCGGCTTGGACGTGGGGGCCACTGAATACATAAGAAAACTCCTTCTCAGGAAGAGGGATGAGGGGAGAGCCATCCTCTTGGTCTCCGGCGACTTGGACGAGGTGATCCAGCTCAGCGATCGCATAGCCGTGATGTTCGAGGGCAGGTTCGTGGGAATAGTCAGGCCGGAAGAAGTGACGAGGGAGGAGATCGGTCTCATGATGTCCGGATCGGAGGTGCTCTCATGAGGTTGAGGGTGATCAAGAGGCTCGAGACGAGCAGGAAGACCGTGATCCTCGTGAGGATACTGTCCGTTTTAGCAGCCCTGATGACGGCCTCGATCGTCTTCCTGGTCTACGGCCTGAATCCCGTCGATGTGTACTCCTCCATATTCTACAACGCGTTCGCCACTCGCATAGGCGTGACGGAGTCGATAGTCAGGATGATCCCCCTCCTCTTGGTGAGCACGGGGCTCGCCTTGGTGTTCAGGACGGGGTTCTGGAACATAGGGGCCGAGGGCCAGCTTCTGGCTGGGGCGATGGCCGCCTACGTGGTGGCGGTGAGCTTGGGATCCCTTCCATCTGCCTTACTGATCCCCGTACTCTTCTTCGTCGGGTTCGCAGCCGGTGCCGCCTGGGGCATACCACCAGCCATCTTGAAGGCCAAGCTCAACGTGAACGAGGTAATCTCCACCCTCATGCTCTACTACGTCCTGTACTGGGTGTTCCAGCACCTAATTCACGGGCCTTGGGAGGCTAAGGAGAAGGTCGGGCAGCTCACCTACGGGGGCTTTGCCCACACGGAAGTAATACCCGAGGCATCCCACCTTCCCCTGATAGATGGCACGAGGATCCACTGGCCCACCCTCCTGATAGCCGTGATTACCTCCATCCTAGCCTATGTACTCCTGACAAGGGCCCCTTGGGGATTCGAGATGAGGGCTGTGGGGAGCAATCCAGATGCCGCAGCGGCGGCCGGTATGAGCTACTTGAGGACTGTGGTTCTGGCCATGGTGGTGAGCGGTGGTCTAGCGGGGATCGCAGGGGTGGGAGAGCTGTGCGGCATCCAGAAGAGGTTTACCCCGGAGTTCCTCTCCGGGTACGGGTTTTCCGGAATAATAACCGCCTGGCTGGGCGGCAACAATCCATTAAGCCTGATCGTAACTAATTTCCTCTATGGAGGCCTTTTAGTCGGCGGAGAATACATAATGATAACGTACAGGCTTCCCATAGGAGTGGTGGACCTCTTCAACGGGATAATATTGTTCTTCGTCCTTGCAGGCGACTTTCTGGTGAGGTACAGGGTGGTGAAGGGATGATCGAGGCCAAGCTGGTAGAGAACATCCTCTGGATAGGTCTGAGATCAGCGACGCCCCTGTTGCTCGCGGCCCTAGGTGAGATATACGCTGAGAGATCCGGAATTTTGAACTTGGGCGTCGAGGGAATGATGGCAGTGGGTGCCCTCAGTTCATTCGCTACCGCCCTAGTTACTGGGAACCCGTGGTTGGGGGTTCTGGTCGGAATGATCTCCGGAGGCTTACTGGCTATGATACACGGGGCTATAAGCATAGGGCTCAAGGGAAATCAGGTGGTCTCTGGACTTGCCCTGACCATGTTCGGCCTAGGATTAAGCAGCGTTCTCGGAAGAGCTTATGTGGGGAACCAGCTACCAGTAGAGGCGAGGTTCCTTCCGAAACCCGTGGAACCGCTGTCCTCAATTCCCGTGCTGGGGAAGGTGCTCTTCGATCAGGACCCTCTCTTCTATATCTCCCTTCTACTCGCCCTGATAATGTGGTTCCTCCTCTACAGGACCAAATACGGTATAATCATAAGGTCCACCGGGGAGAACCCCGCCGCCGTTGATGCGATGGGCATTAACGTGAGTAAAGTCAGGTACGTGAGCACCCTCATAGGGGGACTGCTCGCCGGTCTCGCCGGCGCCTACCTGTCGGTCGCATACAACCCGGCTTGGATAGAGAACATGACCGCGGGAAGGGGATGGATAGCCTTGGCGCTGGTGATATTCTCTCTCTGGGATCCCCTCAGGGCTCTCTTGGGCTCGTACCTATTTGGCGTCGTAGAAGCGAGCGGTTACACGCTGCAGGCCTATGGTTACAGCCAGTGGCTCCTGAACGGACTTCCTTACTTTCTGACCATAGTAATACTGACTCTAGGAGCCACTGAATCCATGAGAAGGAAGATGGGAGCTCCTGCTGCATTGGGCAAACCGTATGAAAGAGAGGAGAGATAGATAGGAGAGGCTCGCGACCCCCCATGAGGTCTAAGCCCTCTACCCGCGGGCCTCTCCTAGGCCGCCGCCCACGGCAGCCTCCTACTCCGTTTACCTCTTACTTGAAAAGCTTTGCGGTGCAGGTGAAACGATTGGGTCATCTTTATGAAATGCCCACTGGCCTCAGCCACAACACCCCCCATGAGGTAGTTAGTATGACCTCTACCCAGTGGGCCGCGATAGCGGTAATACTCCTTATTCTGGGCCTGATCGCGGGTTATTTTGCCGCTCCGAGTCGGGTCACCACGGTCACCCAGACCGTGACCGTGGGGGCGACGGGAGCACCCGCCAAGACCGTCACTGTAACCCAGACCAAGACCATCACATCAGGAGGCAAGAAGATAAAGGCCGCTTGGATATACGTGGGGCCGATAGGGGACATAGGCTGGACCTACGCCCACCATCAGGCCAAGGAGATGGTGGACAAGAAGTACGACTGGCTGGAGACGACTCATGTAGAGTCAGTAGCTCCCGCCGATGCCGCCGGAGTGATAGAGCAGCTCATCTCCCAGGGTTACGATGTCATCTTCACCACGAGCTTCGACTTCATGGATCCAACACTGGAGGAGGCCCATAAACACCCGGACAAGATATTCTGGCACTGTTCAGGCTACAAGAGGGCCCCCAACATGGGCACGTACTTCGCGGACTTCTACCAAGTCTACTACCTGAACGGTCTCATGGCCGGAGCCCTGACCAAGACCAAGAAGATAGGTTACGTGGCTGCGCACCTGATACCCGAGGTCGTCAGGCACATAAACGCCTTCTCCTTGGGAGTCAAGGAGGTCTGCGGGGACTGCAAGGTATACGTCAGGGAGATAGGAGCTTGGTACGATCCCACAAAGGCCAGGCAGGCCGCCGAGTCCCTCATATCGGAGGGCGTGGATGTGCTTGCGTTCACGGAGGACTCGCCGACCGTTGTTCAGGTGGCCGAGGAGCACTTCCAGAGAGGGGATCGCGTACTCGCCTTCGGGCACTACAGCCCAATGGAGAAGTTCGGGAAGGATGTGTGCGTCAGCGGCCAGCTCGTCCATTGGGAGGTGATATACGACGACATCCTCAGCAAGATATACGCCGGCTCCTACACACCCAAGAATCTCCAGGATGTCGATTACTGGTGGAAGTTGAAGGAGGGCGCCGTGGAGCTCGGTTGCACCTACAACCAACCGGTCAATCCCAAGTTCGTGGACGAGCTGAAGTCCGTTAAGGTGAATGAGAAGGTCCAGCTCCCGAACGGCACCGTAATAGAGAACCCGGATGTCTACACGCTCGTCATGGCGAGACTCGTTCAGATGGGTGCCATCTGGACCGGGAAGAAGTGGGTATTCGTTAACGACGAGACCTTCGACCCGTTCACCGGACCGATATACGATAACCAGGGCAAGTTGAGGGTGCTCCCAGGGCAGAGGATAGGCCACGATGAGCTCTGGTCCATGCAGTGGTGGGTAGACAACGTGGTAGGTCCGTCACTGGGAGGCTAATTGTCTTACCCCCTCTTTCTCTTTCTTCTTTTCCTTCCTTACTCCTCTCTTCACTCTTCCTTTTAAGGGTCAGATCTCCTTTCTCATCCACTTATACCTGCTTACTGGCTCGAAGCCAGCGGCCTCGAACGCCGCCCTGTACCTGCACCAGGTCTGCGTGACCACCTTGGGCACACCCATCTCATGGGCGAGGGTAACCGCCATCTCAGCAGAATCAAATATCTGGCCGAGACTGGCCCTCTTCGGTCCCCACATCAGGGCATAGAGGTGATCATCGTCCCTAGTGGGCTGGAACATTGCGAGGATGAGCTGCCACAGCCCCATTCTGACCTTCACGACCCTCGGCGAGGGAAGACCCACGCTCTCCCTGTCCCACAGCAGCTCCCAAAGGAGAGATGAAGGCCTCGTCTGTCCGGCGATCATCTGGGCGGCAGCGGGGAACTCCTCCCTAGTAGCCTCCTCCACCTTGGGCTGCTCGGGTGCGGGTCTCGCTGGCGCCTCCATAAGTACCTGAGAATCGATCTCCCGGAAGCCGAGGCTTTCAAAGAAGGGAAGGGCCTCAGCGGTCGGTATCGTATCCAAGTGGCGCATTCCCATTCCCCTAGCCAGATCCATGCACCTCTCAACGAGCTTCCTCCCTACGCCAGTTCTCCTCGCCTCCTCCTTTACCCACACCATCTGCAGGTATGCGTGCTCACCCACGGGCGTGAGGAACCTCTCCGGTACGACCTCAGCCTCGCCAATCACCTTTCCATCCGATAGGGCGACCACTGCCTTGCCGCCGGAGGAGTAGAGGGCCTCCAAGTACCACTCAAATACTTGGGGATCGCCCCAGTATCCGCACTCCTTGATCCGGAGATCGAAGGTCATATCCTTCCAGTTGGGGCAGTGGATTGAGACGACCTCATCCAACAAATCGTGCCTGAACTCAACTATCTCCAAGAGAGATCCTCCTCCACCAGCCGGGCGAGCTCCCTGAAGATCTCTCCCGCCGGCCCTCTCAACCTGATGGTCGCCAAGCTACTTAAATTAGTTTCCTCGGGGTTCACTTCTACCAATATCTTCCCCTGCCTAGCCGCGTTGATGGGTAACAGGGCTGCAGGCATGACCACACCACTCGTCCCCACAATGAGGATGACTTCTGCCTCGGAGAAGAGCCTCTCCGCTCTCTCGAACTGGTCCATCGGAACGGGCTCCTCGAACCACACAACGTCAGGCCTGAGAAGTCCTCCACATTCTCTACACCTCGGTAGATCTTCCTCCGGTATGTTCCCGAAACCTAGATCGAACCGCCTGCCGCACACGGTACACCTGGTCCTCCATATCGATCCGTGAAGCTCTATGACCAGCCTGGAGCCAGCTCTCTGGTGAAGCCCGTCCACGTTTTGGGTCACCACGCCCATAAGCACACCTTTCCTCTCCCAGTCAGCCATTACCTTGTGGGCCCAAGTTGGCTCGGCCCTCGCGATTATGGACATCCTCCACTTGTACCACTCCCAGACCCTCTTGGGGTTGGACTCGAACGCCCGGGGCGTGGCCAACTCCTCCGGTCTGTACCTGTTCCAAAGCCCGTCCTTACCCCTGAAGGTCGGGATACCTGCCTCTGCTGAAACGCCAGCACCGGTGAACGCTAGCACCTTTCCGGAGTGCTCCTTGATCAAGCGGGCCGCTGAGGACAGGTCCTCGGGAGGGACGACCTCACTCACCCAACCTCACCTCCGGCGGGGAGCTGGGGTACGGTCTCACCTCCGCCTCAAGGGGACACCCTCCCCTGCAGACTTGGAGCAGAGGGCAGGAGAGACACGCATCCCCTACGAAACGGAGCTCCCTGATCTTCAGGCACTCATCGTGATACCAGATCCTCTCCCAAGGATCCCTCAGGATGTGGCCCAGAACTTTGTAATGGCTCTGGCAGGGTATCACGGATCCATCAGGCTCCACCGCTAGGGTTATGCTGCATGCCGAGCAGAACTTCGGTCCCAAACCCTCGCCCATGGGATCCAACTCGCAGTACCGGGTCACCCCGTACCACCTGAAGTCCAGATCCAGCTCCGTGGTGAGCTCCTTGGCCTCAGCCAACACCTCCCTCATCTCATCAAAGGAGGGCTCCAGATCTCTCAGGTCCCTGCCCCTTCCGCTGTATATCAGCCTGTTCAGCGAGAACCCATCCACACCCAGATCCGCGACGAACCGGATCAATGATTCCACCGTGCTCATGTTCCTCCTCAGGAGGGTCGCATTGACGCTCACGTAGATATCGAACCTCAGCAGGTTCTTGAGCCCTTCGACCGTCTCCTTCCAGCTCCCCCTCACCTGGGTTATGGAATCGTGAACCTCTGGATCGCTGGACTCCAAAGTCACCTGAGCGAAATCCAGTCCGGCCTCGACTAACCTCTCAACCAGCTCCCGCGTCAGGAGCCTTCCATTCGTCACTATTCCCGAGACCATCCCGAGCCTCTGAGCTTCAGCCACCAGCTCCGGGAGGTCCCTCCTGAGAGTGGGCTCTCCACCGGTGAAAGTGACTTGAGGAACCCCCAGCTCGTGGAACTTCCTTATCACGGCCTTCCACTCATCCGTGCTCAATTCCTCCCGCTCGTCGGGACTGGAGGAGTAGCAATGGATGCAGGCGTTATTGCACCTGTATGTGAGGGCCAAGTCTACCCTGAAAGGGGCGCCGAGGGTTGATGGGTCAGGGAAGGCCGGTTTAAACCCCAGATCGGTTACAGGATCCTCGTACCCCTCAATGAATCTCCTGAGCTTACTAACTACCTCCTCATAGTGCCTCCTCACCTCATCCTTCCTCATACCCCTGTAAATCCTCTTCAACTCCCTGTAAGCCTCATCCCATCCCTTACCTGAGAGGAAAGCCTTGGCGAAGACCGCTGCCGTGTAATTGAGGTACGCAACCCTCTGAGCATCCACCACGAGGGCGCCCATGGCTAGGGGATCTATGCGGAGCTGGATCCTCCTACCATTCAATTTGAACGTCAGGAATTCTCTCTCCATCAACCGACCCCACCTCCGGCACAGGCACAAGCGCAACTCACACACGCGCAGGCACATGCGCAGCTGACGCAGGCGCAGCTGACTGATGCCGTCCTCCTAGCTCGAGGTCTGGAGGGGACGATGACCCTAGCCACTCTGTCGGCGAAGCCCTCGATGTTCCTGACGACGTTGGAGGAGACCTCTTCAACCGATCTGGCGATGGTGTCCGCTGCCTTCTCTATGTCAGGGATGACCGGGACATCCACCTTGCCACTAGGCGTCCCGGACGTATCGGGAGCTCTGGGCACCCCTGGAGCGGGGGGAATCGAGGTCCACCTACCCCTAGGCCACCATATCCACACATCGTCCAGCGGATAGGGATAGGAGGTAACGACCACCTCCCTCTTAGGCCTCCTCAATGCCCTTCTCAGGTTTCTCTCGAAATCAGGATCGGTCAACAGCCATGCCAGATTATCCCTGACGAGATCGAGCTTCTCATCGATGGGAGCACTCTCGATCATCTCCCATATCGACCTCACCTTGCTGTCGTAGAAGGTGAGGGTCTCCCTCCTCGAGTACCCGGATAACTCCCTCTCCACCCTCCTGTGTATGAGCTTGATTACCTTAACCAGGCAATCCTGATCTAGAGATCCGTCCTCAGTCACACAGTCCAAGAACCTCCTCTCGTAGATCCTCAGGTTCCTCTCCGATCCCTCCAGCTTCCTCAGTTTGAGCGGGTCCAGGCTCTCCACCGCCAAGAATCCCTTCTCCACCAAGCTGGCTATGAGAACCGCTAAGATTCGCCCATAATTGAGCTTGGCTCCCTCTAACTTACGGAGGTAGGCAACTTCCGTTGGAGCCATGTTCTTGTTTGGTCCCAAGCTCTCCGCGAATATTTCGGGGGCCTGATAGGGGAGCTTCTCTATCCATGACTTGAACAACTTGACTATGGCCACGATGGAGATTACTATCGCTCCCAGAAACACGAGTCCGATAATGAAGCTGAGGTAGTCTGGAATCCCGCCACCCGCGGGTACCACCTTCTCGACGTAGTCCCTCGGAAAGGACACCCCTATCTCGAACTTGTAGTTGGGGGGAAGGTCCTTCCTCTCCCAGTAGAGGTATATCCTGCCGTCATCCAGCACCTGCAAGTTGTCGTAATCGGGCTGGTTCTTCACCTCTTCCTTGGAGACCCCAGGAGGTAGTATCACGAAGACTTGGAGCAGCTTGATGGGGGCATTGAACCATGAGGGTGTGAACATGAGGCCCGCATTGCCCGGGTTGGTCTCGTCCTCGTAGATGAAGTCCCTGAGCTCGACCTCCACCACGTAGGTCCTGCTCTCCCCCGGGTCTATGGGCTCGCTGGGTCTCATCTTCACCGCGTAGTACGAGCCCTCTCTGATCTCCTCGGCATCGACCTCAACGGTTCTACCGTCGGGGAAGACCTCCTTAGCCTCTAGCACGCTGAAAGATGGGGAGGGCATCCCTATCGATACGTAGCGGGCTATGGTCCCCGACTTCACCTTTAGAGTGAGGTTGTACCTCAAGTACACCGTTCCTGAACGCTGTATATCTAGAATGACTTTTTCCCTCTCTATTTCATACACTATCTGACCGCTCGTGTTTACTAGAGGAATTAAGAGCGTGGAAATGACGAGGAATAGTAGAATAAGCCTTAACCTCATCCTGACTTCGGGAGGGTCCGGAATATTAACTTGGCTTAGGGTACTACTCTGGGAGCGCGGATGATGATAGCCCCCGGCGTCGAATATAGGGAAGAGGAGGGCGAACTTCTAGTCCAAGGCGAGAGGGTCATCCCCAGCGTGAGAAGGTTCTCCGATCTTCTCACGGTCTTGGAGGATCCCGATGCCCTCAAGGAGGATGGAGACGCGTACTTCATGTACAGGGATCTCCCCCCACTGAGGGGGAGATGGGCCCGGTTCGACGTAACGATAATCCCACCTTGGATGGTTGGAAGGGAGTACGCTAAGACGAAGGGCCACTACCATAAGCCCCCCTCAGCCGGTAAGCCCTCCTACCCTGAAGTCTATCAAGTGCACTCCGGCAGCGCCATGTACCTCCTCCAGAGGGCGGGCGCCTCGCCCTCGGAGATAGTGGATTTCATAGTGGTGAGGGCATCACCCGGAGATGTCGTGGTCATACCACCCGGTTATGGCCATGTCACAGTTAACCCGAGCGGGGAGACCCTCGTCATGAGCAACCTGATCTACAGGGAGGTAGAATCCGATTATGGGCCGTATGAGAGGCTCAGAGGAGCTGCCTACTACTACACGATCGACGGATTCGTCAGGAACGGACGTTACTCCTCGGTACCGGAGATAAGAGAGGGTAAGCCACTCTGGAGGTCTCAATCCATCGCGATTGACTTCTTGGAGGACGAGGGTTCCTTCTCATGGTTGAGGGACGTTGACAGGGCGTGCGAGGAGGGATTCCTCGGTGTTAGGTGTTGATCTCCCTGGAGAGGACCTGATAACCTTCATTTGGAGCTTTCTAAACAGGGAAGAGGTGATCACGGGGAAAAACGATGTCTTGGAGAGGGTAGTGGGAGAGGGGCTCCTGACATCCGAGAGGGTGACCACCTTCTCCTGCGATGGACCTACCTATGCCATCCTGAAGTGCCCTTCCTGCGGTGCCAGCGACTTGGAAGTGATGGAGGCTTGGATCCACATCCCTTGTGGATCGGTGACCTACGAGAGGGATGCCTGCCCGAGATGCGGACCTATCACAGGCGAGGAACTCGTCTCAATAGGTCCCGTGTACAGGTGCAGATCCTGCGGGGCGATAGTCACCTACCCCACGGTAGAGACCCCTTGCGGGCACCTCGCCATCGGCAGTTTCGTCAGGTACAGACTGACCGGGAGGGGAAGGGAACTCATAGAGAAGATCAGGAGGGAATTAGAGGGGTTGCCCGACCCCAAGATAGTCTTGGCAGACCTGAAGGTGACGAGGGTAGAGGCCCTCCTCCTAGATGGACCCACCGGCGTCATCCTGAGAACCGATGACGAATATCAGAGGAAGAGGGAGGAGAAACTCTCCAGGCTTGGGCTGAAGATCAAAATCTTGGAGGTTTAGGAGGGTGGTCTGTACTCCTTCCCCCCTCTGATGTGCCCGTACCCTATGAGCCTCCACCTATTACCTATCCTGGATGAGATGGCGACTCTCTGGTTGAGCTCGGCCGTGGCAGGTATTCTCAGTAGGAGGGTCATCTCATCCTCGGGAGTTATGTCCCTGAGCACGGCCGGTACCGTGGCCGTACCGACGTTCAGCTGTATGAACTCACCCTTGTTGGGCTTCTTGACCTCCATCTCCTCCTTGGTACCCACTATCTTCTCGAAGAACTTGGCCTCTACGTCCAGCTCCACCCAGGTGGGCGGCAGCTCTCCGGGCATTCCAACTACGTTACCCACCATGTTGTCGGCCTTAGTCAGAGCTGGATCTAGGAGGGTCCCCACACCTATGAGCCCACCGGGGTAGGCTTCCTCCAAGGGGGTGTTCTCGCTCCTCAGGCTCACTATCTTGGTCGTGAGCGGGATGAACTTACCGGCCTTGTAGGCTCCGGGCCTTATCTCTATCTCGTCGTCCACCCTGAATCTGCCTTGGATGATGGTGCCTCCGAGCACGCCACCTACGAGCTTGTCGGGCCTCGTTCCCGGCTTGTTCACGTCGAAGGACCTGGCCACGTACATTCTGGGGGGCTTAGTTGGGTCTCTGGGCGGAGGCGTGAACCTCCTCACCATCTCCCTGATCAAGTAGCCGATGTTCACCCCATGGAGGGCGGAGACGGGGATTATCGGGGGGACCTCATCCAGGTAGCTCTTCAGAAACTCCACGATCTGCTCATAATTCTTCAGGGCTTCCTCATCGCTGACGAGCTCTATCTTGGTCTGGACCACTATGATCTGCTTGACATCCATTATCTTCAGGGCAACCAAGTGCTCCCTGGTTTGGGGCTGCGGAGCTGGCTCGTTAGCCGCGATGACCAGTAAGGCCGCATCCATTAACGTGGAGCCGGCCAACATCGTGGCCATCAGGGTGTCGTGACCAGGACAGTCCACGAAGGAGACCTTCCTGAGGAGGACCGTCTCCCCTCCGTCTATGGGGCATCTCTCCATGGTGGTGTAGCACTTGGCATCGTCCCCCTCGCAGGACTTGCACTTCCTCAGATCGGCGTTGGCGTACCCCAGCTTTATGGTGATACCTCTCCTAAGCTCCTCACTGTGCCTCTCTGGCCATATGCCCGTCAAAGCTTGAACTAAGGTGGACTTGCCGTGGTCCACGTGGCCAGCGGTCCCTATGTTCATCTCGGGCTGCAGGATGACCCTGTCCTTGTCAACTTCATTTCCCATTGGATCACCTTCAGGAGGCCTCAGCTTCCGCCTCCTCCTTCTTCAGCAGCTCTTCCAATGGCTTCTCCCCGACCTTAACGACTCTCAGGTTTATTTGCTTTATGGCATCGGAGATTATGGCACCCCTCACGGTCTTAGCCCTCCTCTCTCCCTTCCTCCTGGGGTGGAACCCCGGCGGTGAGGACAGGAGGACCTTCTTCTTCCCCGGTATCTGCAGCGAGGGGTGCATCGGGAAGCCATCCTTGTCGGTCCCTCCGGTTATCTTGAACGTGTATCCGGGTAGGCCAAAGGCATCTCCACTGATCTCCTCGCCCAGTCTCCTTCCCACGAAGAACCGGATGTTGTCCTTTGGCAGCTTAACGTGAAAAGTCTTACCAGTATTGGGATCGCCGATGTCGAGCACGAGGAACTCTTCCTCTACCCTCCTCCTTCTTCTCATCGCCATGGGGTGGAATCACCTTCCCGAAACTGACCACTTGAGTTATATAAGTTGAACTACTCAGGGGAGCCGGCTCCCCGGGAGTACCTGATCCAGAGGATCCGTCTGTACAGCTCCTTTTCGTCATCGCTCATCTTGCTGAAGTATATGGAGCGGGCCTTATCGTCCTCGAACTCGGACACCTCAGTGTAAAGCTTCCTGCCCTCTTTAACGTTCCTCCCCACCACACCGCCCTTTATCGAGATCGCTACCCTCTGCCCAGCCCTAGCTTCGGGTACCCTGTTCCCCTCGTACTGGATGTCCAGTATGGTTCCGACCCTCCTCCCGCTCTCGTTCATCAGGGGATAGCCGGGTCTTATCCTGCCCCTGAGGACCTCAACCCCCACGATGGCGGGGTCACTCCTCCTGAAAACGAAATCCGGCAACACTAGGATTTCAGCGGGGAATACAGCCTGTGAAAGTACCCTCTCCTCCTCCCTCCTCTTCAGCTCTTCTAAGTACTCCTTGAAGCTCTCAATCAGCCTATAGATGATGACATCGGTGAATATGGGGATCTTCCTATCCCTCGCCTCTCTCTTTGCGTCCTCCTTCACCTTCACGTTGAACGCGAGTATCACCGCGAATTTCTCCTCCTTCTGCTTTATCACAGCCGCCTCGAACACATCCACCTTGGAGACATCGCCTATGTCGGCCCTCCTTATCGGTATGCCCTCCTTCTGGAGCTGAGCTATCAGGGCCTCCAGCGTGCCCAGCGTGTCCGCCTTGACTATAACGCCGATCTTGTCCGTCTTTATGATGATACGCTCGACCTCCTCCTGGACCTCCTTCTTGACCTCCTCTATCCTCTCCTTATCTCTGACCACGTATAGGGGAGATCCGGCGAGTACCTCATCCAAATTAGGTGCGGAGATCATTACTCCAGCAGCAGCGGAGACCTCATCGACTCTCCTGAACTTCTTCGTAGCCCTCATCTCCTGCAGGGGCTCTGGAACTAGGAGCGCCCTCACCTTCGTCACGACCGGTCCGTTGACGCCAGCCACCACTATGGTGTCGTCCTTCCTGAGGACCCCGTCGTAGATTATGGCCGTCAGCACCGTACCTAATCCCTGCTGCTGCTTGACTTCCAGTACAGTACCTCTCCCCTCCTCGGTGGTTATCTCCAGCCTGTCGAGCATAAACCTCTGCACGAGTCCTATGAGCATCGTTAGGAGGTCCGGAATGCCCTCCCCCGTCACCGCGCTGGTCGGTACGATGGCGAAGGTCTTGGTGAAGTCTTGGACCCTATCATACCTGTCGGCGTATATCCCCAAGGTGGCTAGTTGATCCACTACCCTATAGAGCCTCTTCTCCAGTTCAGCCAAAACGGAAGGGGGCTGCTCCTTCTCCGCCAATATGAAAGGCCTGCCCTCCTCAGACTTCCAGCCGTACAGAGTGTCTATCTTGTTGAGCGCTATGACGAAGGGGACCCTTCTCTCCTTTAGGATGTTTATGGACTCGATGGTCTGGGGCTGCACCCCCCCATTTATGTCTATCACTAGGATGGCTATGTCGGCTACGGATCCGCCCCTCCTCCTCAGGTTGGAGAACACCTCATGTCCGGGCAGGTCTATGAAGAGCAATCCTCCGGTCTTTATCTCGAACTTGAGGTTGAGGGCCTTCATCACGGGCTCGCATATCTCGTAGATCACGTCAGTGGGTATCTCAGAAGCCCCCACATGTTGAGTTATCGAGCCCGGCTCCTTAGCCGCCACCCTGGTCCTCCTGATGTAGTCCAGCAGAGTGGTCTTACCTGAATCCACGTGGCCCAGAACAGATACTAGGGGCTGCCTGTACCTCTTCTCCTCATCTCTCTTATCCTTACCGTCCTTCTTGGGCAATTAGAGTCACCGTGAGATAAAAGGAGGGTTCTACTTCCCCTCCTTCTTGGACTTCTTCCTGACCCACTTGACCTTCTTGGGGTTCCTACCCAGTTTGAGGTAGTTCTTGGCGCACTTGGAGGAACAGAAATACAGGATGGTACCATCAGCTTTCACGTACATCCAGCCGTGCCCGGGCTCTATATCGCTACCGCAGAACGCGCACTTCTTCAGCAGTATGGACATTCAATCACCTCGGCTTCAGCTTCCTAGCCTCCATCTCGGTCTCTCTCAGGATGAGTATGTCTCCTATCCTCACTGGACCCTTGACGTTCCTGGTCAGGACCCTCCCCCTATCCTTACCGACGAGGATCTTGGCTCTGACCTGTATGACGTCTCCAGCCACGCCCGTGCGGCCTATTATCTCGACTACCTCGGCCGGGTATCCCTTGTCCGCCTCCTGGGACATTCAATCACCTTCAGAAAGGAGGGGGGTGAGCATGTTTTTTAAACTACTCGGTCCCTCCGGTCCCCCTTATCTCCTTTATCTTCTCTATAAGGGCCTCCAAGAGGCTCTTGGCCTGCCCGGCATCCACCACAGCGACGGAGGATGCGGGAACTTCTATACCAGCGGCCTTCCCCAGGTCCTCCTTGCTCGGGACGTAAGCGTAGGGAACTCCCTTGTCGTCGCACAGCAGCGGCAGGTGAGCCACTATCTCAGGGGGATTCACGTCCTCCGCTATGACTACGAAGAGGGCCTCACCCCTCTCCACAGCCTTCGTGGTCTCGTTGACGCCCTTCCTGACCTTGCCACCGGTCTCCCGGGCGGTCTGGACTAACTCGAGTATCTTGGGAACGAGGTCATCAGGGACCTCAAACTTCACATAGAAGGGTTTGTCCTGAGCCGTCATCCTTCATTCCCCGGAGGGGGCCGGGGAGTGTCATATAAAAATATGCCTCTCATCCGCGAGGGTCTTCAATGGACCCGTCAGCAAGTATTTCTTGGTCAATCGGAGCTGGTTTACCGTGAGAGAGCCCGTGAGGAACGCGGCGAGCTTCATCTCGAAGATAAATTTATTTAACTCGTCCCTGACGCCGTCACTCCCCTCCTCCACCGCGCGTATGAAGAAGGGACGGGCGGCGCCAGCCATATGGGCGCCTAAGGCCAGGCATTTGGCGGCATCCAGCCCGGACCTGACCCCCCCGGAGCCTATGACTTCGACGTCAAGGGTGGAGACCTCCATTACTGCAAGGGGGGTGGGTAACCCCCAGTCGGCGAACCTCCTCGAGGCAACCCATCTCACGGATCCCTCGGGGGATCTCTCCCCCTCTATTAGGGACCAACTCGTCCCTCCCTGTCCGGCCACATCTATTATCCCGACGCCAGCTTTCTTTAGGACGAGCGCGGTCTCCTTGGATATCCCCGAGCCAACCTCCTTCACTATCACCGGGACATCTAACTCCCTTACCACATCCCTTATCGCCACCAAGGATCCCGAGAAATCCACTGATCCCTCGGGTTGTATTATCTCCTGTAGGGGATTGAGGTGTATTGCCAAGGCATCGGCATCTATCATATCAACCGCTCTCTTCGCGTTGTCCGGACCTTCATCGCCTATGACGTGGGATATGCCCAAGTTGGCTATCACCGGCACCTCCGTGGCCGTCTCCCTGACTACGGAGTAAGTCCTCACGAGGTCCTCATTCTTCAAAGCCGCCCTCTGACTGCCAACCCCTATGGCGACCCCCTCAGCTTGAGCTGCCTCAGCTAGAGCCCTATTTATGGGTAAAGTTGCCTCATGGCCGCCAGTCATCCCCTCTATCAGGAGGGGGGCCCTCAGCTCGTATCCCAAGAACTTCCAGGAGAGGTCCACATCGTCGAAGGAGGCATCCGGCAGGGGGTTGTGGAGCAGTCTCACATGCTCGAACCAAGAGCGGGTGGTGCTGAGGTCGACATCATCTCTCTTAGCTATCATTATGTGCTCGATTTTACGCTGGGAGGTTTCCTCGGGATCATCTATCATCTCGCGAACACCACCGAAGCGTAGCCCACCACGAAAGACCTGTCACCACTCGCCTCAGCGCTGGTGGAGTACCTCACGAGCTTGCCCCTCTCAACACCCTTCAACTTCGCGTAGGTTATGGCCACTGAGGCAGGTCCAGGACCGCACATGGAAACATCCAGCTCGAACAGGATCCTGAATAGTCTGTCCACATCCATGTCCAAGATCGCCTCCAGCGCAGCCATGTCCCTCCTCCTCGCCTCCTCCTCAGGCAGGTAATGGGACATGTCCGATGAGGCTATCACCACGACATCCCTCTTCAGAAATTCGGAGGCGAGGCCTATAGCCTTCCCCAGCAGTTTAGCCGAGGAAGGGTCCTGAACACCCATGGTAATGGGAACTATCTTGGGTGAGCCGTATATTGCCTGCAGAAATGGTATCTGGACCTCTATGGAGTGCTCCGACATGTGAGCTAGGTCATCAAACTCCAGATCCTCGAAGTACTCTTTGATGGCTAGGGCGAGCTCCTTGTCAACTTCAACCCTGCCCAAGGGTGTCTCCCAATAATCCGCATTCGAAACAGAGAACGCGGCACCGAGTCCCGTGTGATTCGGGCCCAAAATGACGAAGGTCTCAGGGATCCCGTCCCTAGCCAAGACCGAGTAGCCGGCAGCTGCCGTTCTTCCCGAGTATATGTATCCGGCGTGGGGCGATATCAGAGAAGCTATTCTCCTCTCCCCAGATGGATTCGGTGAGGGGATTCCGCTCTCCCCAATGCTCAAGAACAGCTCCCTTAACAGGGAAAGGAGGTCATCCGGATCGGAAGGATAAAAAGAGCCAGCGACGGCTGGCCTTCTGACCTCCAAATAGTTTCACCTGAGGCCCATTATCCTAGTGGCGAAGTCCTCGTAGCTCTCCTCGAGATCTCCGTCGGGAGGTATGTCTCCCCTGTTCCTGAGAACCTCCCTTGTCAGGAGCCAGTAAACTAGGGCCAATGCCCTCCTTCCCTTATTGTTGGCGGGTATAGCCAAGTCTATGTTTTCCAACGTGTTGTCAGCGTCCACTAGGGCCACCACGGGTATGCCCAGCTTGACGGATTCGACGTGAATCTGCCTGTCCACTCTGGGATCAGACAGGAGCACGACATCGGGCTCCAAGTGGAGGGGCGCCTGGGGGTTGGTTAGGGTCCCCGGAAGTATCCTCCCGGTTATGTATGTGGCACCGGTGTATTCGGCGAACTTCCTCACGGGCTTGAATCCGTAGATCCTAGCTGAAACGGCAAGTATCTTTTCTGGCTCGAACCTAGCCAAGAACTTCCCCGCAACCCTGATCCTCTCGTCCAGCTTCTTTATGTCTATCATGCACAGGCCGTCTGGCCTGACCTTGTAGATGAACTTCTCCATGTCCTTCGTCCGTATCCTAGTGCCCACGTGGACGCCTGCCGACAGGTACTTCTGCTTCGGTATCAGCAGATCCTTATCCTCCACTGGAGGTACATTAGAGAGACTCATATCGTCATATCCCATTTGATCACCTCTCCATAACCGGAGTGAAGGACAGCTCCAGCTCGGCAAGATCTATGTGGCTTATGAACATCCTCCGGCAGCAGTATCGAGTCACGCCTAGGGAGTCCAGCACCTTACCTGGGTCCTCCCCGGACATGACCCTCCGGGAGAACTCCTCCCACTTATCTCCTATCACACTGCCGCAGGTGAAGCACCTCACCGGGAACATATCCTGACCTCGGCTGGGTATGACCTACTGAGGTTATTAAATTATGCCGTTGGAAGAGTTCCTGAAGGGAATGTTTCAAGGGAGGTTGATGGGAAATGGCGTTCGAGCTTTGGATAGAGAAGTACAGGCCGAGGACCTTGGATGACATAGTGGACCAGGAGGACGTCATCCGGGCCCTCAAAGGTTTTGTGGAGAAGAGGTCCATGCCGCACCTTCTCTTCGCCGGTCCTGCCGGGACTGGAAAGACCACTACCGCTTTGGCTCTGGCTCACGACATCTACGGTTCCGAAGAACTCCTGAGGGCCAACTACATGGAGCTCAACGCGAGCGATGAGAGGGGCATCGACACCATAAGGACGAAGATAAAGGACTTCGCCAAGACGGCGCCCTTCGGCGATGTCCCATTCAAGATAATACACCTTGATGAGGCGGACAGCCTCACAGCCGACGCTCAGCACGCCCTCAGGAGGATAATGGAGATGTATTCTACCACCACGAGATTCATCTTGGCCTGCAACTACTCCTCCAAGATAATAGAGCCGATTCAGTCGAGGTGCGCGGTCTTCAGATTCGGTCCCATACCGGAGGAAGCTGTAAGAGAGAGGCTCATAATGATAGCAGAGAAGGAGGGTGTGAAGTACACCGAGGAGGGCATATCAGCCATAGTGTACGTGGCTGAGGGGGACCTCAGGAGAGCCATCAACCTGCTGCAGACCGCCTCGGCTATGGCGGACGAGGTGGACGCCAAGGTCGTGTATAGGGTAGCAGGACTCGCGCACCCCGAGGAGGTGAGGGGGATGATAAATGCCGCACTGAAGGGGAGGTTCGTCGCCGCTAGGGACATGCTAAGGAACCTCATGATAAACTACGGCATGTCCGCTCAGGACGTTATCAAACAGCTGAATAGGGAGATAATGGCCAGCAAGTCCATCCCAGACAAGATGAAGGCCCAGCTCATGGTGTTCCTCAGCGAGGTCGACTTCAGGGTGACCGAAGGCGCCCACGGAGATGTCCAGCTTGCGGCCATGCTGGCCAAGCTGGTAGAGTTAGGTGAGTCCCATGGCGGACCTTCCTTGGACTGAGAAGTACCGTCCCAAGAGATTGGATGAGATAAAGGGGCAGAACAAGGCCATTAGTGAGATAAGGGATTGGATGAGGAGCGTCAGGGCCGGGAAGGTGAACAAGGCCCTGTTATTGGTGGGTCCACCCGGGTCGGGCAAGACCTCAGCAGCTTACGCGATAGCTTACGAGTTGGGATATGATCCAGTGGAGGTCAACGCCAGCGATCTTAGAGATAGAACTCACCTTAAGTACGTGGTAGAGAGCGCCAAGGCAGTCAGTCTGCTTACCCTTAGCAAGAGACTGATAATCTTGGACGAGATAGACGCCCTCCCTAGTGAGGGAGGAGCTTTGGTGTCTTTGGTGAAGGAACTGATAACAAAAGAAGGGGTCCCCGTTGTGATGACGGCAAACGATCCTTACGAGAGACATCTCTACGAGATAAGATCCCTTTCAAAAGTGGTCAGATTCTACAGGCTCCGATGGACTACCGTCCTCTCAGTGCTCAAGGAGATATGCAGGAAGGAGGGCGTGAAGGTACCCGACAATGTCTTAAGGCAGATAGCCATCAATTCACAGGGGGACCTCAGAGCAGCCATTAACGACCTCGAGAGCCTCGTTAAGGGAAGCCACAAACTATCTGAGGTTATAGGAAAGAAGTTCGGCAAGAGGGATGTTGAGGCTGATGTATTCAAAGTACTCACAGCCGTGTTTTACGGAGAGAACTGCTACTCCGCCTATCTAACGTCCCTCAACACGGATGTGGATCCGGACATGCTCTTCAGATGGGTTGAGGAGAACTTACCCTACGTTTACAAGGGGAAAGCCCTCTCTAGGGCCTACGATTACCTCTCTTACGCTGATATTGTGAGGAGCCGCATAATAAAGACGAATAACTGGAAACTCTTGGTTTACTACACTCAATTAATGACATACGCGGTGTGCACGGCCAAGGAGGCCAAGCCTCAGGGGGTGAAGATGAGGTTCCCTGAGATCATCAGAAAGCTTGCCACCACTAAAGAACTCAGGGCCAAGACGAGAGAATTCTTGTCTAGGCTCGCCAAGGAACTTCACGTGCCAACAAAGACCGTGAGGATGGAGATAGTCCCCATACTAATCGCCGATAGCAAGAGAGAGGGCAAGATCATAAAGAGATTGGAGAGGGATCTGGGATTGAGGGAGGAGGAGATAAGGGAAATACTGGAGGACCTAGAGGAGCACTACAAGTTAGAGATTGGAGGCTAAGGGGCTCAATTCCTCTCTCAATATCTCCTTTAGCTTCTCCTGGAGCTTGTCCGCTGGTATCGAGCCGAGAGATATCAGGGTAGTCTGCCCCTTCATCCCCTCGCCCGACTTCTTCGCCTCCAAGAACCCCATGTTCTTGAGGTTCCTGACCCTCTTCCAGATGGCCGTGTACTTGTAGGGGAGAACCCCTACCTCCTCACACAGGAGCCTGTACTCCTCCAGCAGATCGCCCATCTTTATCCAAGATCTCCCGGATGAAGCCAGCCTCTTAGATACCGCCAGGAGCAGTATCTTGTCGTGAAGATCCAAGGGAGTCAGCGAGTCCTCCGTTATCCCGATGACCCCGATCCTCGAGGCCGCCTCGCTGACCATGTCCGGAGTTATCTTAGACAGACCAGCCTCCTCTGACAGCCTAGCAGCTAGATACAGTATCTTCAGGGCCACTCTAGCGTTACCCATGTGTTCCGATAGTTCTACTACCTTACTTACGATCTCATCATCGAAACTTCCCTCTTCCAAGGCCTCCTCAGCCCTGTACCTCACTATGGCCTCCAACTGCTCCGGAGTGTACTTCTCTAAGGGGAGCCTGGTCACCATGAAGGACCTTATCGAGTCATCCATCATGTACGGCGGATCCCACCTAGCGACCACCACGAGGGTCGGTGATTTGGGTGCATCTCCTTCATGAAGCCTCAGGAGGGTGTAGACTAGAGTATCTCCATCCCTGAGGTAGTCTACCTCGTCCAGAACTATTAGCAGATCCCTGTCCTCTCCAGATAGCACCTTCTCAAGTATCAACACGACCTCCTCGTACGAGAGCCCCCTATCTGGTACTCCGGGGAGGAGGGAAGAGACCACCCTTTGAACGACGGAGGTCGGCGTCCTATAGGTCCTGCAGTTGATGTGAACGACATCTAGGGAATCCAGCTTCTCCTTCAATTTCGCGGACGATAACTTGGCTACCGACGTCTTACCTACTCCCGGCTCTCCTCTGATGAGTATGAGCCCCTCAGTCAAACCATACCCGCTGGCCAGCGTATTAACCAAGATGTCAACCTCTCTTTCCCTGTGAGGTAGCTTGGGTGGAGTGTACGACTCCGAAAACTTGTGAGGATCCCTTATTATCGGTATTTCACATCACCGAGTGTTATGCTGCGGAGAGAAATAATTTCATTATGGTCCCCCGTAGAGAGGGGGGTTGGGTGAAAGTATTACTTCCTCCTCAGAGACCTCCTGTAGAGTAGGTAGCCCGCTATCTCAAGCAGCACTGTTCCTAGGGAAACACCTGCCACCATTATATCAGGACTCACCGGATAAACGGGAATCTCGCTAGCTAGCTTGAGGGCGTAAGTTAGATTAGAGCCCACTCTCCTAGGGGCCAGTGTGGAGAATTTGTAGTACAGATCGAAGAGCTCCTTAGCCTTCTTAGCCGTCTCCTCATCCAGCGGAAGAGTGGGAGTCTTCCTGATCTCGGCAATCTTCTGCCTTATCTGCTCCAAAGCCTGAACTTCTTCCTTTGTGTGATTGATTACGCCAAGGAAGAACCATCCGCTGTACCCAGACGACTCTCTTGTGTCCACTGTGGGGCTCTTCAGTATCCAAGAAACCACAACTCTGAGCTCTTTGGAGACATTAGCCAAGTAGATGGCGTTTGGTGATGGCCTAGAGATGCTCACCACGTAGTCCTTGGGTAGGATCACCGTCAGGTTGAGAAGGTCCAGTTCCTTGACGAACAACTTAGATACATTGCTGTAGTCCTCCCTGGTCGTGTACACGATACCCTTACGCCCCTTCGACTCCTTAGGTGCTCCTTTCTTGGCTTCCAGATCTATTATGAGAAGTAGATCTATCCTCTTAGATTTGTTGTGATAGGTGCTCTTGTGAATCTCCGCCTTCATGCTGGTTGGGTAGAATTCCATGTCCCCACCTATGTAGGGGCCTTTTATATTCTCCTTCACGAACTTGATGAAGTTCTTCGTGTAGTTCTGTTCGCCTCCAGTCTTATTGAGTATCCTCTCTAGATCATTGGCCCAGAGCCCGTACCAAGTGTAATTGACCACTATCCTAGCCGTAAACTCATCTTTGAAGAAGAAAGTGGCCTGAGTGCTCACGTAATGGGGTTTCTCTGAGAGGATCTCCGCCTTGGATACTTGAGCCACAGGGACGAGAATCGCGAGTATTAGAACCGCCACGAGCACGCCTTTGCCTATTTTTGTGCCATTCATCGAACACACCTTAGTCTGGAGATATGCAACACTTTTTCATTGGGCTAGATTATATAAACGTAGTTGGGGCTTAGACGTAGCCTAGAAAAGTGAGGGTCCTATGAATGCCGGATGAGAGCGATGTCAGGGTAGTAGAAGCCGGTTATATGCGATGGATGCTCAGAGCCAACCCCTTCGCCTACTTGAGCAGTGAGAGCTTGGAGGAAGTGAGGACTCTACATGTAGACACTGATGTGGATGAGAAGCTAGCTCAACTGCTCGATGAGGTCATAAAAGGAAGAGCCAAGCATCTCGTATTTCTAGTCGGAGAATTTGGGACAGGTAAGACCCACAGACTAAGGTTGATCAGCGAGATTCTCCCTGATATACCGACTTTCTACGTGAAGATAGACGTAGATGATTACGAGGCCTCCCTATACAGGATAGCCACTACCATCAAGAAGATGCCCCCTCTCAAGCCTCTTCGAAGGAAGTTTCCGAGAGATCCTGACTCACTCTTCTCTATCATAAAGGAAGAGCTCAACAAACACGATGTGGCGATACTCATGCTGGATGAGGTAGAGAACATAGTGATCTCAGGTACTAGGAAGGATGCTGAACTATTCTCGGAATTCATAAGACGCTTGTATAAGGGAGTGGAGCCTGGTCGGATGTTAATAATAGCCTGCATACCTCCAGCCTACGATATAATGAAGAAACTCCTCGGTAAGATACCCCACGACAAGATCGAAATGAGGACTATCAGTCCCGAGGAGGCTAGTAAGATATTGAAGAAGAGGATACAGCACTACAGAGACATATTGAACGAGGAAGCGAGGGGTCTCAACTTGGGTGAGCCCTTCACGGAAGATCTGGTCAGGAAGATGAACGAACTCGCTGGAGGAAATCCGAGGAGGTTAATGAAATTGGCAAGAAACCTGCTAGCCATGCTAACTAGAGAACTCAAGGAAAGCGGGAAACTCAGCCAAGACAAGATACTCAATCTGATCTCCGAGGCCAGCGAGGAGAAGGAGATCCCAAGGGAGGAGAGAAGAGAAGAGGAAGAAGTGATTCCAGAGGACATAAGACCTGAAATAGCCATACTACGCAAAAAATTTCCACCAGGAACCACTTTTTCACTCATAGAAGCTTCTAAGGCCTTGGGGATGAGATTAACGCAGGCGAGGGAACTATTAAGGGAGCTCATGGAAGAAGGGCTGGTGGAAAAAGCCCCGGGAGGTAGGTTCACCCTTAGGAGCTAACTTCATCATGTTCCTCAGCCTTGAGTTCCTCTAAAACCCTCTCGAGTAATTCCCTCCATAACTGAAGGATGTCCTTCGTTTCCATCTCCTTGAACGGTTCATCTTCGAGGAACCTGTCGATCGACTGGATGATCATGAGTAACTCATCCCTATCCATCCTGATACTCTTTCCCAACAAACTCCTCTCCTCGAAGTTACCCTCTCTCAAGCTCTTCACTACCACTTGCAGGTGCTCACGCAGAACCGAGCCCTCGTCGTAGCCCGAGAGCGCGTTAGAGATCTTCTTCAGGAGGTCATCCTCGACCGACCCTTTCTTCCTGTACTCCAGAACCGCCCTTGATAGCAGCTCAGGCAATTCTTCTGCTACTGAGCTATCCATGTTCACACCTTCGGGAAGGAGGGGGAGGCATTAATAATATCATCCCCTCCACTTATAGGCTGGGGGGATGATGTAAAAGGGCCCTCTGATTCGTGAAGACGATCTTGAGTCCTGACTCCCCCAGAGAAATTCTCTATCGTTCTTAAACGTCCCTCCGTCTGTGGGAGGGATGAAAAACTTTATTTAAGGGACCTCCCAAACCACAAGGGGCCGGTGGTCTAGCGGCTATGACGCCGCCTTGACGAGGCGGAGGTCGGGGGTTCGAGTCCCCCCCGGCCCACCAACGAGAAAAAGAGGGACAGGAATATGGCCAGGTACTCGGTTTCTAGGCTCGCTGGTAAACCCATAATAACGGACAAGGGTCTAATGCTAGGAGAGGTTACCGATCTGATCGTCGATGAGATAACCGGTAAGATGATTTCCCTGGTAGTGAAGAGCAGTAGAGGTGCTGCTGATGCCCTGCTGCAGAAGCTGAAGAAGGACAGGAAGGGCAACGTTCTAATTCCTTACTCTACTGTGAAGTACATAAGGGAAATGATCGTTGTAGATGAACGCCTCCTAAAGGTGTACATCGCCACCAAGGGCTAGCCGAAAGCGGTCTTCACAATGAAAGATCTTAACTCATCTGTCAAGACAGTAAGTATCGCCTTGACCTTTAGGACATTGGGAACATTTTCTTCTCCCCAATAAAATGGAGCGACCTCCTTACCCATCAGATTCAGCAGCTCATTAGCGCCCTCAAGCAATTCCTCTACTTCTAGATGGCTAGGATTTGGAAGAGAATTCCTAGTAAGCCTCCTTATCTCCGCATTCTTCTCTAGTATTAGGGTGAGAGACACCTATTCCCCCCCAAGATGAAGGGAAGATGTTTTATTACGGAGGGGCGCGGCAATGAAGAGGTGAAAGTTTGATGGGAATAGAGGCCACCCTAGAGACCTTGGAAAGGGATCCTGTGTTCGACATAGAGGTGGCTAAGTTCAAATCGAAGGACGGATCTCTTACCCTCTCACTGGAGCTACCTAGAGATCTAATTGACTTGAAGAAAGGATCTAAGGTCTTGATAGATCTGGGTGAGGAGGGCGAGGGAGATCTGGTCATGAAGGGAGTGGTCTACAAGGTAGATGAGGGAGAAAAGAAGATTGAAATCTCCTTCCATGGTCTCTGGATGAGAATATCCTACAAGAAGAACCCATTCGACTTGGAGGAGGGTAAAGAAGTGTATTTGGTGATGAAGCTCCCCAAGAAATAAAGTATATGCACATTTATGAAAATTTTATTTAACATACGTGCAAGAAATGATTAAAATTATGAGAAATTTATGCCATAGTGTATGAGGAGATGCCCGTTGTGTGGATCCCCCCTCCGGGATGAGGGCGGGTTGCTGGTCTGTGGTAGATGCGGGTTCATAGTAGATGAAGACCTAGTGCCTAGCTTATTTGACCGCAGCGATTCACCGATGATGAGTAGGAGCAGATCGCTGGAACATATGGCGAGGGAGCTAGACCTCTCAGACGAGATCATTAAGCTCGCTGAAGAACTCGTAAGGGCATATAGCTCCCTATATGGGAAGGTCCATACACATTCTATACTCTTAGCGGCCCTAATAGTGGCCAGTAGATTAAGAGGATCGCCTATCCCTATAAAAGAAGCAATAAGACGTCTCTCCATTGGGGTATCGCCTTCAAGAGTGGCTTTCTATGTAGGGAGGCTAGAGGACCTGCTACCTAGGAAGGACATACCTTGGGAGGGTTACATAAACTACCTGATAGCTAAGATGTCCAGAGACGAGGAACTCATGAGGAAACTGGAAAAGGCTTCAGGTAAAGTGGATCCAAGGATACTCTTAGAGAGACTCAGGATAAGAGCGCTGAAGGAGATGAAAGAACTGAGAAACAGAAAGAGATCCGCCTTGGTGGGGAGGAATCCTGTGTACATCGCCGCAGCAGTAGTGTATCTAGCTGGAAAGAAGATAGGAATGAGGTATCTCTCACAAGGAGTGATCGCAGATCTGCTAGGAGCCAACAGATCGACCATTTCTAAGGTCTTAGGCTTGGTGAAATGATGGAGGAGAAACTGGAGCTGGAATCTATAGAGCATCAGATAGAATACCTGTTCTTCAAGCTAGACGATATAATCCACAGGATACGCGAGATCGAATCTAGGTTGGAACGGCTGGAGAGGAAGATCCTCTATGAAAGCCGATAGAGGAGATCTACTTGTTATGATGGCTTTAATCCTACTAGTGGCCCTTTGGGTATATAGGAGAGGGTATCAAGCCCTAGTTCCTCAGGTCTTAATATCTATTGGCAAATATCTGATGACCATTCCCTTAGCGTTGATTCCTCCGCTTATAGTCGTCATTCTCAAGTTCAAGAGGAGTAGAAGAGATGATTTATCTATTAACGCTGCTCTGGTGAGCACAGATAGAGGGACATTCCTAGTAGCTCCTCTGAAAATCGAAGTTAAAGGAAGCGAGTCCCAGCTCGATTTCAATTCGCTAAGCAATGTACTTGAGGACTTAGGGATAGGAATCACGGTGATCATCAACAGATGGCCAGGGAGATCCTTTTTCTCTTGGAAGCAGGACGGTAGCCTGTTCCTGAGCGGGCTGATATGGAGAAAGCTGGATAACTTGGAGGAGACACAGAGCATGATAAAAGCGGCAATACCTGCACTGAACAGCTCTATGGAGGGAATAAAGGTAGGGATCGACCACAAAGCTAGGTTGGATCCGGAGCTATTCTCCGAGATAATGCGCATGGGCTATGAGGGTGAGGAACTCTCCGTTAGAGTAGAGAGGGAGGAGAGGACCGACATCCCTGTAATTGAGCTGGGTGAGAGCTCAGGCCGGACATTCGGCATATCCTTGAGAGACCTCACTAGACATGTCCTCATAGTTGGCCAAACCGGTTCCGGTAAGACCACTACCGCTAAGAGAATAGTTTATGAGGCTTGGAACCTCGGTATACCCTCCCTGATTCTGGATATCCACTGGGAATACAAGGGGTTTGTGTTCCAGCTGGGAGGCAGGATCTTCTCGACCAAGGACGGAATGCCCCTCGCCTGCATAAATCCACTGTCTGAAATACATGAGTTAGGAGCGACATTCTTGATATCAGAAACTCTCTCTTCTATACTGGATCTGACTCCTTCCCAGTTTTACCTTTTGAATCAGGCGCTTAAGAGGCTGAGAGATCTATCCATGGGGGGAGCTAAACCCAACCTCAAAGACCTCGTCGAGATGGTGCGAACCTTAGAACCAGCATCCCACGCCGAAGAAGAGAGTAAAGCATCACTCCTGAGGAAAATGGAGCCGATAGTTAGCTCGCCCGGTGCAGGGATCTTTGACTGCGACAACCTCAACGAGAGGGTATTAGGGGAGACAATATCCCTCATAGAAATGGGAGATGTGGAGAGCGATATCTTGAAGCAGATAGCCGCCTTCTTTATCCTGAAGAGGTTGAAGGATCTGTTCACTAGGGAAGAGAGGAAATCCACCTATCCTAAATTGATCGTGGTAATTGAGGAGGCTGAGAAGCTCCTTCCTAGCTACAAGGATGCCACGGGCATGGACATCATCGACAGATTGTTCTCAGAGCTCAGGAAGTTCGGCGTGTCCTTGGTGCTGGTGTCCCAAAATATCTCTGAGATACCTGAGGGAGTCGTGAGGAACGCTGGCACCAAGATATTTCACAGAATAGACTCACCATCCGACGTGAAGGGGATCAGATCCTTGATAAGCGAGAGGGAAATTGTGGACAGGATAACTAGGCTATCCACGGGAGAGTGCATCGTCTCAACTCCGAAGTACATCAAGGCAGTGAGGATCTCACCGCCCGAGGAGGAGGTACTCGATCCAAAGTCCATAGAAGAGGTAGTATCGAGGGAGAGGTTCTACTTCCCATGACCCTCGCGAGCGAGGCGTTCCAGCAAAGACATGAAGTCGTCCGTCCAATTGAATCGTCTACTCACATCTTTACCCTCGAGCTTCATCAGGACATACTCAACCTCGCGGTCGAGATCGCCGCTACAACCGTCAACCTGTACTATCCTATCCCACTCAGCGATCTCCAATGCGTCCTGTAAGGGGCCATCTATAGCCTCATACTCTACATTCTCCCTGATCTTAAGGGGACGATATCCCCTCGACTCCAGCCTCTCTAAGAGGACGGAGGGTCTGCACCTGACAACCACCACCAAAACCACATCCTCCTGGGGAATGGCATAAGGGGAGATCGTCTCGACGACTAAGCATTCTTCTGCCCTTAGAATTCTCGAAATCTCTTCCCGGATACTGTTCTCATCTAGGATTAGCGTATCTCTCTCCTCATCCTTTCCTAAGATGTATCCCCTCTCCTTGGCCATGTCGCCCACATTTATGTGGCGGCACCTCAGCACTTCGGCTAATCTCCGGCACAGGGTACTCTTGCCGGAAGCAGGCGCTCCTATAACTACTATTAGGCCCGATGGTCTAGAGCGAGGGCCAGAAACATTTATATTTCCCATACACATCCCTTGGCCATGGGCTCCGGTGGTGTAGCCCGGTCAAGCATAGGGGCCTCTCGAGCCCCAGACCCGGGTTCAAATCCCGGCCGGAGCACCATTTTCCTCTCCATTTTGTCGGTTCAGTATGGGAGTTCTCCGAACATGGAAGTTATTGGGTGGAACTCCGCGACACCTACTAGGATGGACCATATTACGTAAGCTGTGAGGGCCGCCACTATCAGACGGACAGGTTGCTTATTGTAGGCCGGTATCAGCAGGAAAAGCGCTTGGATCATCACTAACACCAAATAGAAGTTCCCCATTATGACGTCGTAGGGTTGCATCCACACTATCATTACCCACACTCCCAACTCCGCTATGAAGAGCGCGACCGGAAAAGTGAACACCGCGAAAAGAACACCGTATATTGCCTCCACCAAAGTCTTCTTTATGGCGGGAGGTAGCCCCCTCCTCCTTCTCCTAGAGATAGCTGTTCTACCCCTTCTCCAACTCCTAGAGGATCTTAACATGAGATCACCTCGGTTTTACTAGGCTCCCTGCCCTCTTACCACTCACTAGGTCAAGTAGAGCCTCAGGTTCATCCCCACTTAAAATTATCGTTGAGATAGACGATCTCTTCAGTATTTTGATTGACAATGCGTCGAGAAGCTCGTACCTACCCGGATGATACAACTTGTCCCTCAGAATATGCTCTAGATCGTCGTAGGACAACTCCTCTATCTTTCTAGCGTCTGTATAACGGGTGGGATCCTTGTCATAAACCCCGTCCACCCCAGTCATCTTCACCAAGAGGTCCAAGCCGAGCCTCTCGGCCATGAGCGCTGCAACAGCGTCCGTGGACTGTCCGGGCTGCATACCTCCAGATACAGGTATCCTGCCCAATTGGAATGCGAGAGCAGCTTCATCGTAATCCTCGATCACTCTTGGGAAGGCGATCTCCCCCAGTGCCGCTATCATGACTAGGGCGTGTAGCCTCGTGGCGAGTATCCCTGCCAGATCCTGCAGGAATTTATTCCCACCTAACGATCCGACGGCCTCTATGTACTTCCTAGCGGTATCGCTTCCACCCGTGACTATAGCCAGTTTTCTGTCCTTGGAGAGGTTCCTAACAACTTTAGCCGTTCTCTCGAGCAGAGTGAAGTCCCCATCGGTGATGCCTCTGAACACATGCCCTCCTAGAAGTAGGACGAATCCCTCGGTCATGAGATCACCTTAGTAGAATCTTATCGCCCTCTCCAGTCTCGATAGGAGCACTATCCTACTCTCAGGAGACTCGTCTATGATATTATAGCCCGTCAGCTCCGCTATTTTGGATGCAAAAGCCCTTACCTCCTCATGGGTTGGCATGTTCTCCCTCCCCAGCCTCCTCCTAGAGTATCCCACCCACATGTAGGCCTTGGGCTCCACATACGTGGGCTGAGATGCCTTTATCAGCCGAGAGAATTCCTCTATCACCTTATCGTCCATGTTGAATCCCTTTATCAGGGGTATCCTCATGACGGTGGGAGAGGAGAAGGACTGGAGCATCCCTAGGGTCTTCTGAAGCCTAGACCATGCATCAGGCCACAATGGGCGGGTTATTTCCATGTAGAGCCTCTCGTTCGGGGCGGGGACGGTGACATATAGTTGAGTAGGCTCTCTTTCCAAGTTCTCCAGCCTCTCAGGGAGGGTACCATTCGTGACGATGAAGGTGGTCATCCCCCTCTTCGCGTACGCTTCCACGAGTCCACCTATGTGCGGATAAAGTGTGGGCTCCCCCGTCAGGGAGATGGCTGCATGCTTTGGCTCCTCTGCCTCGTACACCCATTCCTTCCTAAACACCTTCACTCCCTTGTAGCCCTGTACTATCATTCTCTGCAATCTGATACTCTCCTCGGCTATTTCCTCCGGATCGTCCCACTTCGCATCCTCTTCAGGTACTTCCTTCCACCTGAACTCGGCCGGTACATCGCTCACATTTAACCTCCAGCAGTAGAGGCACTGTAGGTTGCAGAAGGACGCGGTGGGGGTCATCTGGAGGCATCTCCACGAGGGAATGCCGTAGAACTTGTGCTTGTAGCAGGTTCTTCCCTCCATTAGGGCCTTTCTGAACCAGTAGCATGGTTTCATGGCTGAATGATTCAGGATTATCTTGTACCCCTGCTTCTCCATGAGTTTCCTCACGTGATCGGGTATCCTCACGAGACCGGTGGATAACATCTTTATCCATGCTGAGACCGAGTTCCCGATAAATAATGATTCGCCCGGGTAAGGTGACCGAACAGCTGAGGAAGTCTCGACTCGAACTGGAGAAACTGAATTCCCTCAGAGAGAAGGCCATATCTCTCTCCAGAGGCTGGCTCACCAGGTGCAGGGAGCTTATATCGAGGGCAAGGGGCATGGAGGATCTGGACCGGGTCGAGAGGGAGCTGACGAGCATCATAAAAGAGATAAGAGAATTCCTCTCAGAGTGTGAGAAGGAGCTGGGATACTTAGATCCCACTCTGAGGAACATCGTCTCCGATCCCATGCAAGAGGCGGTCGAGGGGATAGTTCTGGCGAGATTACTTGCAGGAAAAGAGGTTCCGTCCCATGAAGATCTGGGAGTTGGCCCCAGAGAGTACGTGCTGGGCATAGGTGATTCGGTGGGAGAGCTCAGGAGGGTGGCTTTGCATCTACTCTTGGAGAGGAGGGTCGCTGAGGCTGAACATCTCGCTGAGATGATGGAGGAGATATATGAGGGGCTGAACCTCATGGTACTTCCTGACTCACTAGTCCCGGTCAGGAGGAAGGCGGATGTGGCCAGATCCTTGGTTGAGAAGACCCTCTCGGAGATCCTCATGCTCAAGTCATCGGGTGGTGGGGGATGAGCAGGGACTTCAAAGAGCTGGATCCATACACATCACACCTGCTGCTGGCCGTCATCCTCTTGGGGGGATCGAAAAAACCTGTGAGAGCCTCTGATTTATGCGAATATCTCAACACATCCAGAGCTACTATATCTAGGTGGATCTCCAGGGCGGAGGAACTGGGCTTCCTCAGGTCGACCATGGCTAGGAGGGTCCAGTACGTGATGGCAACCCAGAAGGCATTGGAGCTCGTCAGAACCCTTTATGAAATGACCCAAGGTATAAGCTGGGACGAAGAAGTGCTGATGGCCGAAGTATTCTCGGGAATGAAGGAGGGCGCCTATTACATGTCCAGACCGGGCTATGTAATGGGTTTCAAGGAGGTTCTAGGCTATATACCCTTTCCAGGCACGCTGAACCTCAGAGTGAGGGGAGAGGATGTGTCTAAGATAAGGGAATGGAGGAGGAGGGTGAGACCCAAAGTGGTTCCGGGATTCGTGGAGGCTGGTAGGACATTCGGGGATGTCGAGGTCTTACCTGTGGTTCTCAATGGATCCGTGGAGGCTCACGCAATTTTCCCCCTCAGGAGGCACTACGGAGATGATGTACTGGAGATAATACATCCTGAGAGCCTGAGGATCAAGTTAAGCGTCAAAGACGGGGATATAGTCGCCGTCACCCTGAAGAAGTGGTAGTGGGCCGGGGGGGACTCGAACCCCCGACCTCCGCCGTGTGAGGGCGGCGTCATAGCCGCTAGACCACCGGCCCCTGGGGTCCGGCCAGTCGCTCGATTTTAATCTTTATGTGGGCCTCCCCCTTGGATGGATATACCATCGGTTTTTTCAGGTAATTAAAATGATGATTAATGCGATATAAGAAACTTAATGAAAATGACCTACGTTTTTTCATATCATTAGATGGTAATGTCAAAGAGGTATGGGTAGCTATTTTAATTAATAGAGGCAAGGAGTAGGCAGCTGAAATGATTAACGGAATAAGGGAGCTGGAAAGGGATCTGAAACTACTGCTCATAGCAAGCATACCTACAGGACTCTCTGGAGGTATGTTTTACGCTGTCTGGGGTTTGTATTTCGAAACGGAGGGTATAAATGTTAGCTTACTGGGTCTATACAGCTTTCTCGAAGGTTTACTGATGGCTGCAGTGTTCATTCCAGCAGGCCTAATCACAGATAAAATGGGAAGGAAGAAACCTGTTCTAATAGGATATCTGTTTTCTGCTGTATCCCTAGCCGTAGTCTCCGTGTGGGGACTTAACTTACCCTCAATCATCGTAAGCGGGATTCTAGGAGGATGCAGCTCCCTCGCTCTGCCGGCCTTCCAAGCTTGGCTGGCCGACCTTGCTGGTAGTAAAATGGAAGAGGCCTCGAGCATTCAAATGTTCCTTTACAACGTAAGTTTCTCGGCTGGAAGCCTGATGGGGTGGGTCCCAGAGCTCATGGTCATGTCGTCTCAGGATATGAGTTACTCCCAAGCCTACAGGCTGATGATACTTCTCTCCACACTAGCCACGTTGCTCGCTCTACCCTTCTTCATAGCCACAAAGGATAAGAGAGTGTCCTATCCATCCACTCATTCGATTACGTTCAAGGATGTTCTGAGACCCCTGAACGCATCCATGATACGCAGGCTCACCTTTCTCTTGATTCTATCGAGCTTGGCCACTGGGCTCTTCTACCCCCTGACAAGCTACTACTTGGGAGAGAAGTATGGTGTCGAGTCTGGACCGGTCGGCACGGTCCTCTCCCTGATATATTTGATATCTTCATTCAGTTATCTTGTAGCTCCAGTGTTCTCCAAACTCTTAGGACTCGTGAGGTTCGTCGTTCTTTCTCAGGGCTTTTCCATACTCATGATGGCCTTAATTCCATTCACTCACAACTTCCTGCTCGCCTCGACCCTACTCATCCTCCAAGTGATGGGAACCTATGCACCATTCCCGCTGATATGGGCCCTCTTCATGGAGTATTCACCACCTGATGAGAGAGGGATGGTTAACTCCCTCTACAACCTGTCGGTGGTGGGTCCTAGGGCTGTCTCCTCGTTAGCGGGAGGTAATCTGATGAGCATGTCTCTGGAATACCCGATATTCGCCTTTATTATCCTCTACTCCCTGTATGACCTGTTGTTCGCTATTCTCATAAGAAGCCCCCATTCCAAGAAGAGTTATCTGGCTGAGGTGGTCGAGAACAGGGGTAATGACGATGGATTTGAGGGGCAGGATAGATGCAACGCTACTGAGATATGACGCCTCCTTGAATGAGGTCATGGATTTCGCGAAGAGGGCCGCGAAAGAGGGAATGAGGTCCGTTGTGGTTTATCCCTTCTACGCTAGGCGTCTCGTAACCTCGGATATAGAGATACCGGTGTGTACTGTCGTGAGTTTCCCTCATGGCTCTCAACTCAAAGAAGCCAAGGAGAAGGAGGCTCAGCTGGCTCTAGAGAGCGGTATCTCAGAGATAGATTATGTTGTCAGTATACCCGCGGTGAAAAACGGAATGTTTGACTACCTAAAGGAGGAAGCTGATCTCATAACCGCTGCCTTCCCGAGAACGGTGAAAGCCATCATAGAGGTACCTCTTCTCTCGGAAAAGGAGCTCAAGAGCACACTAGAGGCTCTAGAGTCCACTGATGTCGAGTACGTGAAGACGTCCACCGGACTGTACAGGCCCGTGACACCTGACGATGTCAGGAGGATAAGGGAGTTTACTGACAAGAAGATAAAAGCTTCCGGAGGAATAAGGACCAAAGAGCAGGCGATTGAGCTGATTAGGTCAGGAGCAGATGTGTTGGGAACCAGTAAGCCGTTCGATATAGTGTAGCTTGATCAAGCCCCTATCACCCAGCGAGCGACATAGCTCCTAGGACACTGGACTGTGCCCCTGTAATAGGGGCAGAAGGAGCAGGTCGGACTGTTACCCCAACAGTCGAACTCGTTGCTGTTGGCTATGTGACAGCCATCCCAGAGGAGGCAGTCGTTGCACGACGGGAAGTCAGCGATCTTCACCTTAGCCCTGAACGACACGTACTCGGGGGACCACCATATCTCCCTCAAGCTCTTCTCCTTCAGATCGCCGAAAGCTAGTTGCTTTACCTCCACTTCCCTTCCATCGATCCAAGCCCTGTAGTCGTGGAGGGTGAAGAGACATGGTACGACCTTTCCATCGAAAGTTATGGCGAAGGCCCTCTCCTCGATGAAGGGACACCGCCTCTCAGTCTTGTAGTAGAAGAAGGGCTCTATCACCCTGACATGGTGGAGCATCGACAGAGTCCTGACCCTCTCCATGATCTTCGAGACACCATCGGGCTGCACCTTATCATGTATCTGCTCATGAGCGAGGGCTGGGTGAGTAGCTATCAGATTGGACAGGAGAACACCTCTAGCCCCTACCTCAGCTGCCCATTCTATTAGATCAGGGAGCTTACTCACCGTGCTTTTCAGGAGGACGGTGGAGATCCACAGTTCCACCCCATCCCTATTGGCTAACTCTCTGATCCCCTCCTCGACTACGTGAAAGCTCGATCCCACCCTGATCTTCCTGTACATCTCCGGATCTGTGACATCCACGCTGACGAAAACCCAAGAGAAATAGCGACTTATCGCATCAGCTTTCCTCAAGAGGGTGGTTCCGTTGGTAATCATCCCCAGATCGAACCCCTCAGCCGCTTTCCTCGCGAAGTCCTCGAACCTCGGGTGTATCGTGGGTTCCCCCCATCCACTGAACCACAGATCTTGGACACCCACATCGTTGAGCTCCCCGAGCACCTGATCGAACAGCTCCTCATCCATGAACCCAATCCTCTCACTCCAACTCTGCCTGTAGCAGAACTTACAGTTGAGATTACAAGAGGTAGTGAGCTCTACGTGTGCCTCCTTGGGAGGATCTGGATCTGGCAGGTAAAAGCCTCCGTGTACCCTTATCTTCTCCAATGTTCCTCGACCGCCTCTTCACCAGACCCGTATTAAATGATTGCTATAACGCTGTGTTTAAGAAAGGAAACATCAGCCGAGGAAGGTGTTTGCTGTTCCCCTAGGGACCTTACTCCATACCTTTTCGATCTCCTCCACGGGCAGCTCCAGCTGCTTGGCTACTAGCTCCATGGAGATTTCCGGATTCGTTCTCTTTATATCATCTACAGCGTGAGCCAAGTATTCCTCGTATGGAATGGCCTCCTCCCACAATCTATCGAATCTCTCCTTGAAGATCTTCGCCAGGCTCTCCGACTCCACCTTTATACCAGTTCTTGTGGGCTGCTCCACCCCTATCTTCTCCGGGAATCCCATGACCACGACTCTGTCGTCAACCACCATGTGCCTGAGATCGTACACCACGAGTCCTCCGTGGTACCTCACCTCGGCCCCGGCCTCCGAATACCTGTAACCCACGTAGAGCTTCTCCCTTCCCTTGGGCATCATGTACCTTATCCTTACACCCCTCGATGCGGCCGCTTCTATCTCCCTAACGATCTTGTCAAAGAATTCGGTGGAGTCCTTCGGCTTAGCACCCGTCACAGACCCGAAGATCTCTTTAGTAGCTCCCCTCATGGCCTCCAGCACAGCATTAAAGTACTGGGTTCTGGTGAGCATCCTAGTTACTTCCATGAGATGCTCCACGAGCCTCCTCCTGCCCTCGAGCTCGTGTCTACTGAGGTAGAGCAGGATTATAGTGGCTATTAGCAGGGTGAGCTCCACTATCAGGAGAGCCAAAGCCACCAAGTCCTCCATAGGAGGTCCCTTCATACCTCATCGGCGCCGCCAGCCGGCGCCACCTTCATCACCGTCGCCGGTACACCTAGCCCCTTATAAGCCCGCCTCACCCCCTCGACAACTCGGTCGCACTCCTCGCAAAGGAACAACATGCTCGGTCCAGCCCCGCTGATAGACACACCTAGAGCCCCCGATCTCATAGCTATATCTCTGACCTCCCTATATCCCGGAATGAGCTTGGATCGGGACTCGTCTACTAGGGAGTAGGACATCCCCTCTCCTGCTAGCCTCAAATCGCCCGTGGCAAGTCCGAGCAGCAGGGAGGCTAGGTGGGAGTAGTGTCTGACCATCTCTTCAATATCCACGCTCCTAGGGACGAGGGACCTCATTTTCTCAGTCTTCCTTTCGGGAATAGGTGTCCAGGGAACGGATAGAACGAACCTCACATCAGGATCGAGCTTCACGATCCTCCTCCCTATGACGACCAACCCTCCAAACAGAGAGGGGGCGACGTTATCCGGGTGAGGAGAGCCCGACGCCTCTCTCTCCCCTTCAGCCGCTGCTCTCACGAGATCCTCCTCCGATAGCACACCGCCCAGCTCCAAGTCCACTGCCCTCACCGCTGCAGCCGAGGACGCGCCACTGCTTCCCAGACCCCTACCTGGCGGAACTCCCTTCCAAAGCTTTATCCTAGCGGTTAAATGCTGCTCCGCAGCTTTCAGTGCGGCTCTCGCGGCAGCGGCGGCGCTGTTTCTCCTTCCGAGGGGTACGGACTTCGCATAGGGGCCCTTAACCTCAGTGACTACGGCGTCCGGCCCCCCGCTGACAAGCTCGATCTCGACCACGTCGGAGAATGCATCGATCGCTATCCCCATTATGTCGTAACCGGGTCCCAAGTTGGCACTAGTGCTCCACGCCCTGACCCTCATAGGGCTAGCCCCCTTATCTTATCCACGGCCTCATCAACGCTGGAGGCCCTCACCGGCTCGGGGAATGGAAAGGCGTCCGGATCCTTTAGGGCGTGGCCGGTGGCCACAAGCACAACCCTGTCGTCTGGGGAGATCTTCCTTCCCAGTAACTTCAGGTAACCCGCGTACGATGCGGCCGAAGCTGGTTCCACCCCTACGCCCATCTTCCCTAGCTTCCTCTGAGCCTCCAGAATCTCTCCATCGGTCACGACCTCGACGGCACCCCTGCTCTCCCTGAGGGCCTTGAAGGCCTTCGGCCAGTTCACGGGCCTCCCTATTCTTATCGCGGTGGCCACGGTCTCGGGGTTATCCGTAAAGACAGGCTCGCTCAGCCCCTCCTTGAGAGCTCTAGCTATGGGAGAGGCGCCCTCTGCCTGTATGCCCGCCAACCTAGGCATCCTGTCGATCAGACCCAGCTCCTTCATCTCCTTGAATCCCTTCCATATCGCTGATATGTTGCCAGCGTTTCCCACGGGCAGCACGATCCAGTCCGGCACGCCTATCTCGTCGGCTATCTCGAAGGCGAGGGTTTTCTGACCCTCTAACCTCCAAGGATTGATTGAATTGAGGGGGTAAAGCCCGCTCTCCCTCCCGGATACCTTCATCACCACATCCAGCGCGGCGTCGAAGGGACCGTCTATCTCCACGATGGTAGCACCGTGGAGCACCGCCTGAGCCAGCTTCCCCCTAGCTACCTTCCCTTTTGGCAGCACGACGAAGCTCCTCATGCCCGCTCTGGAGGCGTAGGCAGCGACGGAGGCGGAGGTGTTCCCGGTGGAGGCGCATATGACGCTCTTCACGCCAGCCTCCTTAGCCAAGGATACTGCCACGGTCATTCCCCTGTCCTTAAAGGATCCAGTCGGGTTACTCCCCTCGAACTTCACCCAGAGCTCCTCACCTATCTTTATGAGGGGGGTACCTCCCTCGCCCATTGAGATGGGCCTCACTCTGGGTAGGAGCTCCTTATACCTCCACACCCCGAACTTCCTCGTCCTGAAAAGAGCCCAAGATATGCCGAGGGGCTTCCTCCTGAAGACGGGCTCCAGCAGACCTCCGCAGTGAGGGCACACTATCGTCCAGGGATCAGCTCTATAGGTCCTGCCGCATTTGACGCATCGAAGCTCGTATTCCCCGAGCATCTCGGCTCCCTTCGACACACAGTTATAACTTCTCCCCTCGGTGGAAACTGGGTGGGTGTTTGGATCCGGAAGATGCTTACAGGAGAGTCCTCTCCTCGATTGAGGAGCATCATAGGTGGTTTGACTCATCTCTACCCATGATAGCCAGCGAGAATGTCACCAGTCCAGCGGTGAGGAGGGCGATGACCAGCGATTTCGGTCACCGGTACGCCGAGGGATGGGTGGGGGAGAGGGTCTACGCTGGCACCAAGTACATCGACGATGTCGAATCGTTGGCGATGGAACTCATAAAGAAGCTGTACGGGGTGAAGTTCGCAGATGTGCGTCCAATAAGCGGAGTAGTTGCCAACCTGTCCGTATATACGGCCCTCACACAGCCGGGAGATGTGGTGATGGCGCTGCCCATAACCAAAGGAGGGCACATCAGCATGGGACCCCTGAGGGGCTCCAAGGGGCAGTTCATAGGGGGAACGGCCGGAGCAGTTAGGGGCTTGGATGTGAAGTACATAGCCTTCGATGACGAGAACATGAACATAGATGTCGATAAGACCATCAGCAGGATGGAGAAGTACAAACCCAAGCTGGTAATGATGGGAGGCAGCGTGATCCTCTTCCCGCAACCGGTGAGGGAGCTAGTGGAGGCGGCTAAGTCCATGGGAGCCGCAGTTAACTACGACGCCGCTCACGTCGCCGGGTTAATTGCTGGAGGAAAGTTCCAGCGTCCCTTAGAGGAGGGAGCCGATGTGATGACCTTCAGTACCCACAAGACCTTCTTCGGCCCCCAGCACGGTGCGGTGGTGACCAACGATGAGGAAAAATTCGAGCTGATCAAGCTGGCCAACTTCCCGGGTCTTCTGAGCAATCATCACCTGCATGCGGTGGCTGCGTTGGCAATAGCAGCCGCGGAGATGCTAGCATTCGGTAAGGAGTACGCTGAAGCCGTTGTTAAGAACGCGAAGGCCTTGGCCCAGGCATTGCACGACGAGGGATTCAAGGTGGTCGCGGAGCACTTGGGGTTCACCGAGAGCCACCAGGTCCTCCTCGACGTGGACGATCTGGGTGGGGGATATAAGTGCGAGAAGCTGCTCGAGGGGGCCAACATAATAGTGAACAGGAACCTCCTCCCGTGGGACATAAAGAGGGGAAGGAGCTTCAAGGATCCAGGCGGCCTTAGGCTGGGGGTCTCCGAGCTGACAAGGCTCGGCATGGGATCGGATGAGATGAGGGAGGTAGCGAAGTTCTACAGAGAGGTCCTGATAGACGGGAAGGATCCAAAAGAGGTCGCTAAGGAGGTTTCAGAACTGAGGAAAGGGTTCAAGACCGTGAAATATGCGTTCGAGGAGGGCCCGGCCTACGAACACTGACCTGCGCCGTCTGGTAGAGGACAGGACGAGGGGCTCGCTGGAGATATTCGAGGAGGCCCTGATCCTACTCGGTAGGTCGGAGGATCCTTGCAGGGATGCTAGAGTCCTCAGAGAAGCCCATCCAGAGATGACGGCCCTAGAATACTTGGAGATGGCAGCGTGCTCTGGCTCCCTGCACAAGTTAAGGGAGTTCTACGGTAGATCCAAGGAGGAGCTGGCTTATACATGCTCTAAACTCCTATCTGAGCTGGGGATCGAAGTCATAGCGACCTTGAGCAGGAGCTCCGCCGTCATAAACTGCCTAATGAGGTCCCCGGCGAGCGAGGTGATAGTCGGGGAATCCAGACCAGGAAGGGAGGGGCTGAAGACTGCTGAAATCCTCAGAGACGCGGGGTTCAAGGTCACTCTAGTGGTGGATGCCCTCCTTCCGTGGTACTCCAAGAGGAGAGGGGCAGTGGGTCTGGTGGGCGCGGACAGGGTCACCCCCTCCCACCTGATAAACAAGGCGGGCACCCTGCCGCTCGCAACCTTGATCAGGACGATAGCAGTTCCCGGACTCCTGAAGCTTCACAGGGGTGAGTACACCATAGAGAGGAGGGATCCGAGGGAGGTGGCTGTGCTGGAGGGGGTGGAAGTGGTGAACATCTACTTCGACGAGACGCCCCTGAATTCCCTCCACAGGCTGGTGTTCGAGGGCCTCGTGCTTGAGCCTAAAGAGATAGGAAAGGCCTTCGAAAAATTGGAGATGGTGCTGGGGATCAAAGCAGGTGGAGGATCATCAGGAAGAAACCTATCACAGCGGAGATGATCCAGGCGACTATTGAGATGGCCGCGGCGGTCAGCCATCCGACCTTGAACCACGCCTTCAGCACCCATATCCAGATCACTATGACTATGATCTTCTCTAAGATCCACAAGGGAAGCAAAGCGAAGATGATCCCAAGCACGAAGTCTATCACCGACCAAACGAAGGCGAGGGCCAGAGCCGATAGGAAGGGCTGCTCCTTCTTCTCAGGAAGCACTATCTTCTGAGCTAACCAGAGGACGACGGCACTCACAACCAGGGTCACGAGGAACCTCGCGAGCGAGCCGAAGATACCAGTCATTGAGATCATACGAACCCTAGACCCCCTCTCTGGGGAAGTTAAAAATGAAGATGGTCAGCCGGCCTCACCCCTGATAATTTTCTCTATCTCGCTCTGGAATCTCCTCAAAGCTGCCATCTTATCCTCCATGAATATCAGATCGCTCAGACCCTCCAGCACTATGTTGTGGGCGAAAGGCGTGGGCACCTCCACCATCCCGATGTCAACGACCCTTATCCTGCCGCTCTCTATGCCCCTCACCACCTCCTCAGCCCTCTCAACATCCATGTAATCCTCCAAGATCTCCCTGTACGCCTCCTTAAGCAGGGGAAATCCTTCAATCTTCTCAACTATCCTAAGGAGGCTCTGAGCGCTGATCTGCTGTTTGTTAACGCTGATCTCATATCCCTTGTAGTTCCTGAGGATCATCAATCCCCTGGCAGCCACGTGCCTGAACCTCCTTCTGAGGAGCTCGGTCTTCGCCAAGGCCTTCTCCAGCACATCCCTGAGGTCCCACCCCACCAAATCCCCTATCGTCGCGACAGGCTTAACCCCTCTCGGATATATTATCGCGAATCCAGTGTCCTTCACCGCTATCCCTAGGTTCCTCCTCACCTTCCTGCCAGCTATATAGGCCAAGGCCCTCGAGAGGGCGTCGTTTGTCCTCCTGCCGTAGAGGGAGTGGGTCACCTGATGTATCCTGCCCTCCTCATCCACGTAGCTCTCCACCAAGATGACCTCGTGGGACGGCATGTCCTCCACGCTCACGCCGAGGGACTTCAGGTAGAGGTACTGCTGCCTCAGGTAGCTGTATATAGCTAAAGCAGCCATCCTGTTCGCGTTACTCATCCTCATTATCATGCTCACTAGCTCCCTCTTTGTAGCGCCCTCCTCGAGCATCCTGAAGAACTCGCCCCTGAACCTCCCGATCTCCAGCGCCAACTCGTAGCTGAGGGGGAGCATCTCCGAGAACCACGCAGGTACCGTTGGCTTCTGATCGAAGGCTGGCTTGACCTTGACCCTCAACCCCCTCGCTGACACGAACTCGTAGACCTTTCCGCCCAGCACGAACCTGTCCCCAGGCATGAGCCTCTCCAGGAAGCCCTCCTCCAAGTTCCCCACGTACCTGCCGTCCGTAGTATATACTTTAGCGGCGACCTCGTCCGGTATCGTGCCGATGTTGGTGGCGTAGATCACCCTGGCGTACTTCCCCCTCCTCCCGAATACCCCCTCCTCCGGATCGTACCATATCTTCCCGTACACCTTTCTGCTCTCCAGCTGGGTGTACTCCCCAGCTAGGTACCTGAGGACCGCTTCGAAATCCTCCCAGCTCAGCTCTACGTAGGGATAGGCCGACCTCACGAGGTTGTAGGCGTCCTCGACCCTCCACTTGCTCTCGACGGCCATTCCCACTATGTGCTGCGCCAGCACATCTAAAGGCCCCTTGGGTATGTGCACCCTGTCCAGTCTGCCTGCTAGCGCTTCACGGAGCATGACCGCCACCTCAACGGCGTCATCTCTGTCCACGACAATGAACCTGCCCTTAGAGACCTCATGGAGCCTGTGACCGGCCCTACCGATCCTCTGCAATGCCCTAGTCACTGACTTGGGGCTGCCTATCTGCACCACCAGATCTATGTAGCCTATGTCGATGCCCAGCTCTAGGCTTGTGGAGCTCACTATCGCCTTCAGTTCCCCCTTCTTCAGCCTCTCCTCCACCTCCCCCCTGACGTCCCTGGAGAGGGAGCTGTGGTGCGCAGCTATCCTCTCATCTATGTCCTCAACGCTATCCTTCAGGACCTTTTTCAGGTGGAAGACGACCCTCTCAGTCCCGCTCCTCGTGTTGGTGAATATGAGAGTGGTGGTATGCTCCCTTATGAGCTTGGAGATGAGCTTGTACATCTTGGCCGATACGACCTCCGTGGGCGTGTTCACCAGATCGCTCACCGGAGATAGCAGGGCGAGATCTAAGGCCTTCGCCCAGTTAGTCTCGACTATCAGGCAATCTCTAGCCCTGCCATTCTCGTAGCCCACCAGGAACTTGGCGACCTCATCGAGGGGATTTATCGTGGCCGACAGACCTATCCTGATGAAGTCCCTGCCGACGAGCCACCTCAACCTCTCCAAGGACAGGGAGAGATGGGTACCCCTTTTGTTCTCCACTAGGCTGTGGATCTCATCTACTATGACCCACTTTACGGTCCTCAGCTTCTCCCTGAACTTGGGGGCAGTGAGGATGATTCCCAACGTCTCGGGGGTCGTTATGAGGATGTGAGGAGGTTTTCTCAGCTGCTTGGCCTTTTCACTGGACGGAGTGTCGCCAGTTCTCACTGCATGCCTTATCTCCGGCAAGTTGGGGGAGAGTTCCCTTATCTCTCTGAGGGGAACCTCCAAGTTCCTGTATATGTCGTTGTTCAGTGCCCTGAGGGGGGAGACGTATACAGCATACACCGAATCTTGGAGCTCTCCCCTCTCACCCATCTCCAAGAGCTCACTTATTATGGACAGGAAGGCCGTCAGGGTCTTGCCCGTGCCCGTGGGGCTGGTGACCAAGACATTCCTGCCCTCATGGATCGGAACCACAGCGTATCTCTGAGGAGGACTTAGATCAACGAACTTGGAGTCGAACCAGAGGGCTACGGCCGGGTGGAGCACCTCCAGCACTTCCGCCTTAGTGTACTCCCTGAGGGCCCTGGCTATCATGGATACCGCGCTTCATACACGGAGGGTTTGATAACCTTGGTGGGCACCGCTTCCGATTTTAAACGAATATGTAAAACCTTGGATGGTAAATAAGTTAATGATATCATTTTAGCTGTCTTATACAGCATACTAACATCACACGACCACCTAAACTGGCAACATTGTTCCGAGAAGGCAGACCGCCAGATGGGATCGGTGAGGAAGGATGAAGGTCCCTCCGCAAATGACCACTTAGCGCTGCAAGCTCGATAGGATCTACTCTCTCCCAACCAGTATTTCGAAGGTTCCATCCGGCCTGTGCAGGAAGAGAAGAGCTTCGGGAAAGATCTTTCTAACCTCCAACAGCGTCTCCAAATCGTCATCGTGATACTCGACCACCTCGCAGCCCAGCTTCCTAACTAAGGAGGGTTTCAGTTCCCTATCTACCTGGTAGTTGTCGTTGGGCCTCATGACCAGCTCGTCGAAGGGGATGCCAGCGGCCATGAGCTGGAGGACCGTATCCCTCCTGAGCCACTCGTATCTCCCTGTAATCAAAACAACTCTCAATCCCCTCTTCTTGGCATCGTGGACCATCTCTATGGCCCTGTATAGTGGCCTATCCAGTTTCAGGAGGTTAGGATCCATGAAATCTCTCCAAAACTCCTTCTGAAGTTCGAACGGCAGCTCTCTCGGAGACCTCACTCCGAACCGGCTTATAGCTACCTCAAACCTATTCCTGGCATCGAATAGCGTGTTATCTATATCAAACACCGCGCACCTCATTAGAGCACCCTAGCAGCCCTCTTCACTACACCGAGGGGACCCAGCTCCTCCACACCCACTTCCTCGTCCACAATATAAACGATGAAATCGTCTAGATCCACCTGCCTCAACAGGGGTGAGAGCAGACCGCTGCTCCCCACCTTGAGCATATCCGTTCCGGGAGCCAAGGGGGAAAGAGCAGGCAGGACTAGGACCTCGACCCCCACGTAGTTCCCCTTGAGGAACACCTTGAACTTGTGTCCTCCACCTAGATCGTCCCTGAGCGATATCGCTGGATGCTCATGCCCCATCACTATGAGATCCACCCCTTCTGGAATCGCCAGCAGCTCCTTATGACCGTGAAAATACATCACGTTGCCCAGAATGAGGTAAGGATCCCTTATCTCGATCCCCTCTCTGAGAAGGATGGGGATCAGGTAGTTATCGTGGTTCCCCCTGACGACCTCGATCCTCACACCCTCCTCCCTCAGAGTCCTTATCAGGTCCAGGACCTCCCTCCACTCCTGACTGAGGGCCCCTCCGAACTCGTGCTTTATGTCACCGTTGAGGACCACCGTTTCCGGATCTCTCTCCCTGACGTATCTCAGAATCTCTCTCTTTATCCACGGGTACTGCTCGTAAGGGAGTTCCACTCCTCTCTCCCTCAATGCATCCTCGTAGCCCAAGTGCAGGTCTGCTACTACCAGCGTACCGTTTACTTCAGCACCGTATGGAAACACTTCAATACCGTTGAGGAGTAGGTGTTTCCTCATCACGGACAATCCCAAGGACCGTTAATAAGCTCTCTAACTGGGTGGAGCTAGGACACCCTCTTTTTCTACAGCTAAGGAGGATGCGAGACTAAGTCTTCCCATGCCGCATCGCGGCAAGTTCGGTGATTCCCCAACTCGCACTAATGGGAGTATCGAGACACTTTTCTGGGGCTCGGTATCTAGGTGAGGACAATCGCACCATTCAGACTTAGGGCGTGGAGCTCACACAAAGGAGATGATCTCGGAAGGAAGGTGAATATACGCATAGCCGAAGGATTCAAAAGAAGCGGTTACGATGGAATTCAAGAATCGTGAGCCACTTTAACTAAAATCTCAAACCTGAGGGAAACCATCGGGAGAGCATCAAATTCTGCTGAAACTTCGACATTCAGGGTAAATATTTGTAAATTTTTGACGAAATAAAGGCTGTTATGATAACTCTTGTTCCGCTGGCTCCCTCTACTTTGTATATGACTACGAGCACTTTGTTGTTAATCCTTTTTATGCATCTGAGCTTACCATTCTCAGGGATTACCCTATCCGGAGCTTCTAAGCAATCC
>JAMOVA010000050.1 GCA_027061785.1 Thermoproteota archaeon
GCATCCTCGTAGCCCAAGTGCAGGTCTGCTACTACCAGCGTACCGTTTACTTCAGCACCGTATGGAAACACTTCAATACCGTTGAGGATTAAGTGCTTCCTCATCACGGACAATCCCAAGGACCATTAATAAGCTCTCTAACTGAGAATGGATTGAGGCTGAACCCCCTTCTTGTCTTATTGGTTGATAAAACAAAGGCAAATGCTTCCTTGAATAGCGTGGATAGCTAGGGACTTCACAGAACAGACTGGTAATAATTGTAATAATAGTAGATAGGGCGAAAGTGAGATTGTAATGAAATCTTAACAAACGAAACATGGCGAATTATATGGAAGTGCCCCCTTTCTATGTCCAACAATAGGGTACATCCAGATATATCGATTCCATTTTTCGTCAAAAATTCAAAAACATTTAAATACACAATAATTCAAGTATACTCTGGTAAATATCCATGATCTCGAAAAGTAGAATAACTGTCTTGGTAATATCCGCTTCTTTGTTAATTCTTTTGTTAGTTATTCTATCGTCCGCGCTCAACCCTCCGGAATCTATGAGCCTTCCGATGGGACCCGTCTACTCCCCTCCTATTTCAAAGGTCAAGAAGGATCTATTGGACAGCTTCATGAATGTCACTTTAGAGAAGTTAAAGGAAGACAGGGAATATGACTTAAAGTATCTAAATTTCACAGGATGGTCAGGCGAAACATACGGCCTCGCTTACGATGAACTTTTCTGGACTAAAGAGGAGCTTGCCAAGATAATGGAGAAGGCCAAGCAATTAGACGAGGAAGCTGCCGACTGGCTCAAACAGGTGAACGCCACCCTCATCGTGGCCTTTAACCTGCCTCCAGATACTAACCTGTCATATGCTAATATGATGGCGGATCTTATCTCCAAATATACCCCGAACTTTAAGGCGGTCAAGGTACAGATCATCTATAGCATAGACAGGTACAAGGTGAAGTACAAGGAAGGATCTATGGATCTGTACCTGAGCATCATCAAAGCATTCCTCCAGAGGAATCTCAGTATCAGAGTGAAGACCATTGAGCCATACGGAATGGGAAGCGTAGAAATCACACCAGCAGATCTGGACAAGCTCACACCACAATATCTGGAAAAGGCATTGGATGCGACCGAGGAAGCGGTTAAGGGCGAGAAACCTAAGCTTCCCAACTACAAGTCAGCTTGGGAATGTAGACATCGATATCAGGGACCTGTAACGGTCTATAACACGAATTTTCACTGGAAGTGGTGGTTCTGGCATTTCTGCGGAGGTTGGGGTGAATCACGCTGTAAGATGTACGCACCTGAGGAGAGCGAGGGATGTGACATCCATTACATTCGCGGAATGCGTTTTCATGTGGAAGGAGCTTATACCTTCGGCCTTATAGACTTTCCGGGGTGCGAATACGCAAGTAACTGTGGAGGAACCTGCGGATCAGCTAATACTAAATTTCATGGTTTTTGCGCCGTTACGTACGCGAAAATGAGTCCCTACATAAGGTTTTACTCTTACTATATGATAGCTGATTACACACTGACCTATCACAGCACATACGGGTGCCCATATTATTCATATTGCGGCTGCATGGGTTCGTGTAATTATCCTCAGATGTTTATCATAAACGTGGTAAGAATACCATAGATCTTCAGAATTTATGGAAATTAGTTATATTTTTTACAATTTTTAATTAGGTGGTTTTCTCCACTTAAGAGAGGTTTAGCCATCCAGGCTCGCCAACTAAATGTGATACTGCGCTTCCCATCCTTTTCGAATTAATTCTTCCCTTATCTAATCTCATCTAATAATTAACAAATTCCTCTCTTCTGGTATGGACACGGACAAGAACTTTAAATCAAACAAGGACAGTCAACCGCGAAAGATAGAGTCAATTATAAAAGGAGATAAGGTGAAGTTAGGGTCTCTTTAAATACATTAGATTAGATACATTTTGTATATTTGGTGCCAGTTCAGGTACTAGGAAAATGGATAAAAAGTAGTATATATTCATCCTCAGAAAAATCGCGCGGGAGTTCCACTCCCCTCTCCCTCAATGCATCCTCGTAGCCCAAGTGCAGGTCTGCTACTACCAGCGTACCGTTTACTTCAGCACCGTATGGCGCGCGAACTCACACAAAGGAGATGATCTCAGAAGGAAGGTGAATATAGGCACAGACGAAGGATTCAAAGGAAGCGGTTACAATGGAGTTCAAGAATCGTGAACCACTTTAACCAAAATCTCAAACCTAAGGGAAACCATCGGGAGAGCATCAAATTCTAGTGAAACTTCGACATTCAGGGTAAATACTTGTAAATTTTTGACGAAATAAAGGCTGTTATGATAACTCTTGTTCCGCTGGCTCCCTCTACTTTGTATATGGCTACGAGCACTTTGTTGTTAATCCTTTTTATGCATCTGAGCTTACCATTCTCAGGGATTACCCTATCCGGAGCTTCTAAGCAATCCGCAATTAATTTTCTATCTATCCTTCTCTGAGCGAGGCGCTCGAGTGCGTGTATCGTGTAGCGTATTCTCAGATCTCTCAAACTCCTATCACCAAGGCTTCAGGCCCCTTAAGTACGATCTCTGATAGATCTATCCTCCTCTTGGAGAATTCTACTATTTCCACCCCTATTACCTCCCCTTTCTCATCGAAGTCTAAGATCACTCCCGGAGCTACTTCGTCGGACTCCACGACTTTCCCTTCCTTCAGCTTGATGTAGAGTGAGTCCGCGGCTCTATCGTATTTCACGATGAAGGACTCCGTCAAAATCACCCTTCATGTTTCCCCCTCTCCACTAATAAATTTTGGAGAGGTGCGACTGCGTTCAGCAGAGACCCTAGCTAGCAGGTCATGGACTCGGTTCGAACCCTTCATCTGAATGTGAACTAACAAATGAAGATCTCCCTTCGTACCCTGAGTACTATGAAACCGAACTGTCACTAATCGCGCGTAACTATATTATCCTTCTCGTAAGATCGCAATTAACCTAATCCCCGTGGGAGTAAACGCAGAGTTTCTTTTCGCCTTTACTGGTCAAGAAACTGTTTTCCTCCTCGCACTCGGCAAGATGGAAAGGGTTCATTCCTACCTAGCATAGCGCACGAGACCACTTGAAATCAGAGGCAACAAGAAGGTGTTATGGTCAGATACATTTGTATCTGACCCCCTCATCAGATCCTAGGAGAATGAAAAGGGAAACCGTATTCAGTCTCAGAAGAAAACTCAAGTTAGTAGAGCATGAATTGAAGGAGAGAGGTATAATAGCGGTTATACTCTTTGGTTCTTCGCTGAAGGGGAAGACTCACCCTTTCAGCGATGTGGACATAGCCGTCTTCTTCAAAGACGAACCATCGAAACGTGATACAGAGTGGGTGTATCTGGAGCTTCAGAAAGACCTCAGGAGGGTGGTCTGGAACTACGCGGAGAGGTGGCTGACCGTTGGAGGTTGACATGGAAGCGGTCAAGTCCAGAGTAGAGCTACTGGGGAGATACCTATCCTCTTTGGAGGAGCTGAAGTCAAGGAAAGAGGGATTCTACAAATCCTTGGTCTACCGAATGGCGGTGGAGAAGCTTTTGCAGCTGTCCTTTGAATGCCTTCTAGACATAGCGCAGCATGTAGCTGCGGCTAAGGGACATAGACCCCCTGAAAGCTATGCCGACACAATTACAGTGCTTGAGGATAGACTCATACCTCCCGAGAAGGCGGACGTTTACATGAGGATTGCTAGGTTCAGAAACGTCTTAGTCCACGCATATGTTTCAGTAGATCGGGATAGTGTCTTTGAGTTCTGGATGAAGGGGACGGAAGATCTCAGGGAAATGGCGAGAGACCTCGTGAATGCTGCTACTGACCCTTAGAGCGCTGCACCAGTCGGATCGGAGTAGAATGGTCCCTCCTCACCAATGATGGAGGTATGGCCGATGTCTTGGGATGACTTGGAGTACTTCCCCTACAAGCCGCGTAGATTTCAGAGAGAGGCGATAGCCTCCATAAGATCGGCCGTGGAGGAAGGCAGGAGGTTCTGCCTCCACGCCCCGACCGGGTTCGGGAAGACGCCAGTGATACTCGCAGCTCTGCTTCCGATAATAGAGGAGATGGATGGGGCTATTATATGGGCTGTCAGAACTGGAAACGAGACAGACAGGCCGATAGAGGAGCTGAAACTAATTAGCAAGAGGAAACCAGTTTTCGGCCTCTCCTTCAGGGGTAAGAGGGACATGTGCCCACTAGCTAGGGATCTGGGGGTCACCAGCTACGAGGGAGTCGGGACCCTCTGCAGGATGAGGAGGGACAAGTGCCCCTACCACAGGAATCTGAAGAGGTTGAAGGGAGAGGAAATAGTCCCTCCTCCCAGGCCCCTCACGTTCTCGGAGACCTTCGAGCTCGCGAAGGAGATGAGGGTATGTCCCTACTTCCTCCAGATAGCCTTCTTGGAGTACTCCCATGTAATCTCCCTCAGCTACAACTACGTCCTCTCTCCATTGGGATGGGTCATCAGGCACAAGGTCCCGTTCAGGGAGTCCATACTCGTTGTAGATGAGGCCCATAACATAGAGAGGGCTGCGATGGAGTTGAATAGCAAGAGCGTGACCTCGACAACGGTGGAGAGGGCCCTGAAGGAGGTCGAGAGGTATGATCCGGAGGACGAGACCGGATTGAGGGAGAAGCTCTCCTCAACCCTCACCTTCATGTCCCAGGTTGCAGTTTCGGAGGACGGAGTGTTCGACCTAGACTCCTTCCTAGGGGAGACGGGCCTAGGTCCGGACGACATAAAGGCCATGTATGCGATAGCGGAGGAGGTGTACCGGGATCAGATGAGGAGGGGTAAGGAGCCACGCTCCTACCTCAACTCCCTAGCGGAGTTCCTCATCGTGGCCTTAGAGAAGAGCGGGCAGGAGGGAGTGGCCTACCTCTACTCCAAGGAGAGGTCGAGCATCAAGTTGGAGGTGTGGGACATGAGGACCAAGGAGTCCTTGGCCCCGGTGTGGGATGACTTCTACAGCGTCGTCTTCATGTCGGGTACGCTGGAGCCCATAGACGCGTTCGCCGAAACTGCGGGTGTCGAGGATTGCGCCAGGATGAGCATACCCTCGATGGCCGATCCCGAAAGAGTGAGGAGCCTTATAGTGAGCGGAGTGAGCACCAAGGGAGAGGAACTCTCGGCTGAGATGGTCAGGAGGTACCTGAGAGTCGTGGACGCGTTTCTATCGCTCCCAGGAAACTTAGCGATATTCACGGCCAGCTACAGGATTCAAGAGGAGGTACTCCCCGGAATAAAGGAGCTCGCAGAGGACCACGGGAGGCGCCTGTTCGTGGAGAGGAGGGACATGCCCGGTGATGAGGCGAGCTGGATACTCAGGGAGTTCAAGTCCCTGCCTAAACGAGGGGAGGAGGGCCTGCTGGTGGCGCCTGCTGGGGGTAGATTCGCGGAAGGAGCTGATTTCCCCGGAGAGGAGCTGGAGGGGGTGATGCTCTTGGGAATACCATTCGATCGCCTCACCACCAAGACCAGACTCTTCATCGAGTACAATCAGAGGATCTACGGGAGGAAGAGGGGGAGATACCTTTCATACGTGGTTCCGGCCCTCAGGAGGGCCTCTCAGGCGTTGGGAAGGGTCATCAGATCGGAAGAGGATGAAGGTATCTTCGTTCTGGCGGATGAAAGATATATGAGACGCACTTACTTCAAACTACTTCCGGATTTCGTCAAACAAAATGTAAGCTTGGCTAGGTGGGACGAGCTAAGGTATTACTGATTCATTCATCCGTTACAGTTTAGCATTAATCCGTGAAACTTTAAAAATTGGTAATATTATAGCATAATCAGTACAATGATAATGATAGAGCATCATACAACACCTTTCAGAGAAAGGGATTATCGATGGCTTTAAGTAGGATCCTTTTCCTAGCAGTCCTCATCGGCCTGCTGGCCCCACATGCAGGAAGATCGGGAGTACTGAATGTCTCCCTTTTCAACTCAATCAATCTTGAAGTCCTCTCGAATGGACTCGAAAGCGAGCAAGTGGGTGTGGGTAAGATAGCCAACTGGAGCCTGAGTGTGAGATGGGAGAGCGACGTTCCAGTCTCGAGGTTCGATGTGGACGACCTCGATGGCGACGGATCGCTTGAGGTGCTCCTTCTATCCCATCAGAACCTCCTCGTAACGGATGGCAGGAACGGTAAGCTAAAGTGGAGATTGGATCTCGGAAGCATCGGGAGGGAGATAATCTCCTTTCTAGTGATTGACGATCTCGATATGGACGGCGTGAAAGACATCCTTCTGATCTCGCCCTACTGCGGGATGATCTACGCTGTTAGGCTGGATGGGAAGTTGATCTGGAAATTCAGCCTGATCAATGACAGCGGATTATATTGGGACACCTGCTCGTCGAGCCCCACATACGCTGTATATTCAGTTTCCGCTGAGGATCTAGATGGGGACGGTAGGAGGGAACTCCTGATATACGACCACTTATCGTCGAGTGTTGTCTGCTTAGATCCATCTGGTAAGTTGAGATGGTTTTTCTACCCGCACAGGAGTGTGAGAACCGGAAAAATGCCCTATTACAAATCTTCCGAGGGTGCTCCGGAGGGAGGACCCCAGATCACCGCCGACTTAGATGGAGATGGTAAGCTGGAGACGATCCTTACCTACTACTCAAATGTGTATGTGTTGGGCGAGAACGGTGATTTGGAATGGCATTTAGACGTGGGCAAGGAGATAGTCTATGTATCCACGGAGAATTTAGATGGGAGGGGACCTCTTGAAATAATAATAGCCTCGGATGGCAAATTACATGTCGCAAAATACAGAAAAGGAATTGTCTGGACCTCCACCATAAGGAGAGGCTGCTACATCCCCTGCATTTGCTCCCATGATCTAGATGGCGATGGGTATCGCGAGGTGATATTGGCGTGCGGAGATCTCCTCCAGGTCATTGACCATAAAGAGGGAGTTATTATGTCGCTGAAGCTGAAAGGACTTCCGTATGGACGTTATCATATTCTGACGGACTTGGATAAGGATGAAAATCCCGAGGCCCTTGTCCTAACTAACGAAGACAGGGGAAACTACCTGAATGTGGTCGAAGTAGGAGAGAATGGGGATGGAGCATCGTACATAGAACTTCCATCCCACGACTTCATCAGATATCCCCCTCTAACAGCTGATGTGGATGGTGACGGATACATCGAGATTTTGGCCCTTAAAGACTCGAAATTGACGGTTCTGGATGGTATAGAGGCGTTCTTGGAGGTTGACACAGATCACGCTATCACAATTAAATGGGCTTTGGAGACGAGTCCCCTGAGAGACATCCCCGTATCTCTAGAGGTAGTGGGGGAATCCGGAAATGTGATCTTCCGAAGTAATCGAACGAGTGGGATCATAAGCTTGGATCTACATCCTGGAGGTTATGAAGCTAAGATACTCGCTGGTGGGAGGGAGATAAAGAGAATTCCTTTTAAAGTCCACTTAAGGCCTGGAAGCCCCTCAAATCTCGGTAGATCAAGTAAAAGATCACCAACGCTTCCTACATTTCTGATCCCTGTGATATTACTTCTCATCGGGCTCTGGGCGGTAAGGATATACTTGACACGTGTGCGGACTTAGAGGAGGGCGAAGAGTGCTGATCCACGATGAAAGCTCCCATGTACTGGATGGTACTGATAACTTGGGAGCGATGCCGTCCTCGATTGGCATGGCCATGAGTGTGGAATACCCGGAGAAGTTTGTCTCGAGAAGGGAGTGCCATCTCCGAACCGGGGGGAGGCTAGAGGAAAAGTATGGGATGAATGGCAAGAGGGTCGCGCCTCTTGGAGATCCTCCCATAACTCCTTCCCTACAGAGACTTAGAGCGTAATCTCAAGGAAGCAAGAACAATGGAGTGGATGCGTTCATAGTCTATCCAGTAGATCCATGCTCTAAAGCGAGTGTTAGTGAGCGTGATTGAGGGAACTTAAGGATTGATCTGGATGAGGCACTGTACGGTGGGAACCGAACTGCAACAATTATTATAGCTAGTAACCGAAGGCTAGGATGCTCGGAACCGTGGTCAATACAATAACGGTACTCGTCGGATCATCAGCCGGTCTCCTCTTCGGTAAGAGACTGGGAGAATCGGGAAAGGAGACAGTATTCCAAGTTGTCGGCCTTTTCACCTTCTACTTGGCGGTGAGCATGGCCTTGGAAACCAGAAACCCCATAGGATTGATATTGGGCCTGCTCACGGGCACCCTACTCGGGGAGAGGATCGGGCTAGAGGAAAGCTTGGAAAAGGCTGCTGAGCTCCTCAGATCTAGGGTAGGAGGGGACTCAAACTTCGTGGAGGGACTCATGACAGCTTTTCTCACGTTTTGCGTCGGTCCCATGACCATTATAGGCTCCATCAGGGATGGAATGGGCGATCCATCCATAATAATGGCCAAATCCGTGATGGACGGCTTCGCCTCCATGGCCTACGCGGCAGCCCTCGGCCCCGGCGTCGTGTTCTCCTCCATCCCGCTCTTCCTGTTCCAAGGGTCGCTGTCCATCGTGGGCTCCCTAATCGGCGCTTCCCTCCCTGAAGCGGCCATAGGTGATCTCACCGGAGCTGGTGGGGTGATACTTCTGGGATTGGCCCTCAACCTCCTCAAGATCAGGAGGATAAAGGTGGGGAACATGCTCCCCAGTCTTCTGATGGCTCCGCTGATCTCCATCCTCTGGTCCGGCCTTCCCATCCCTACTCCCTAATTCTCGCCCTCTTATTCGTGATCCTCCTCTTAATGACCCTCCCCACGGTGGACCATGCCTCCTCTATCTCCTCGCATCTCTCACATACGGCCGCCACGGCCGGACCTGTGCCGGACAGGCCCGCTCCCAATGCCCCGAGTCTCACCGCCTCCAGAGCTGGGGAAGGGTCGTAACCTAACAGTAGCGAGTAGAGGAGGCCGTTCAGCGTCATGGCATCCCATATCCTTCCCGGGAGAAGGGAGAATATGGAGTCAACGGTTCCAGCGTAGGACCTCAGGAGGTTAGCGTCGACCTCGATAGTGGACTTCGGAGCGTGACTCTCGGGCAGGAGCACTAGCACCTCCATCTCCCTCAGGGGAGCCCTCATGAGCAGCTCATCCCTCGAGTTATCGGTCATGACGAAGCCCCCCAGCATGGAAGCAGCTGCGTCATCTAGAGCACCGGTGATTGTAACTCCCGCCGACCTAGCAGCTTTAACTGAAATTTTCAAGGCCTCAAAGAGGTCCTTCCTGCCGTGAAGGGCCATGACAGAAAGTGCAACAGCGTTGGCCACGGCACTGCTGCTCTTCAAACCCCAGCCCGCTGGGATCTCCGAGTCCACCCGAACCCTTACCCCATCGCCACCCACCTCTTTCAGGGCTCGGAGGGCCGCCTCCCTGACGAGAGGGTCCTCTGGTTCCACCTCCAATTCGCTGGAAGGTTCGGCTTCAGCCCTCACCTCGAAATCTATCGAGATGGCAGCTCCCTTCCAGCTGGCTATCGCATTAACGACGGTGATAGCTCCGTTCACCTGGACCTCAACCATTTCCACCACCTAGAAGGGACTCAGCGACCTCCATCATCAGATCCTCATCCGGATCGACGCCGAACCATACCCTCTCAGCCTCAGCCGCCTGCCTCACTAACATGGGGAGGCCACCGACAGCCTTACAACCCCTCCTCTTGGCCTCCCTCACAAGTACCGTCTCAGGAGGGTTGTACACGAGATCGAACACATAGCAACTTGGCTTCAAGGAGCCGGGATCCAGCGGAACTCCTTCACCCAGCGTGCCGAGGGGGGTGGCGTTGATCAGGAGATCAGCTTTTTCAGCGATTCGAGACCTCTCCTCCCATTCCACAGCCACCGCGTCGAGTCCAAGCTTGTTGCATAGAGGGAGGATCCCCTCCACCCGCTCAATCCTCCTGGAGGTTATGTAGACCCTGTCAACCCTCCCAGAAAGCCCCACGAGTACGGAACGGGCGGCACCACCGGCACCTAGGAGCAGCGCGTTTTCAACACTGCGGAGTCCCAGAATTTCTAGGCTATGGAGGACGCCGCTGACGTCCGTGTTGTAACCCAAGGCCTTTTCCTCGAACCTTATCGTGTTCACAGCACCTACAAGCTTGGCCTCATCGCTCAACCAATCAACGGAGTCGTGAGCCACCTCCTTATACGGGATCGTCACATTGCAGCCAGCGGCCCCCAGAGCCTTCAATCCATCCAAGGCCTTGGGGAAATCGAGCACGTCGAAAGCCAAGTAGATGGCATTTATCCCCATCCTCTCATAGGAGGCGTTGTGAATGGCCGGTGAGATCGAGTGGTGCACCGGATGCCCGAGAAGGCATGTGAGCCTCGTACTCGAGTCTATCCTCATCCCACCATTGAATCCGTCCCTCCTTTTAAGGGATGAGTGCGTCGCCGCCAGCAGATAAGAAGACTTAATTCCTCAACTCACTCACTGGCTGGGTGCCTATGAAGACCTCCCACGTGGGCAGCTATCCCTTGGACCACTCCCCAGATAATCTGAGGAGGGCGTTCCTCGACACCATAGATGCGGGAATTACCGTCCCACCAGTTCCACAGCTCAGACCCTTCACGGACATGTACTTGGAACCCTTGGTGGAGATGGGTCACCTTGAGCCCATAGGGGGCGGCAAGTACAGGCCCGTCGACCTTCACGGCGAGCCTGAACTACCCAAGCTGGATGAAGTGGAATGGTTCCTCGAGCTGGCCAACGAGATGAACTTCGATCTGTCCGCGGTCAGGCTCCCCCTCACGGGTCCCTTCACACTAGCGAGCAGGGTTGAAGTGGGGGAGGGCGGGATCTTTAACTCACTCTTAGCTGACAAGAGAGCCCTATTCGAATTCTTCGTTCCCTACGTGTCGAAGATCGCCGAGAAAATGGATTCCATTGGGTTCGGGTACATCTTCGTCGACGAGCCGGTCATAGGCCTCCTAGTGGGGAGGAGGATTCTCTTCGATTACAGGGAGGAGGACATAGTAGAATCGTATGAGCAGGTCTTCTCGAACGTGAGGGCCGAGAGGGGAACACACATATGCGGGAAACTGTCTCCCAAGCTTTCGGATCTGCTGATGAAGGTTCCCGTGAGGTATCTGAGCCATGAATTCTTCGACTCTAGGTCGAATCTCGA
>JAMOVA010000051.1 GCA_027061785.1 Thermoproteota archaeon
GATGACTAAAGATACACCATCACGCTTTTTAATGTAAGATTTTTTCAGCAGTTAAGTGAATAGGTATGAGAGGTACCAAGATCGTCGCGATAGTCCTGTTGACCTTGGGCGTAATGATATACGTCTACATCGGGTACTCCCTCCTCACAGGCTCGATCTCAGCTACAACCCCAACCTCGACTCCAATCCCAACCACTCCTAGTGGAACATCCACAGCCACTAAGACCTCGACCTTCGAGCAGAAACCTCGACCGGAGACTGGACTCAAGGAGAGTCCCAAGACCACCACTCAGAGCACTCAGGGGAAGTCGACCACGAGTTCAAGCCAGCTGACGCGCACGGAGGCAGCGAAGGAGTCACCTACTTACGAAACGGGGTTCTTCGAGTACAGGTGGCTGAAGTACAGGGTGAGGGCTGGGGGGACCGAGGTGATATACACTTACGAGAACTTGGGAGAGGAAGTGGTGGATGGAAAGGCGTGCTACCACCAGAGGGTAACGATCGAGGGCCCCCAGAAGAGCGAGATGGAGGTATGGTACGACAAGGCGACCGGTGAGTGCGTGAAGGCACTGGTATCGATCCCGGGTGTGGGTAAGAGGGAGATCCCCTGCTCCACCCAGGGAAGTTCGGGGAGCGAATCTGGTAGCAGCGCTGACACGGGCTCCAGTGTGCCGGTGAAGGGAGAGGGATTGAAGTACGTCGGGGAGGAGACCATAACCGTGCCGGCCGGGACCTTCGACTGCATGGTCTTCGAGGGCCGTGGGGTCAAGTCTTGGGTGTCGAAGCAGGGCCTTCTGGTGAAATGGGTCTCCGGTGGAGCCGAGGGGGTCCTCCTAGGGTACGGCTGATCGGGTCGAGGGAGCGGCAGTAGGCGCCACGAGCGAAGGCGGTAAGGAGGCTAGACCTAACTGAACTGAATCGAACTGAACCGGAAAGGGAAAAAAGGAGCTGGCGGTAGGTATCATTGAGATGGACATAGAGAGGCTGTCCACGGGAGTCAAGGAGCTGGACAGGATACTGGGAGGAGGGATACCAAGGGGCTTCCTCGTAGCTGTTGCGGGGGAACCCGGGACCGGGAAGACGGTCCTATGCCTCCACTTCTCATGGCAGGGCGTCCTGGACGGGGACAAGGTGATCTACGTAACCACCGAGGAGTCTAGGGAATCGGTGATAAGGCAGGCCGAGACCTTAGGTATGAGGTTGGGAGACGCCGTAGCTAGGGGAAAGGCGATAATCATAGATGCGCTCTTGGGGAGCGACAGGTGGAGTCTCAGATCCCTGAACCCCGAGGACATGGTGGAGAAGGTCGTGGAGGCGAAGAGGGAGCTCGGTTACGGGAGGGCCCGACTGGTCATAGACAGCATGAGCGCCTTCTGGCTCGATAAGCCGGCGATGGCCCGCAAGTACTCCTACTACCTAAAGAAGGTGCTCCACAAGTGGGATTTCACCATTCTGGCCACTACGCAATACGCTATAACCACCTCAATTACTGGAGATCAGCTAGTCGCCGTGAAGGGGGAGAGGGGCGTTGAGGTGCTGCCCATCAGGGAGCTCAGCGAGAGGTTCAGGGACTCTCCCTCCGACCTGGCATGCCTCTCCTTGGGAGGCGGCCTGAAAGCCAGGTGGTCCAAGGTGCTCGCCGTCAGCGAGCACGAACCTAGGGAGCCCATCTACAGGATCAGGCTCGAGGGCGGCAGATCGATCGAGGTGACGGGAGATCACAGCATATACGTCTGGCGCGATGGAATTGAGGTTATACCCGCCAGAGAGGTCAGGGTGGGCGATTTTCTGATATCTCTAAGGAGGCTCACCATCCCCTGGACTGGCAGCAGGGACATAGATGTTGTCTCCTCACTGATGGGTTCGGGCATGGATCCCTCCCTCATCTACCTCAGGGGAGTTGACGACGAATCTCTGAGCGATCCTAAAGTGCTGGAAGAGATCAGGGCTAGGAGGATCGGCCACGATACCCTGAGACACTACTGGCGCAGGCAGAAGGTCCTACCACTGGAGGTGCTCCTCTCCGCCGGGGTCACCGGGTTCAGCGCGAGCAAGGTGACGATCGCGTTCAGAAGCAGGAGGGGAAGGGTGATCACCATGAAGAAGGGGGTGAAGACCGACATACCTGTGGATGGAAGGCTGGGAAGGCTCTTGGGATACTACGTCGCTGAGGGCCACCTGAAGGATAACAAGACCATACTGACCTTCGGAAGTCACGAGATGAGCTACGCAAGGGATGCCGCTGACCTATTCAGGGAGATCTTCGGGGTCGATGCCAAGGTGAGGAGCGTCGGATCCAAGCTGATGGTGGAGGTCGACAGCGCGGTGGTGAGGAGGATCTTCGAGGAGATCTTAGGCGTAAAGACGGGTGCTCACGCTAAGGAGGTTCCTCCCCTGATATTCTTGGCCCCTCGCGACGTGAAGATTAACTTCCTGATAGGACTGTACAGGGGAGACGGTCACCTGAGGAGGAGCGGGCGGGACTTGACCCTGACGACAGCCAGCGAGAGGCTCTTAAACGGGGTCATTTTGCTTCTGCTTGAGCTGGGCGTCGTCCCCCACATATCTAGAAGGGGGAACGCGTACAACCTGGTTGTATCCTACGCTGGCGGCTTGGAGAGGCTGAAAGAGGTCGTTGAGGCCATTCGTCTTGGATTCAGGGCGGGAAGCGGCCTGACCAACTCGGCTCTGGAGGGCATACCTAGGGAGCTGCTCGTCGAAATCCTTTCATCGGTGGGCACTCCCAGAAGCGGGACCTACACCAACCTGAACAAGGTCAGGACCTCCTATTGGAGGGCCGAGAGGTCGCTGAAATCCGGTCCCGTGAAGAAATTCTTGGAGCTCGTGGATGGTAACGGGAACTCCGAAATCTCGAAGGAACTCCACGAAAGAGGACTGATCGACGGGAACGGAGGGCTGACTGAGAAGGGTCTCAAGCTCTTGGAGAAGATAGAGCTCGCTAGATCCCTCATACATTCTGATATCATGCTCCTGAGGGTCAAGGAGATTGAGGTGGTGGAGGGGCACCAGCCGGTCTACGATGTGGCCGTGGAAGGGGAACAGAACTTCTTCGCTGGCTTGGGATGGATCCTCTGCCACAACTCGGAGGCGTTCGGCTTCGGTTTGGAGCACATAGCCGATGGGATCATCAGGTTCAGGAGGGTGGTCAGGGGAGGGAGGCTGAGGAGGTTCCTCCTAGTGGAGAAGATGAGGCAGACCCCCCACGACCTGAGGATGTACGAGGTGGTGATAGAGCCGGGCAGGGGGATGAGGCTAGTGGGGCCTGTGGGCCTGAGGGCTGAAGATTTCGCACTACCCCAGAGCGTCACCAAGAGGATACTCGAAGCTAAGAAGAGGTCCGAGGAGGAGGTCTCGTGAATCCGAGGGAGTGACCGTTTTATCGCATCACTCTCCCGTGTAAGAGGTGCTTCAGGTGCCCGACCTCTCCAAGTACTTGGAAGACGACCACGAGGCGCAGCTCGTCAGAGACCACTACTCCAGACCTGACGTCAAGAGCGAGGTCGTGAGGTTCTCCAGAGGTCGCTGGTTGGCCCTGGCCGGTGAGAGATGGATAAGGCACTTCGGAAGGGCGCCCCTCACCATAAACTCCCTGAAGCTGCCGGGCACCCTGCTGGCCACCGGAACCAGGTCCATCTACGCAACCACATCCGTGTACAGGAGACTCAAATCTCGCGAGGATCCTTACGACGACTCGAACGTGGTGGCAGTGACCCCCTACCTCGATATCGACAACGAGCTGGAGGCCTGGAGGGCCACGATAGAGGCGGCGAGGGCGATAACGGACGAGCTGGAGAGACTCGGCGTGGTCAAATCGGTCTACGTCCTGTGGTCCGGGAACGGGGCACACGTCAGGGTGCACGAGCATGCCCTCTCCAAGGAGTTCAGGGATCTGGATCACGCTTGGGCTCTCGCTGAGTACCTCAGGATCAGGGTCGAGGTGAAGGTTGCCGAGATAAGGGCGAGGCACGAGGCCCTAAAGATGAAGGTCGAGAATCAGCTCAAGCCCAGATCCCTCTTCACTGTTCCGCTGAGTCTGCACCGCAGGATAGATAGGGTCGCGGTCTGCTTCAAGCCTGAAAGCCTGGACGACTTCGATCCCTCTTGGACCTCCCCAAACGAGTTCAGGCACGATCCCTCTTGGGAGGATCACGAGGTCGGGGAGGCGGACGAGGCCTCCAAAGTTGCGATGGAAGTGGTGGGCGGCTACCCGATCAGGAGGAGCTGGAGGAGGAGGGAACCGCCGGTAGACGAGATGGTGAGGAAGTGGAATGAGCTTGACTGACAGGGAGAAGGCTGCTGTCGTGTCCCTGATACTTCAGGGAAGGGTGGAGGAAGCTTTGGAGCTGGTGTGCTCCGCCTACGGGAAGGTGCCTCCCAAGGTGAAGGTCGGCAGGGTGAAGGGACACGACAAGGCCCTCGCTGTGTACGATGCCAAGAGGGAAACGATCTTCGTTTCCAGAGGGGATCTGCTCAGGAATCCCTTCGTAATCCTGCATGAGACATACCATCACATCAGGATGTTCGCCGGGAGGCACAGGGGTACGGAGAAGCACGCTGACAGATTCGCCCAATCCTTCTTGGAGGCCTACTGCCGCGTGGTCGAGAGGGAGACGGGATACCAACCTCCTTGGTGTCGAGCCTCGAGATCTACTTGAGGTGTAAAGTCGTAAACCGATAGTCGTATCATCTTTTTCTCCTCGGATGAGTGGGAAGTGGTGATGAGGTACCTCCTCCCCGCGCTACTCCTAACACTCCTAATTGTGGTGGGCTCAGTTCAGGCTGATCCGGAGACCACCACTCCCGAGACGAGCCCTCAAAGCCAGCTCGCTGATGTCTGGTCGGACCGGGGAGGGGAGGGACCCAACGTCAGCTGCGGGCACTACAGGGTGGGGGAGGAGGTGACGCTCTACTTCAAGGTCTCCAACGTGATGTACATAGAGCTCTACATCATAAGACCAGATGGGAGCAGGATAAGGCTCATGAACGTCTCCATGGCCGGCCCCGGAGTCGTGTACAAGACGCCACCCATACTCCTGATGGATGAGGGTCCCAGAGTCGTCCAGCTCATAGGCGCCAGGAGCCACCAGATCCTCGACTCCTGCAAGTTTTACGTGACGAAGGAGGTGGTGGGCGGCGATGTGTGGACCGACGAGGGTGGGAAGGGGCGGGGAACTCCTGGAGGGACCTTCCCCCCGCTTAAACCCATCAGGGTAGCGATTAGAGTCAACTCCACCGCCGAAGTCGAGCTAAGGGCCATCACCTCCAAGGGAGAGCAGATCATCTTCAAGGGGCAGCTGGAGGCCAATAAGGTGAGGTACGTCTACCTGGAAGCCCTTCAGGAGGGCGTGATCACGCTGGAACTGCTGCACGATGGAAAGGTGCTCGACACCTGCCGTCTCCTCATCACCCTGCCGACCGAACAGAATCCCCCTCTGCTGGAAGTGGATGGGGTAACTGTTTCCGGGCTCACAGTGACCGTTAACGGGAAGGTCGAGCCGGGAACTCCAAACACGACCGTCAACCTCAGGTGGATGTGGGGGGACGGAACCGAGGAAGAGGGAGGATTTCCCAAGTCTCACACGTACAACAGGGGAGGCAGGTACACGATAACCATAGTAGCAGAGCAGAGCGACGGTCTCTCATCCAACTTCACCTACACAGTGCAGGTCAGCCAACCTGAGACCACATCGGAGGTGAAGAAGGAATCTCAAATTGGGCCTTCAACTACCAGCCGTTCTCCAACCCCCTCCACCATCACGAGGGTGATAACAGTGACTCCGGAACGAATCGAGAAATCCACACTTCCCTATCCAGCACTTGCCTTCCTCCTAGGATCCCTGGTCACCGTAATATCCTTCCTAGTCATCTCCCGTCTCTTGAGGAGGCAGGATGGGAGCACGGAATCGGGCCAAGGTGGCGCGGGAGCGAGTGAAGATTAATATCTTCCATAGTTCTATGACACGGATAATAGTGAAGGACGTGTTCGAGATCGGTTACCGGTACCTGATGCCCTTCCTCAGGGCCACCCTAGTCAGAATGTTGGCCGAGAGAGGGCTGAACGAGGTTAAAATAGCATCGATACTGGTAATGACGCAGTCAGCTGTATCCCGTTATGCCAACATGAAGAGGGGCAGCGTCGTCGATCTCTCCGATAGGAAGGATGTAATGGAGAAGATACGGTCTCTCGCGGACAGGATAGTCGAGGAGGGGCTGGATCCATTCACCATACAGCTAGAGCTCACTAAGATAGCCCTCTACTCTCTTGCTAAGGGATATGTCTGCGAATTCCACGAGAAGATAGATCCAAGAATAGATCCGGAGAAGTGCAACGTCTGCAAGACCCTCTTCAGGGAATTCACCACGTTGTGACTCTGGTCTGTGGATCCTCGGCCTTACGGGCAGATTAGTTCGGATTACATGAGAACCTCCACCGTTCGATTCGAACTGGGGGATCTGTGCGAGGTCGGAGGCCTGGACGGCCCTTGACAGGGCCCGGGTGACCTGACCAACGCGCCCCCGTCCAGGCCGATCCATCAGCCGCATGGACGATTTAACTCTTTCCCACTTATTATCTCCAGCGCCCTCTCTACGGCTCCCATCCCGTATTTCCCGTCGGGAGCCCTCTCGTAGGCCACTACCCTATCCGACTCTCCCTCTGGGACGATGAAGTCCAGATCCTGAGATGCGGGCTGCAGGTTCATCTCAAGGGATGAGAACTCGTCGCTCCACCTGAATCCCCTCCCGAACCTCCTGTCAGCGAATACGAAGTATATCGCTGGGCTGATGAATTCTCTCCTGTAATTGTCCAGCAAGGGAAGCTGGATCTCGAACTTCTCCCTCCATCTGGCGTAAACCCTCACCACTCCAATCGATAGCAACCATTGAGGTAGCCTAGCTGAACCCCACGCCACATCATATCTCCCATTTCCGGTCCTGACCCGCACTACAGGGTTGGGTCTCGATCCGGATCTTCCCCTCACCTCGTAAACTAGGGACTCCAGAAGATCCGAGTACCACACCTTGAGCTCGTGCTGCGTCGATATCGCCACTACAGTGGATGCCACCTTCATGAGGGGAAGCGATAGCTCCTCACCGTCGTCCGATGCCGACCGGACCCTTATCGTGGAGGACAGGTAGATCTTGGGAACCTCGAACCGCTTCTCACCCCTCCCTATGGCCATCAGCTTCTCGTGGAACTCCTTGTCCGCGCAGGGGGAGATATAAGAGGAGAAGAAGTCAGCCCTGTTGTTTTTAGCCACCTCGAGAAAAGAGGGCAGGTTCTCCCTTCCATCCTCGAGCGTCAAGCCGTTTGAGAAGGCGCTCGAGATCTCCCTCCTCGCCCAGGGCAGGTCCACATTGAAGAAGGTGCCATGGGAACCGTACCTCCTAGCCAGCCTGCCCAGCCTCTGGACCACTTTCATGACGCTCAGGGAGTTCACAGAGACCATGGAGGCGGGATGCACATCCAGACTCTCTAGTTCTATACCCACCTCACCCACGCTGGTCATCAGTATAGTGTCAGCCTCATCTACCCGCTCCAGGTACCTGTCCCACATCTTCTTGGGCATCTGGGAGTGGAGGATCACGGACTCACCCTTCACCCTCTCTTGGAGGGAGACGAGCATGTTCACGCTGTCGGCGTAGATGACTCGAGGGACCTCTATCTCATTCACCAGTTCAACGAGGCCGTCGAAGTCGGAGCGACCGAGCGAGATGAGCTTCTCTCCGGCCTCCCTATCCACTAGCTCCAGATTTCTCCTCCAGAGTGGCACGGATCTGTCAAGCACTCCGATCCCAAACAGGTCCTCGAGCGAGTGCAGGGCCCCTTCTATGGAGAGAGGATCCATTGTGGCGCTTATGAAGAGGAGAAAGGTTGGTCCACTAAGGGGTGCCGATATCTTCCACCTGCCTATCTCCAGCAACAGGGTCAGGAGCCTCACGAAGCTCTTGCCCGTGTAGAAGTGAGGCTCATCGATTATGTAGAGGTCCACCTCCGCGAGCCCCGAGATTAAGTTGAACGGGGTTATCCTATCCCCTATTCCGAAGCTTGTAGACCTCCTGACAGATAAGGACGCCAACATCTGCGGATTGGTGAGAACAAGCCTCATCCCCTCCTCTAACTTGGAAAAAGCTCTCTCCACGCTCCTAGCCTTGTCCTCCCGATCCATGTCCCCCCTTATCTCGATGACCTCTACGTCGCCCAAGGCATCTCTCATCCCCCGGTAGAGGTCTGACGATCTCTCCCCCATCTGGGAGGCTAGGAACTTGGTAGGCGCTACGTAGACTGAGTGGAGCTTGCTCAACCCCAGTGAGAGCTGCCTGGCCACGGCTGCCGCCGCGACCAGGGAGAGGTGGCTCTTCCCAGCCCCCGTGTCTGCCGACACGTAGAGTGGGATCACGGAGTTGCTGTCCCTGGCCTCCTCGGACAGTCTCAAGATTTCCGAGAGCACCTCGTGCTGTGACTTGGTCAGGGAGAGGGTCAATCCGCCGTAATCTCTCTCTAGAAACTCTCTCCTTAAGGGTGGCTCCCGGTAGGCTCCTAGCTCCTCATAGGCCAAGAGAGATCTCCCTCGGTCACTAGGTAAGTTTCACCGTCCACCACGGCGTAGTAACCGGTGGAGGCTTCGAACTCTCCCCAGATGGCGGGAACCACCTTGGCCTTGGGCTGATACCCCTTCATCCTCTGGAAGATCTTCATCGTCCCGACAGGCCTGAGACCGTTCTCCTTGAGGCACTCGCTCACACCCTCCTCACACAGGAGGGGTTGTAGGAGTCTACCCCTGATCCCGCCATCAACGCTCGCCAGCTCGACCATCTTCACCTCGATGGGATCCATCTTACCCCTGAAGGAGTGCTTGGCACCGAACCCGAATTCCCTCATGGCGCTCTCCAGTATAATGAGGGCTCTCTCCAGCTCATTCCTATCATGCGATAGCAAAGAGAACCTCCAGAGGGCTCCAGGCGCCCAGAAGTAGTGGACAGTGTAGTTGATGACTCTCCTGGTGAGGTCGGAGTCGAGCCCGAATAGCTGGTACCCGTAAACCTTCAGGGGGCCCATCTCAGCTCTCTTTATCGTGCCCAGCGCAGTCGCGGTTCCATCCAAGATGACGTTGAAGTTCTCCCTGATTACCTTGCTGGGTCTCAGCATGACCCCGTCGGCCACGCCCACCTCAGGCAGCTTGCGCGCCAGGAGATCGCTATACTCCCTACCTATCTCACTCTTGGACTCCACCCACCTGTTGTAATACGAGTAGAAGTTCTCCCCCTCGGCACTCATTACGACCCTCAGCATGGCCCCGGCCACTGCCGTCCTGTAAACGAACCTCTCGGGCCTGAAGACGTTCACCTTCATGGTGGTCTGCGTGGAGCACACGGGCTCAACGTTGACGGCCCTGATGAGATAGAGATAGGGCTGGGAGGTCAACTGCTTCCCTCCTCTCTCCCCTCTCCCTCCTGCTTGGATCTCCTGCCCCTTCCCCTCTTCTTCTGCTGCTGGGGAGCCAGATCCTTTATTGCCTCACTGTAATTATTCTGGGCCCTCTTTGGCTTCCCGAGGAAGTCGATCACGGATGCCGCGTGTTCCACGAGCAGCCTGAAGGCATCATCCCCCTCCAAGAGGGACAACCCCTCACTCATGTACTCCTCGAGCCTCTTTATCGCCTGCTCGCCCACGTATCTCACGAGCACCACCTTGTCCCCCAGCTTGGCTACGCATATTCCCCTGCAATCACCCACAACGTCGAAGAAGGTGGCCTTATACCCAGTCTCAGGGTCCCTGACATCTATGGGCATCGACGGAGGCGGTGGGTTGGCAAGGTAACCCTCGACCGAGAGGATCTCGTCCACGACTATGAGGGGCATGTCCTCCTTCACGCAGTGGTCCCAGACGCCGGCACCTGATGAGGTCTTAGCCCCCTTCCTGACGTCCTTCACGAGGTGCTCGTAGGCGAGCATGGCCAGTTCCAGCCTCGTTGGATTGAAGAGCGTCGTCTTGAAGTACCCCGGTCCCTTGAACATGTACTCGACGAAGAACATCATCTCCTCACTCGTGCCACCCTCCTGAGTCGTGCCAGCCCTGGGAACTCTGTTCCTCACGACCTTCTCCAGCAGCGATGGCTCTAGTATCTGGCTGCCGGCAGGCAGACCCAGCTCCTTCGCAGCAGACTTCACCGTGAAGTACGTCTTGAAGTCGGTCTCCTTGTATTTCTTCTCCCAGTTGACCGGGACGGCCCCCTGAGTGGCAGTTGAAGCGGCAGCCCCCTCGGCTATACACGCCGGACACACGCCACAGGGATCCAGAGGTGTGCAGGAGGCCATCTTCACCACCACGTTCCAAAGGGCCCTCTTAGCTGCGTCGTCCTTCAGTACTCTATTGGCGACCTCCTCTACTATGCTCAAGTACCTCTTAGCCTCTTCTCCATCCTTATCGTTGGCAATGGCGTCCAGGAACGGAAGCATGACCCTCCGAAGCGTGCCCCTGAAGAAGCTCTCCCTGACGTAATTGAACTTGGTGGCCCTTATCCTCGCCCTGGAATCGAACTCGTACTTGCCGTCCTTCTCGTAGAGGAAGGGCTCCAGATCAGTCACCGCCTCATTTATCTCCAGCCTCTCGTTACCTGAGAAGGCCCTATCGAACTGTATGCATCCCCATACCCTCACGGCCGGTATGGAGGGAAGCAGACCTATCTCCCTCCCGACGCCGGAGGGTACCTTCGAGAGGATGTCCGGCAACTCGCCGGGATCACTCACAACCTCCCACTCGAACTTCATTCAACCACCTCCCTAACTACTCAAGCTGACCGGAAGTAGGAGCAGGGGTAGAAGAGGAAGGGGAAGTAGAACCAGATTGAGTCTGAGTAGGGCACCCTAAACCCTCCTTGGAGCTCTTATACAGGGAGCTGAGCCTGTCGTCCCAGCCGAAGTGCACGTAGATGTAGGAGACGTCCCTGACCCCCATGATCCCAATAACCACCTTCCTGGCCCTCTCAGAGCGATCCGAGAGCTCTCTAACGAGGACATCCGTGAGCCTCGACAAGGACTTCTCCGCAACGCAGCTAACCGATCCTTTCAGCTTGGACCTTATCTTATCCATG
>JAMOVA010000052.1 GCA_027061785.1 Thermoproteota archaeon
AGGCCGTTAAAGGCGCGGATGTGGTCTACGCCAATACTTGGTGGAGCATGGGTAAGCCGGAGGAGACCAAGGAGAAGAGGAAGAAGGACTTCGCTCCCTTCACAGTCACGCCTGAGGTTATGAGCTTGGCGAAAGAGCATGCGATATTCATGCACTGCCTGCCTGCGTACAGGGGCAACGAGATGACCGACGAAGTGATAGAGGGCAAGTGGTCCGTGGTATTCGATCAGGCCGAGAACAGGCTTTGGACCGAGGCCGCGATACTCGCGGCCATCATAAGGTAAATACCCCCACTCCCAATTTTTCGAGAGTGATGCCTATGGACAGGCTGATCACGATAGCCCTTGGAGGCAACGCTCTCCTCCAATACGGGCAGAAGGGGACCTTCGAGGAGCAGCTGGCTAATGCTAGAAGGACGAGTAGGCAGCTGGTGGAGCTCCTCAGGAGGGGGTACAGGCTGGTCATCACCCACGGTAACGGGCCCCAAGTAGGTGCCATACTCCTCCAGCAGGAAGCGGCCACCGACCAAGTCCCTCCCATGCCCCTCCACGCCTGCGGAGCCATGAGCCAGGGGCTCATAGGATACATGATCCAGCAGTCTATGATCAACGAGCTCAAGAGAGCGGGGATGGACGTACCCGTGGCCACGGTGGTTACCCAGGTACTCGTGGATAGGGAAGATCCGGCGTTCCATAACCCAACCAAGTTCATCGGACCGTGGTATCCCGAAGAGGAGGCGAAGCGCAAGGAGGAGCAGGGGTGGGTTATGAAATACGATGTGGGCAAGGGTTGGCGGAGAGTGGTGCCATCTCCAGATCCTATAGGGCAGGTGGAGATAGAAGCGATCAGGAGGATGGTGGAAGCGGGAATAGTGGTGATAGCGTCTGGAGGGGGAGGGATCCCCGTCGTTGACGATGGGGAATACGAGGGAGTGGACGCTGTAATAGATAAGGACCTAGCTGGCGAGAGACTGGCCACATCGCTGGACGCTGACCTCTATATGATACTCACCGACGTAGAGAAGGTCGCGATAAACTTCAAGAAGCCTAATCAGAGGTTCTTGGATGTCATTACACTGGAGGAGGCTAGGAGGTACTACGACGAGGGGCACTTCCCACCTGGGAACATGGGTCCCAAGGTCAAAGCTGCCATGAGGTTCGTGGAGAGGACAGGCAGGGAAGCCATAATAACGAGCTTGGACAAGGTCATTGAGGCGCTGGAGGGCAAGACGGGTACCAGAATAATCCCAAAATAAATTGGGGGCTTAAAGCCCCAAGACATCCTCGTATCCCTTCAGGTCCAACAACCCATGTCCGGAGAAGTTGAAGAGTATCACCTTCTCCTTACCCTCCTCTTTAGCCTTCAACGCTTCATCTATTGCCGCTTTCACGGCGTGAGTGGTTTCTGGAGCTGGGATCAGGCCTTCCGTCATGGCGAATATCCTTCCGGCCTCGAATACTTCCTCTTGTGGGTAAGCGACGGACTTGATCACTCCCTTGGACTTCAGAAGGCTCACTGTCGGAGCGGCCCCGTGATACCTTAGGCCACCAGCGTGTATCGGTGGCGGCACGAAATCGTGCCCAAGTGTGAACATCTTGATGAGGGGAGTCACTCCGGCGCTGTCTCCGAAGTCGTACCTGTACTCCCCCTCAGTGAGTGAGGGAGACGCCCTCGGCTCCACGGCTATGACCTTGTACTCCTCTTTTCCCCTCAATATCTCCTCTATGAAGGGGAAGGTGAGCCCAGCGAAGTTGCTCCCGCCCCCAACGCATCCTATGAGCACGTCCGGCTTCTCGCCTACGATCTCCATCTGCTTCTTGGCTTCCAATCCTATTACCGTCTGATGCAGTAATACGTGATTTAGCACGCTGCCCAGCGAGTACTTCGCTCTTTCATCCTTCATCGCCGTCTCTATGGCCTCGCTTATGGCTATGCCCAGGGAGCCCGGGTGATTCGGATCCTGTTCAAGGTACTTCCTGCCGATCTCAGTCCTGTCGCTAGGCGATGGAACGATGTCCGCCCCGTAGAGCTTCATCACTAACTTCCTGTAGGGCTTCTGTTGATAGGAGATCCTGACCATGAAAACTAGGGCCCTCAACCCCATCATCGAAGTCGCGTAAGACAGCGCACTTCCCCACTGGCCCGCACCCGTCTCAGTCGTCAGGTATTCGAGTCCTTCCCTAGCGGCGCAGAAGGCCTGCACTAGCGCGGTGTTCAGCTTGTGGCTTCCCGTTGGGGTCACATCTTCCCTCTTATAGTATATTTTGGCTGGTGTCCCTAGGTACTCCTCCAATCTCTTGGCCCTGTACAGGGGCGTGGGCCTCCCAATCCTCACGTAAAACTCCCTGAGCTCCTCGGGTATCTTGATGTACTTCTCCTTGGAGAACTCCTGATCCACGCACTCCTTCGGGAACAGAGGATAGAAATCCTCAGGTCCCAGTGGCTCCTTCGTCGCTGGATGGATGGGTGGCGGTAAATCGGGCAGGTCCGAGACTATGTTGTACCAATAGGTCGGTATCTCCTCTTGGCTGAGGTCCACCCTTATCATCTCAGGACACCTCCCTCTAAGAAGCTGGACAGGTCACTGGATGCCCCAAGTGCGGCATGGAATGAGGGTATGCTGACAGTCGCCCTAAACGTCGTCCTAGACAAGGAGATAGTAGATCTCTTCAGGAGAGATCTCTTAAGGCCAAACTAGATCCCCCATACTTGCACCCCCTAGAACGGGTTGGGTCGGGGGACCTTCAACAGTTAAAAGCATTGCTGTACAGGGGACTCCGCACAGGGCTGCTGGGCCCCAATCTCGGAGGCATTCGAGATGGAGAAGCGGAACATCATCATACTCTCACTGGTGGGATTCGTCATATCCTTGGGATTCGGTGCTATATCACCTATCCTCCCCTATTACGTGGTCTACTTGGAAGGGGGGATAAACGAACTTCCTGAGGAACTGGGTGTCATCGAGCATGCCTCCCAGTACGCCGTGGAGTATGGCCTGATGATGTCCGCATTCATGCTCACTAGAGCCCTCTTTGCTAGGTATTTCGGGTCCCTCAGCGATAGGATTGGAAGAAAGAAACTGATAACGGCGGGCTCGATCATATACTCAGTTCTGGCCTATGCGTACATCCTGTCCTCGAATGTTTACGACCTTTATGCAATTAGAGGACTTCAGGGGATCGCATCAGCCATGGTTTGGCCTGTCGCGGAGGCCCTCCTGATGGACAGCGTTCCAAGCGAGATGAGGGGGAGATCCATGGCGATATACATGACCCTGACGAATCTGGCAATGATAGGAGGTCCAGCCCTAGGTGTGGGCATCTACAAATTTGGGATACACGTTCTGGGAATCAGGGAAGTTGAACAGGCGCTTAAATTCCCCTTCATCGGGTTAGCGGTTATATCAGCATTCTCCATTCTCTTCTCCCTACTCCTCAAGGAGGACAGAGTGGATCTCGCTAAAAAGGCGATTGAATCGCTCAAGGCAGATATCAGGCTCCCCAAATCCATCAGAAGGAGCATAAACACGATTTACGTGATGGCCTTGGCCAACGGATTTGCAATGGGCTTCATAGCCCCGATAATGAGCCTCTACATAATACAGTTCATCTCATCGGATCCGACCGCAATAGCAGTGGTCACCACGATCTCCGGGCTCTTCGGATTGGCAGCTGCTTACCCTGGAGGAAGATTGAGCGACAGATTTGGGCGGAAACCACTGATCCTGATAGCTGGAGTCTTCTCGCGCCTCATGACCCTGCTGATACCTCTCGCTAGGGATGTCGAGGGGCTCACGATCATATCAACCATCAGATCCATCGCCTTCAACATGTACATCCCCTCATTCAGAGCGCTCCAGGCCGATATAGCCCCAAGGAACATAAGGGGTAAAGTGTTCGGAACCGTACAGGCTATGTTCAATGTTGGAGCGGTTTTGGGTCCGATAGTGGGAGGCCAACTCTACAAGGACTTCGCACCTCGGACCATACAGGTGGGAGGCATCGCTCTACCGGGTGCAGCGCTATCCTTCGTAGCCAGCGCTTCCATCGGGCTCTTCAGCCTGCTACTCTTCGCCTTATTCGTGGAAGAACCCACTAATCCCCAAGGACAGTGACTATCACCTTTCTAGTGCGTGGATGCGTATCCACTTCCACCCATATAATGCTCTGCCAAGTCCCCAACGCTAGAGATCCCCCGATTACGGGGAGCACCTTGCTAGGCTCCATTAGGATGGATCTGAGATGAGAGTGAGCGTTCACTGGGTGTCTATACCCAGCGCGACGGGGAATAATCCTCTCAAGGGTATTTCTCAAGTCCTCCAGCAGGGATGGATCGTTCTCGTTGATTATAATGGCCCCGGTAGCATGAGGCGCGAAGACCACAACTATTCCATCTCTAATACCGCTCTCCTTAACTATCTCTTGAACATCATCGGTTATATCGATGAAATCAACCTCTCCCCTCGTCTTGAAGGAGAAGGTAGATGTGAATACCCTCAAGGACCCACCTCACACCCAAAACGCGATAAAATGTAAATCTTCATGGGGGTTCCACAGCCTGTGGGACTGAGGGAAGAGGCTCTGAGGAACATACATCTCATGGTGAGCGGTAGATGGGACATGGTTCCAAGCAACCTCCTCTCATACTTCGAGGAGGAGTTAGGAGGAGACCCGAGCGGTGATCCAGTTGGAGTGGCCTTCCTCCTCATAAAACTCGGAGTGAGTCCCGAGAAAGCGATAGCGCTCCTCAATTGGAGGGACTTCGAGGGACTATGCGAGAGAGGACTTCAAATATCCGGATTTTCCACGAAGAGAGGCCTTCGATTCACATTACAGGGAAAGAGACACGAGATAGATGTGGTGGCTTCCGATTATGAGGTGACACTGGTTCTCGACTGCAAGATGTGGTCGAAGGGAAGCTCTCCCAAGGTTTACAAAATATTTGAGGCTGCTGAGCACCAATACAGCAGGGCAATAGCTCTGAAACAAGCCATTGAACGACGTTTACTAGAGGATGTTCGCCCGGAGCCCGGACATGGCGTCATGGTACCATGTGTCGTCACTTGGCTGGATTTCGGCGCTAAACTATCTAAGTCAGGCGTCCCTATAGTTCCGATTTCCAAGTTCCCCTCCTTCGTGAACGACATCAGATCCATCTTGGATGAGATAGCTGCCTTGGAGACCGAGTTCAGGGTTAAGATTGGGAGAGAAGCTTCCTCACAGCATCGGTTACCTCTCTGAGGCCCACCGTTATCCTGGCCTGTTCCGTGTAGAGCGTAACGGTTTCGGATTCCTCCTCCTTGGGACCCACGAATGCTATGATCTTAGCTCCTATTTTTCGAGCGTATTCTCTCTGACTTGATTGACTCCTCCTCATCAGATCGAGGGAAACGTAGAATCCCCCTCTCCTCAGCATCTCGGCGACCCTCCAAGCGTACTTCCAGCTATCCCTCCTGACGCTGACCACGAACACCTGCACGTAACTCCTCTCATCCAAATTGAAGATCCCAAGTTCCAATCCCGCATCAATGAGCCGCTCAACGCCCACGCTCACCCCGGTGGCCGGCACATCTCTATTGGAGTACATGCCGATTAGCCTGTCGTATCTTCCACCCCCGGCCAATGAACCTATTCTGGGCTCCCTGACCACCGTCTCGAACACAGGTCCGGTGTAGTACTCGAGACCCCGGACCAGCGACAGGTCGAAGACCAGTCTCTCATCTCCTACTATCGAGAAGATCTCCTCCAAGTGTTTGAGCGCTTCAGATACGGTCTCATTTCTCATCGAGCTCAAGTCCTCGGCTATTTCGGAGAACCCTCCCTTCTTGGAAATGAGGCCCATTATTCTATCGACCAGGTCCTCGTGCATCCCCTTAGATAGGAGCTCCGCCCTCACTCCTTCCTCACCGATCTTATCCAACTTATCTATAGATCTGTAGACAGGGATCGGGTTGGAAATACCGAGTTCCTCCTCGAAAATGCCCGTTAGGAGCCGCCTGTCGTTCAATTTCACCGTGAAATCCCTGAAACCGAATTCCCTCATGACCTCGATGTTCAGGCTTATCACCTCGGCGTCGGCCTCGGGATAGGGGCTGCCCACCACATCCGCATCGCACTGCCAGAATTCCCTGTACCTACCCCTCTGAGGTTCCTCGTGCCTCCATACTCTCCCTATGTGATACCTCTTGAATGGCAGTGGCGTTTCCGGGTGCATGGCCATGTATCTAGCTAGGGGGAAGGTGAGCTCGTACCTCAGGGTGTACCACTCCTTGCTGAGGAAGTCCGGAAATATGAACATGAGCCGGCTCTCCGCCTCCTCCCCCAACTTGCCCTTGACGGTCTCCCAGTACTCCAGTGCGGGAGTCTCGAATGGGTCGAAGCCGTAGCGCTTGAACACCTCCTCTATCCTCGACATGATCCGCTTCCTTAGGATCATAAATGGAGGGGGGAAGTCCCTGAACCCCCTCGGTATCGAGACCAAAATTTTCCACCCTAGGCTGCGAGCACCTGCTCCCATATATCGTTGATCTTGGCCCTCTTCTCGTCGGTCATCACTGGAGATAAGTACAACCTCTTCATGAGGTCAGGTGGAGGTATGAGAGCGGGCTCCTCAGCCAGCTCAGGGGGGAGGAGCTTCTTGGTTGCCGGTATGGGCATCGCTATGTAGACGGAGATCGTCTTGTAAGCCGCCACCAACGGATCTATGAGGTAGTTTATGAGAGCTTGGGCGGCCTCCGGATTAGGAGCATCCTTGGGGACGAGCAGGTTATCTATCCAAGCTATCGCTCCCTCCTCCGGAATCAGGTAGGATATGTTCTTGAACCCATCGCCGTACTTCATCGTGAGCACATCCCCATTGTAGGCGTGGGCAGCCAGCAGAGACCCGTTCTCTAAGCCTGGGAGATACTTGTCCGTGCTGAAGTAACCCGCTATATACGGTTTCTGCTTTATGAGGGCCTCCTTCACCTCCTCCATCGTGGAATCGCTCCAGTCATCTAATTCTTTCCCTAAGTACAGTTTGGTAGCGAACACGACCTCAGGCGGATCTTCCAGCATGGAGAACTTCTTTCTATACTTCTGCAAGTAATTGGGATCGAAGAACTGCTTCCAGCTCCTCAAATCCTTTACCTCGTCAGAGTTAAGCCCTATGGCAGTACTGCCGAATCCGTACGGGACCGAGTAGTTGTTCCCGGGATCGTATTCAAGTTCCCTGAACTTGGGATCCAAGTACTTCAGGTTGGGAATCAGCTCCTTATCTAGCTTCCTGACGTATCCCCTTTCTATGGCATTTCTCACGTACTTATCGGTCAGCACTACGACGTCGTAGCCGCTTCCACCCGCCTCGAGCTTGGCGAATGCTTCATCATCGCTGTCGAACACGTCGTAGACTACTTTAACGCCTGTCCTATCTTGGAAGAGCTCGAAGACGAAGGGGTTGTTGTTATTGCTCCAGTCGTACATGGCGACCTTTCCAGAGAGTTCTCTCCTAGCCTCGCTCGCCTCCTGCTCAATCTTCGCCTGAGAGACGGAAGATCCATAAAAGTAGCCGGCAGAACCACCGACGATTAGACCGGCAGCCCCAACGACTGCCAACTTGAGGAAATCTCTCCTAGAGGTGAACTAAATCCCCCATCATGTCACCCCGTTGCTGGGGCCGGTACTAGGGCCCTTATAAATTTTTCCTCTAACCTCGGCGGACCTGGCGTGGTACTCCAGTCCCTCCAACCTAGCGAACTTGGCGGCCCTCTCGGAGATAGAGGCCTGGGCCTCTAGGGTTCCACTCTGCCTGTAGACGTATACTCCGGAGAAGTCCTTGAAGAATGAGAAGGGACTAAGGCCAGGTCTCTCCATCAGGGTACCTCCAGTAGGCAAGATGTGATTCGCTCCCGTGTAGCCGTAATCGCCGTATACCACTCCCACGCCCTCGAATACGGCTCCGGCTAACCTTGCATCGAACTCCCCCATTATCTCCAGGTGTTCAGGTGCGAAGGCATCACTGAAACTCTCCAAGGATATCCTGTCTCCGTACAGTATGCCGCCCCTCTCCTTGAGGGAGGAAACCCTCTCGTCCCCCGAATATCTATCAAGTTCCTCCCTCAGCCTGAGCGCTAGCTCCTTGGATGTGACGAGGGCTAGGGAAATGGAATCAGGTCCGTGCTCCGCTTGAGCGAGCATATCCATGACCACGAATTCGATGGGAAAGCTACCATCGTAGAGAATAAGAACCTCCGACGGTCCTGCTAGGAGATCTATTCTCACATCCCCTGAAACGACCGCCTTGGCTGCTGTCACGTAGGAGTTTCCGGGCCCCACAATCATATCGACTGGCTCGAGGCCGACTTCAGGAAGCCCGTATGCGAGGGAAGCTATGGCTTGAATCCCACCAACTCTCAGAACCTCATCTACGCCCAACCGGGCAGCTAACCCCTCTATCAGTCCGGAATTCCTCGGAGGCGTAGCCACGACGAATTCTTCAACTCCCGCCGCCCTGGCAGGAGCTATTGCCATGAGTAGGGAGGACGGGAGGGGATGCCTGCCCCCAGGAACGTAGACACCCACTCTCTTCACAGGCTCCGATACCTTACCCTCCCTTATCCACTCCAGTCGGGTCTTGAAACCCCCGACGGAGCACTCCTTTCCATCCAATAGGGATATAGCGCAGGTGTATAACCTCTCGTAGGGTTCTAACACGAATTCGTCCACTCTGTAGTCATTTGGGGCTCCATATACCTCTTCCTTGGCTAATCTAACTCCGTCGAATTTCTCGGTCAGGTATAACACGCTTTCCAGTCCTTTCTCTCTTACCTCACTCACTAAGTCGGCGGCAACTTTCACTGGTAAGCTGATCCTCTCGCGGAGCTTGGAGAAGGCTTCATTCCAGAGTTCCCTTACGTCGCCGAAGAGGGCCAGTTCCATAGGCGAGGACCCTGCGGATCCTGTAATAAGTTTGATGTGGAGGAGAGCTTATAATGTCGTGACAACCCTTCCCCAAGATGAGTACCGTAATACGGGCGCTCTTTGAGACGGTGAGGACCCTGTCCCTCGCTGGGGAGTACCTTCCCGAGGACAGGCTCTCCTCGATAGTGGACCTCATGGCCAGGACCTACGTGGAAGAGCTCCCGATCACGGATAAGACCTCCTTTCTGGAGAGCTTCGAGCTAGTTAAGAGCGCCATGCTGGCCAAACCGCCCACGGACGAGGACGAGGATATAGTGAGGCTCGCGACGTACAACCTGAGGCAGATGGAGGAGAAGCTTGGATTGGATCAGGACAAGCTCAAGAGCATCTTCTTCAGAAGAATAGAGGAGGATCTGGGGGAGAACCTGGCTAACCTAGTGACCCTGTTCGAGAGATCGATAAGGGCCCTGGGCTAACTCCCTGAACATTTCCCTGTAGATCCTGGCCTTCTCGATGACCACCTCCCTCTCCCTCCTGAACCTCCTTATCTCATCTTCGCTGAGCTCCCTCACCACCTTGGCCGGTATGCCGAGCACGAGGGTGGCTGGAGGTACCTCCTTCCCCGGTGGGACAAGGGCTCCTGCACCCACCACGGCGGCCTCTCCGACGACCGCGCCATCCAGCACTCTAGCGCCTATCCCTACGACCGCATCCTCCAACACCTTGGCCCCGTGAACCACTGCTGAATGGGATATGAGGGCCCTTCTGATCTCCACAGGATGACCTGCCGGGGCTTCAACAAGGCAGAGCTCGAGTATTCCGCTCTCAGGACCGATGACCACGGAGTCATCGTCACCCCTCACCACGCTGCCGAAGTAGATGGCGCTATCCTCGAGCAGGGTTACATCCCCAGCCACCCGCGCGCCGGGATCGACGAACGCTGTCTCATGGATTGAGGGTCTCTTATCCCTAAAGGGAACTATCATCTCCCTCACCTCAGCCCGCGCGCATGTCCCCACGCTCCTTATACTTTATGTGCCAAGACAGAGCCTCCCTGTGCAGCAGGGGCATGTGACCCCCGACTTCCTTGATCGCCCTCTCGAAGTACCCGAGGAGTTGATCCCTGTAATCCGGGTGTGCGCAGTTCTCTATGAGATCCCTTGCCCTCTCTCTAGGAGACTTTCCCCTCAGATCGCACACTCCCTGCTCGGTCACCACCACATCGACGTCATGATCTATGTGATCGACGTGGCTGACCATGGGAACTATGCAGCTGATCCTCCCGTCCTTCCTGGTGGAGGGCGTTATGAATATGCTCATGTAAGCGGCCCTGGCGAAGTCCCCAGATCCCCCTATCCCGTTTATCACATGCGTACCCATGATGTGGGTGCTGTTAACGAATCCGTAGATGTCCACCTCCACGGCCGTGTTCATGGCTATGACTCCCAGCCTCCTGATTACCTCCCAATCATTGGTGACGGATTGAGGTCTCAACACGGTCTTCTCCCTGAAATCTCCCAAGTTGGAGAAGAAGAATTCCCTGCCCTTGGGTGAGAGCATCAGAGAAGTTGCCGAAATGTACTCCATCTCGCCAGCAGCCATCATCTTGTAGAACGAGTCCTGAGCCACCTCCGTCCAGGCCCTTAGACCCCTTATCCCGGCCTCCGCCAGAGCGGACATCACGGCATCTTGCACGGTGCCCACGCCGGACTCTATCGGTAGCATCCTCTCTGGAATGCGCCCCTCCTCAATCTCCCTCTCCAAGAAGCCAAGGAGGTTATCTGCTATCTTCCTCTCCACGGGGCCCGGCTCCCCGACATCTCCCCCTCTGTCATGACCATGGGACTCCACTATGGCCACTATCTTCTCCTCAGGTACAGCTAGCCTATCCCTCCCTATCCTGTCGCTCACATCCCTCACCGGTATGGGCTCCCGGTTGGGCGGGATTCCGGGGGAGTATATGTCGTGAACGCCAATCAGTTCATCGGGTATGTCTGGATTCACCTCCACTATGACCTCTCTCGCCTCAGAGACGAACGCGTCCACAGCTCCTACGCTCATCGACGGTACAATCCCCTCCTCATCCACGTAAACGGCCTCTATCACAGCCAGATCCAATGACCCTATCTTCGAGTTGAGGAATCC
>JAMOVA010000053.1 GCA_027061785.1 Thermoproteota archaeon
CGAGAAAATAAGGGCTGCGGCAGTAAGAGGAGCTGCCAGAGATCTGTACGACTCATGGTTTCTGCTGAGGAGGGGGATTCCTTTAGATCCCGATCTCCTGGCGAGGAAGCTCGAATTCTACGGGATTGGGGATCCAAAAGAACTGTGCACCGAACTGAAGGCTATCGAGCGTTCCTGGAGATCTGAGCTGGAACCGGTAGTTTTCGGTCACCTACCTGAGTTCCAAGATGCCTACTGGGAGATCGCAACGGCATTGAACTGTTGAAGTCATCGAGCGGATAGGTGCTCCTCTCCCACTAACCCCCGCTGCAGAACGCGGGATTATTAACTGCTCGGCTCCGCTAGGATTGATGGGTCCGCACAAGCATAAGCATGAGGAGGGTAAGAAGGGAGAGAGCGCCGTGAGGTTCGGGGTGTCCGTACCAGCCGACCTGCTCAAGGAGTTCGATGAAGTGATCTCAAAGATAGGGATGAAGCGATCGAAGGCGATAAGGTTAGCGATGAGAAACTTCCTCTCCGAGAGGAACTGGGAGTGCCAGGGTAAGGAGGTCGTCGGAACGATAAATTTGCTGTATGATCACGAGGTCAGGGGTCTGGAGGAGTTCCTCACGGAGGTGCAGCACGAGTTCCTGGATGTGGTGCTCTTCAACACCCACATCCACTTGGACAGGGACAACTGCCTCATGGTCATAGTGGTCAGGGGAGATCCCTCCCGGATCAAGGAGATGATCGAGAGGATATCCTCGAGGAGGGGCGTCAAGCAGGTGAGGACTCTCATAAGCAGCATGAGTTGAACTGGACTGGATCAGCTCTCCAGAGCGGAGAGAAGTTTGTGTAGGAGTTCCTGGACGTCGGAGAACTCTAACAGGGTCAGGTCGGGGTTGCCCGATATCAACTTGGACACCTTGACCCCTTTCCGGTGGAACGCCACGACCTTCTTCTCTCTCTTCAAAGCCTCGCATATCTCGTATCCGACTCCCAAACTCGGGTGGGTCACATCAGCCAGCAGGACGTCCGCCTCGCCCAGCATTCTCATGTCCCTCTCGAACACGTAGGAATCGCCAGCGGTCTCATCAGGAGAGTCGGAGAGGTAAATCTCCTCGTTGACTACGCAGTACCCTTCATCCTTCAGGTGAGAGATCACTTCCCTAGCCAGACCGAGGTCCCTCCCGGCGCCCCTTATGGAGGTGGCGAAGTACACCCTCATCCAGTCGTTCATCGGGGTGTAGATATATAGTTGGTTCTCGAAGGTTCGACTTTGAGTGCCCTAAGGAGGTCCTTACGCGTCTCAAGATCTTTCAGGCAGATTGATCGCCCACTTCCACGCTGGAACGAACTTGATCTCGGCTCCATCGATTTTTATCTCGTCTTCATAATCCCAAGTCACGATGAGCAGATCCCGGCATCCCAGATACTCCCCAGCCCTGATGAGTGATTTTATCTCCCTCTCTTCGACTTCATCCCTCCCCGACGCATAGGTCACTTGGATGAGCTGCCCCATCCTGTCCCCCTCCTTCACGATGAAATCGACTTCCTTCCCTCCCTTCTCCCAGTAGAATATGTCTCTGTTGGGCTCGAATCCGCTCTTCACCAACTCCTGAAATACTAGGCCCTCCAAGAGCCTCCCGTACCTCCTGCCCTCCATGAATCGGTATATTCCGTTGTCCACGAGGTAGACCTTGGGAATGGTCATCTCGATCCTCCTGATGCTCCTGTCGAACTTCCTCAGGAACGTCACCAGCCCCACATCCTCCAGTATCTTCTGAAAGCCGTAAAGCGTCCCCTTGCTCACACTTACTCCCATGGACTTCAGACTGTTGAACACCTTATTCACGGAGAAGTTCTTAGCGAAGGAGGACACGACAGCCTTCAGGAAAAGATCGAGGGCCTGTCTGTTCTCTATCCCGTACCTCTCCACCACGTCCCTGTACATAACTATGTCCAAGTAGTCCCTGTAGAAGGACGAAGGATGCGCGTTCCCCAGCACGACGTCGGGGAAGGCCCCATACTCCATATACTTGGCGAGTTCACCCTTTATCGCGCCGATCTCGTAGGACGAGTAATGCTCCCTGATCTGGATGCCCTTCACGAGGAGGATTTCCTTCAAGGAGAACGGCAATATCTTGGTTGCTTTGGACCTACCCCTCAGCTGGGTGGCTATCTCCCTGCTGAGCAGCTTGGAGGAGGACCCTGTTATGAATAGATAGTACCTCCTGCTCTCGTAAAGGAAGTAGACCGTCTTCACCCAGCCATCCAGCGCCTGTACCTCATCCAGAAAGATGAAGCTGGGCAGTCTTCCGTGGATCTCCTTATGGATCACGGGAAGCTTCTCGGGCTCTCCGATCTCGACAGGATCCTCGAAGTTCACGAAGACGAAGTCCTCATCAGCCAACCTCCTGCTCTTGATGAAGTGGTAGAGAAAGAAGGTCTTCCCAGCCCTTCTAGGTCCGATCACTGAGGTGATGAAGCTCTTGCTCGGGCTGACCTCCTTCAACCTAGGCTTGACCGATATGTCTCTAATGTCCTCCTTCTTGGTGAGCATGTACTCCCTGACATTCATTCCCTCTACAGAGGGAAATATTCAATAAAAATTTACCTCTTAGGAGGACAATAGGAGTCACATGTTGAGCTTCCACAGGACCCCTTCATCACCAGCCTCAGCCGAGACCTTGCCTTCCTCGTAGAGCCTGGCCAGAAGGGACCTTATCGTGACGGCGCTGAGGATGATTGAACTTACCGTGACCTTGCCTCCCCCGTCCTTCAGGAGTTTGGAGGTCAGCTCCTC
>JAMOVA010000054.1 GCA_027061785.1 Thermoproteota archaeon
GCCCGTCATGTACTTAGCCCTCATAGCCATGGCTCACGAGCCATCTAGGGATGTGCTCGACCATTTCCTCCTTCTCCTTCTGTCTCACATCATAGCGACCGCGGTGCTCAAGTTGGGGAAGCAAATTATCTGGCTCCTGAGACGCAGAATCGGCTCATTCCTTCAATCACTTTCCACTATTTATCTTTATACCTTATAAAAATACCGTTCCAGAGTGTAAATACTCCACAGGTGATCGGATTGGAGGAAAATGAGGTCATCCTAGTGACTGGAACCGGTGGCGTGGATCTGAAACGCTACTCCCAGCTCATAGCAGACAGATCGGGAGAAAAGATGGACATATACTACTTGGAGGAGCTCTTCGGGGAGGAGCACAGGATGGCCAGGACGATAGTGGAGAACCCCTTCCTCTTGGGCACCCTGTTCCACGGAAGCATGGCCTACCTGAGAGAAGAGATATCCCACTCCAACGCCGAGAAGGTGATGCTGGTCCTCAGGCCATCCTACCACGTCGCCGGCCACATAGTCCCGAACCCCTTCTTCGTGTGGGAGAGGCCCGAGCTGGACGTCAGCATCGTCATATTCTTAGTGGAGGATTACTACCACTCCTTGGACGACTTGGCAGATGAGAGGTCCGATAACCCCCTAGTGGAGGGGATAGATCCCCTCACCTACCTGAACTGGAGGCTGATGGATCTCACCCTAGTCCTCGCCCTCAGGGCCAAGGGGCTAGACGTCAAGATATTCGGGACCAAGCACTCAGAGGAAGCCTGGTCCAGGTTCGCTGAGATGGTGGCGGGGGAGGATTACATAACCGCCTACTTCGGCCACTCCATCACCTCCTTGAGGAGGAAGTCCCTCAGGGAGAATACGCCGATAGGAGATCTGGATGAGGTCAGGGACATAGAAGGGACTAGGAAGGAGCTCGAGAGAGAGTTCGACGAGATACTCTTCTTCGAGCCCTCCACCATAGATGAGAGGATAATGGCTTTAAGGGGAGAGGAGGAGATCCTCTCCACGAGGATAGAGAGGGAGCTTAGGTGGCCTCATGAGCACAACCCCCAGCTGAGGGAGTACCGCTACCCCATAGACCTGATGAATGACGTGTTCGAGGAGAGCGGGTTCTACGACACCTCCCTCCTCGAGAGGGAAGACTACCTGAGGATGATGCTTTCCAGCATAGAGGCCCAGATGAGGCTCAGGGATTTCCACTATGTGGATCAGAGCGATTTCGTGGTGACGTACAGGCCCACCGTTCTGGGGAAGGAGTCTAGCGGCAGCCTGGCCGAGATGCAGAGAGCCTCCTCCCAGGGGAAGGTCGTCCTGTTCGCCATGGACGAGGAGGTGGCCACGGAAGAGGAGAGAGAGCTCTTCCATAAGATAAGGCGGGGAGCCTTCGTGAGCAGGGTCACAGTGAAGGCCGTCACTAGCAAGGAACAACTCTTCAGGTCGGTGGGCGGCCTACTGCGCAGCATGTGGGGCTAGCGGTGACGCCGGGGTAATACGGATGCACTCTACTATTGGCTGATTATTTTGATTGCTAACTAATATAATCCATCATATCACAATATAAGATTAAATCGAGCCGGGAGCCCTATTCTTAGGTGGGACAGTGATGGACCTCCTCCCCGCCGGAAGCAGGATAGACTTGGAGCACCTCACCGTGGTGAGGATGGTCTGGATATCATCCTGGTCCATTCTCGTCCTCATCGATCCACGGGACATAATACTCCACATAATTGCCATCCTCCTCTCCGAGCTCATACTGAGGATAATCGAGATATTGATGGATCGTCGAAGGTCGAGGGTCACTGGCGAGTGACTAGGGGTTAACTCCGACTTCCGCCCGGTGGGAAGCGGTGAAGAGGTTTCCCTCTACCGGCTTAGTTTAAACTAAAGCTGAGGTTTAAACTTGGGAGTTGAATGAGGGCGGAAGTGGAGAAGGCGGTCGAGGTCCTGGCGCCGATACCGCTGCAGGGGAGGATGCTGGAGTTCTACGTGGAGCGCAGGGTGGACGGGGAGTACAGGAGGCTGGTTAGGGGCGAGCTGATGGGGTCGAAGCCCTTCATCTCCGTGTTCGTGGCCGCACCAAGGGGCTTCGGTAAAACGAGTAGCGTGAACTACTGGGCAGCCAACGTGCTGAAGCCGGAGTTCAGGCCCATCATCTTGAGGGAGCCGGCTCCTGTGGACGTGCTCTACCACGCAGCTTTGGGAATTGCTGAGGACCTGATAGCCTCTTTGACGTTTGGCAGCGCTCCGGTGGGGGTGGGGGAGGAGGTGAGTGCAGTTTACGAGCTAGTTACGAAGGGTGGCAGGGAGTACGGCATACTGGCTAGGGCGCTGGCCAAGCTCAACAGGGTGAGCCCCCTCAAGTACATGGTTTTGGTGGACGAGTTCGAGCCCTCCGGAGATGCTAAATTCCTCAGGGCTTTGGATTTCATATTTCAGGAGCCCAGATCCGTCTACTTCACGTTTTTGGGGACGCCCGAAGCTCTGGAGGAGGTAAGGCGCCTGGACAGGGCGGTTGCGGAGAAGCTTACCGTGCTGAGGATGCCCCACTTCACCTACGAGGAGGCGAGGGAGGCTATAAGGAGGAGGCTCGAGTTCGTCGGGCTCAGGCTGGAGGATCTGATACCTGAGGAGGATCTGAGGCAGATATATGCGATGAGCATGGGGCCCCGGGACATATTCGTCTTAGCCAGGGAGTACCTGTCGCTGGGAGGGGACATGGAGAGGGTCAGGAGCGGGAGGGAGGCCTCGCTGCTGGCGCACATGTACTCCCT
>JAMOVA010000055.1 GCA_027061785.1 Thermoproteota archaeon
GTCCTGGCCTTCGCACTCTTCACCGGGGTGATCTTCGTGATCGCCAACCTCATCGTGGACATCCTCTACGCCTACATCGACCCGAGGGTGAGACTCCAGTGAGGTGATGGTATGAGCAGGAGTGGAGTTAGCGAAGTGAAGAAGGTCCCCCTCTCCGAGAGGATCTGGTTCAAGGAACTCAAGTTCATGGCCAAGAGGATAAGGGAGAGTCCCCTGTCGCTGGCCGGTCTCGCGATAATAGCGTTCTACGTGATGATCGCCATTTTAGCTCCTTACTTGGCTCCACCCAGGCCCGGGAGGGATCCGTTCGAGATACCCAGGTACGGCTACGTGATAACCCCGTCACCTCCCAGCCCCGAACACCCATTCGGCCTGACGCAGGGACAGTACGACCTGTTCTACGGGTGCATCTGGGGTACCGTCACGGCCTTCAGGGTGGGGCTCTTGGGAGTCAGCGGCTCCCTCCTCATAGGACTCACCGTGGGGGCGATAGCGGGATACTTCGGGGGGAAGATAGATGAGGTGCTCATGAGGATCGTGGACATAGTTTACGCGATACCCGGCCTCATTCTGGCCATGGCCTTCGTCTTAGCCTTGGGCCAGAGCTTGGACAACGTGATAATAGCCCTCATGCTCGTGGGATGGGCTACATACGCGAGACTTACGAGGGCGGGCGTTCTCCAAGTGAAACAGGAGGATTACGTGGAGGCCGCGAGGGCCATAGGCTCACCGCACAGGAGGATACTGCTCAGGCACATCCTCCCGAACAGCATATTCCCCGTCTTCGTGGTGGCCACGCTTGACATAGGTTCGATGGTCCTCACCGCCTCGGCCCTCAGCTTCCTCGGGATAGGAGCTCCCTTGGGATACGCTGACTGGGGGCAGCTCATAGCCCTCTCCAGGAACTGGCTGATAGGAACGCCTGAGAATCCTTTCGAGTACTGGTACACCTACACTTACCCGGGGCTGTTCATCTTCACCTTCGTGCTCGGCTGGAACCTGCTAGGCGACGCCTTCAGGGACATACTCGATCCCACCCTGAGGAGGAGGTGATTCCATGGAAGAGGGCGTCGGGAGCAAGGAGAACGTGAACATAATGGAGGTGAGAGATCTCTACGTGAGGTTCTACACATACGAGGGCGTGGTTAAGGCCGTGGACGGCGTTGACTTGGACGTTCTAAAGGGTGAGACCCTGGGGATCGTGGGGGAGACGGGAAGCGGGAAGTCAGTCACCACCTACGCGATGATGAACATGGTCCCGCCGCCTGGCAGGATAACCAGGGGTAGGGTGGTCTACAGGAGGGACGGGAAGGAGTTCGTCCTCACGGAAATGCCCGAGAGCGAGATAAGGAAGTTGAGGGGATCTGACATCTCCAGGATATTCCAGGAACCGAAGGCCGCCCTCAACCCCGTGTACAAGGTGGGGGATCAGGTGGCCGAGGCGATACTCATCCACAGGCTGGACGAGATGAAGGAGAGGGCTCTGAAGGAGCTGGAGAGGGGTAAGGGGCTGTTCTCATCCCTGAGCAGGTCCATCATAGGAAGGTCCCTCAGATCCGAGGGAGATCCACTCGTGAGGCTTGTGAAGAGGATACCACTGGTGAGGAGGCTCTACTGGAACCCCATAAAGAGGGAGGCCAGGAAGGAAGTCGTGAAGCTGCTGGGCCTGATGGGAATACCCGACCCGGAGAGGGTCTACGACATGTACCCGCACGAGCTCAGCGGGGGGATGCAGCAGAGGATAGTGATAGCAACGGCTCTCTCATGCAACCCACAGCTCCTCATCGCTGACGAGCCAACCACGAACCTGGACGTCACGGTGGAGGCGCAGATACTGGAGCTCATGAAGGATCTCAAGAAGAGGTTCGGCATGACCCTGATATACATAACCCACGACATGGGAGTCATCGCCGAGATGTCCAACAGGGTCGCGGTGATGTACGCGGGGAACGTGGTCGAGGTGGGTGATGTCTACACGATCTTCAAGAAACCACTCCATCCCTACACGAAGGGCCTTCTCGAGGCGATTCCTATGCCGGGGAGGCCACTGAAGGACATACCTGGGACCGTGCCCAACCTAATAAACCCACCATCGGGCTGCCGCTTCCACCCTAGGTGCGAGCATGCCATGGAGAAGTGCAAGAGGGAGAAGCCGAAGCTCGTCGAGGTCGAACCGGGTCACTGGGTGGCCTGCTTCCTGCACCACGACGAGGTGATGGAGGTGAGTGAGGAGTGATCTCGCTGGAGCACGAGGACTGGCTGGCCAAGACCGAGGGATCCCTTATCAGGACGTACAGGCTGAAGAAGCACTTCCCCGTCCTGGGCGGTATTCTGAAGAGGCCCGTCGCATGGGTAAAGGCTGTCGACGGCGTTGACATATGGATCAAGAAGGGGGAGACCCTAGGACTGGTCGGGGAGTCGGGATGCGGTAAGACCACCCTGGGGAAGACCCTGATAAGGTTGCTCGACCCTACTTCCGGCCACATCTTCTACGACGTGCCGGAGGACGTGATAAAGGAGATAATGGAGCTGGAGAGCTCGGGAGACAAGTCCAGGCTGAAAGAACTCAGGAGTAAGTATGATCTGGCCTACATGAAGGGGAAGAAGCTCAAGGAATTCAGGAGGAAGATGCAGATAGTCTTCCAGAACCCCCTCACTGCCCTGAACCCTAGGATGATGGTCAAGGACATAGTGGCCGAACCCTTGATAGTCCAGAAGATAGCCAAGGGCGAAGAAGCGTACGAGATGGCCCTCCAAGCCCTTCAGGAGGTCGGACTGGGGAAGGAGCACATGTGGAGGTACCCGCACGAGTTCTCCGGTGGTCAGAGGCAGAGGATAGCTATAGCCAGGGCGTTGGTGCTGAAGCCGGACTTCATAGTCTTAGACGAGCCCACCTCAGCCGTCGATGTCTCGGTGAGGGCGAGGCTGTTGAAGCTCTTCAAGGAACTGCAGGAGAAGTACGGCCTCACATACCTCTTCATAAGCCACGACCTGTCACAGGTAGAGGTCATCAGCGACAGGGTGGCCGTCATGTACCTGGGCAAGATAGTGGAGCTGGCTGACACTCAGGAGATATTCGAGAACCCCATGCATCCCTACACGCAGGCCCTCTTCTCGGCCAAGCCCGTTCCCGATCCCACGGTCAAGAAGAAGAGGATAGTCCTCAAGGGAGATGTCCCCAGCCCCGTGAACCCGCCCGAAGGGTGCAGGTTCCACCCCAGGTGCTTCAAGGTCTTCGAACCCTGTAGCAGGGAGGAGCCTCCGCTCGTGGAGGTGAAGCCGGGTCACTGGGTGGCCTGTCACCTTTACGGGGAGGTCTCCTGATGAGGCGCATTCACCTCTTCCTCTCTTTATTGCTGGCCTTCCTGGTTGTGGCGGGCCTCCTCTACCTGTACCATAGGAAGGTCGAGCTCGAGGCCAAGTATCCGGTCCCCCCGAACGACTACTACCTTACTAGGCTGGGAGAGGACTTCCAGTGCGAGGGCATCCTCGTGAAGGGAACTATGCCCATCAGGACCACTCCAGAGGGGTTGTCTCTCAAAGGAGGCCTGGGCCTGCAATTCCTCTGCCAGTACAACCCCCCAGAGAAGACCCTCGTTTACATAGCCTTCATGAAGGTCTCCAGCGACAGGGTGGCCAAGGAGGTGGCTGAGGAGATAGTGGCATACGTGAACCAGTCGAGAGACAAGTACAGGGAGTGGAAGTACGAGCTGGGCGACGGTTTCGGGTACGCCTACTTCGATTATCCCGGGCTGAGGTGGGAGATGTGGTACAGGGGTCGGTGGATTATCGAGGTGGGGACGGGGAAGTCCGGAGGAGAGGGACTGGAGATCATCTCACATGTCAAGAAGTGCATAGCCCGGATTGGTAGGTCCTGATCTTATATTTCCCAGCTCAAACCTCTCTGTTCGTCTCCCTGCCGCTCGAAACCGGGAGGGAAAGGGAAGGGAGCTTCACCTCGCCCTCACTTCGGGAAGAGGCCCAAAGCCTTGTCCGCCTTCTGGGCCAGCTCTAGCTCGAAGAGGGCTATGGTCGGCAGAAGCCAGGATATCCTGTACCGAGGCCTCTCCTCCTTATCCTCGCCGTAGTAAGCGAGCGCTACCCTGCCGAATCCAGCCTCTTTCTCCAACTCTCTAGCAGACCTCAGGAACCTCCTCGCCACATTCGGTAACTCGTCGTAAGGCACTGGCTTACCCTCCTGCCCCCTCTGCTTAACGAATTCCACCGTGATCCCGACGTTCCTCATGTAGGCTACGAGGTTCCTCAGGTTGTTCTTCTTGAAGAAGCTCAGGAGTAGCGGGCCGGCCGGGACATCCAGTATCACGATGTCCTCCTCTCCCTCCCTCAGGTAGCCGACTATGTAGGCCCTCCCCTGCTGGGTCTCTATGTGGGCCAGGAACCTCTTGTTCTTAGGGATGTCCTCCAAGATCTCGAGCACCTCGTACTCTATTCCTCCCTCCACGTACTTCTCCCCGACGTGCCTCCTGCCCAGCTCGGCGGTGAAGTATGTCTCCTCCCCGGCCATCCTTCCCCTCAGGAGGTCGAAACCCCATCTCTTCAGCTCCTTTATCTTGAACTCCCTGGCCCTCTCGGGCTGACCCAAGGTCTCGAACACTAAGGTGTTTAAGCTCTGGATTTCCCTCAACTCCTCCACTGACATAGGGGTAAGGGAGGGGACAGAAGAAAAAAGTTTGAGTCCGACGTCAAGTTCATTAGCGGTTCATAGCCCCATCTTATATGAGGAGAATTTCAACTGAGATGTTCTTCAGGGCCGCCAATCCCAGGCTGGTGGCATTAATAACCTCTGGATCCGTGGAGGAGCCGAACGCAATGGCAGCGACCTGGCACTCACCCATATCATTCGATCCGCCCCTCTACGGTGTTTCCGTCTCACCAAAAAGGACCACCCACTCCCTTATCAGGGAGACGAGGTCCTTCGGGGTCAACCTCCTCCCTTACGAGATGGTGGACTCGGTTCACACGTGCGGTAGGATCTCGAGGAGGGAGAGGAGCGACAAGCTGGAGCTGGCCGGCGTGAAGGTGTTCAGCGGGCCCGATCTGGGCGTCCCGCTGGTTGAAGGCGCTTATACATCCCTTGAGTGTCGACTGGTGAGGGAGATCGAGCTGGGGGATCACACGTGGTTCGTCGGCGAGGTGAGGTCCGTTCTCTTTGAGGGAACGGAGAAGGGAGTTATCGATGTATCGGCCATGAGACCTCTGCTCTACTTGGGGAGCGACCTTTACGTGACGGTGGATCCGGAAAGCGTGAGGAGGGGGAGAGTGAGGAAGGGTAAGGGAAGGATGAGGTGAGGAGGGGGGTCGAGGACCTGACCGACCCCAACCATCATAAGCTTGACCCTCCTCCAGCAGGCGATGAGGGTACTGGTCACCGGAGCATCGGGGATGCTCGGATGCAACCTCGTGCCCCTCCTCAGGGAGAGGGGCTATGAGGTAGTGGCGATGGTGAACAGAGGCAGCTTGAGGAAGAGGCCGTGGGCCAGGGAGGTACTGGACGGAGTCGAACTGTTGGAGGCGAGGGTGGAGGAGTTCAAAGGGCCCTTGGAGGTCGACGCGGTCTTCCACCTCGCAGCCGTGCTCCGGGGCCCGACCATGAGGGTCAACTACCAAGGAACTGTGAACCTCCTGAGGGAGGTGAGGGCCGACACCTTCGTTCTGGTGAGCAGCATCCTCGCACCGGGAGACGGATTGAGGGTCAGGGCTGACGAGGAGGTCCCCTGCAAGCCCGTCACTGGATACGAGCGCTCCAAGTGCGAGGCCGAGAGGGAGGTCCTGGGATCGGGGAGGAGGGCCATCGTGGTGCGACCGGGATGGATATACGGACCCTACTCCATAAATCCGGACATCCTGAGCATCGCCAGGTGGATCAAGAGGGGGATCAGACCGGTGATAGTGAGCGAGGAACTGCCTCTAGCATTGGTCCACGCTAGAGATGTGGCTAGGGCGATGGTTCACCTGTTCGAAATCGGGGAGAGGGGGATATTCAACGTCAGGGGGCCTAGAATGTACAAGATGGGCGAACTGCTCGATGGAATGTCCTCCTTCCTGGGGAGGAGGGGGATCAGGTTCCCCGTCAGTAGGGGGCTCGTCAGACTGGCCAGCAGGTTCTTCGATGTCATCAGGTACTTGGATCTCGCACCGGAAGATGTCCCCATCGATAAATTGAGGGGAACGGGATTCGAACCAGCGATAGAGCTGGAAGAAGGTATCAAGGAGTCGCTCTCGTGGATGAGATCTCACGGCCTGATATAGGGTGATTCCGTGGAAGGGGAAGACGTTAAGAGGATCGAGGAGGAGATAAAGGATCTGAGACGGGCAATAGAGGAGCTCAGGGAGAATCTTCAACGTGAAGGGAGGATGGCCGCGTGGGATCAGCTCCTCTTCGTGGCGACCTCCTTCATCACATTCATCTTCTCCGTCATGCAGGCCCTGCTCCCGTCGAGCAGGCAGGCTCTACTCTCGTTTCTCCCCTTGGCAGTGACGGGTCTGGTGATGCCCCTTTATGTGGGGTACTACAGAGGCGCGATCCTCCTAGATTCCGTGGTCGAGAGGATGAGGGGCTGGATGTACCTGCTCTTCAGCTTGGGCGTGTATCTGGTGAACCTGGCTGAGAGCTATCTGAGGTTCTCAGAAGCTGTTTCCAGGGCATTAGAGGACTTCCTCACGTCCTACATCCCGAACCTGCCAGTGGTAGAGGTGCTGGCGCTGACAGCTCTGCTGTCAGCCGTCTGGACGCGCAGGCCCCTCTACATAATGGCGGTCCTGTCGGTGCTGGTAACAGCCCTTATAATCCCCACTTACCTTCCCATGATGATAGTCCTGCTGATACAGCTCTCCCTCGCCTTCTATCTCTTCCCCAGCTACATTATGGGGATCTTCAGATCTCCCAGCCGGGAGAGGCTGAGCATACTGAGGAAGACGGGAGCTGGGGCCTATCTGATCTTCCTGTTCAGTGGACTCCTGAGTAATCACCTATCCTCATGCATCTATTCTGGAGGGGGTGCACCCTGCTACCTGCTTTCCCTCATCTACCCGCTTCCCTTCCTAGTTCCGGGATTGTGGTACGAGGGCAAGGCGTGCAAGGAGGTCCTCGCCTTGGAAGGGTCCGAAGATGAGAGCGTGATTTGCAAGATGGTCTACGACCCGATAGCTAAGCTGCTGAGGATCAAAGGAGAATGAGGAAGCCCGGCAAAAATGCGGGGTACCGGCTCCTCGGGGCTAAGCTCGAATTTATCAGGGTGTGGCCTCTATACCCTCGATCCTTATCTTCCCCTCCCTGTCCAGGTCGTACAGCCTCTCCACTATCTTGTAGACCGTAGTCCCTAGTTCCTCGGCCAGCTTGGAAGGGATGACCCCACCGTCCTCTAGGGCGGCACGCACGATGGCCCTGCCCACCGGATCCTCGACCTCCCGGTCCCTCACCTCGACCCTCACGAAGTAAGTCAGCTTGGAGACTCTGGGCTCAGATAAGTAGATCGCCAGTGAGACCAAGGCCGAGGAGGTGATAGCCAGCACAATAGCCAGGTAAAACGCGAAATCGGAGAGCAGCGACCTGTAAATCACTATAGCAAACATCTCGACCAGGAGGATGGTAATCCCCCAAACAAGGGCTTGGACCTTCCTCTTATGTGAGAAGAGACTTGGGACCATGATCAAACCCTCCTTACAGATTCGACTAACTCCTCTCCAACTCCGAGAAGTGCGAGCATCTCAGCAACGTCTCTCACATCCATGCCACTCTTCACAGCCAGTTCCAAGGCCCTGATCGAAGCTGCTTCTCCTATCTCCCTGATGTGCAGACTTCCCGTGCTGAGGAGCTCCTTCATGACCGGAGCCAGCACGGGATCGCTCATGGCCTTCGATGCCGTGGCCTCCGTCACTGCCAGGCCATGGGAGGGCTTGATGCCGCTGAGAAGCAACTCGGTGAGGGAGAGGTAGTCAACTAACATAGCTCTCCTTCTCCTCACGAACAATAAAAGCAATATGAGGAGAGAAGCGGGGGTGAGCAGGAAGCCGATCATGGACTCCCTGCTCACAGGCCACGTCAAAACCGATGAGCTGGCAAAGGGGCCTCCCGGAACCTCAACCCGGTTCTTCAGGGAGACCCCCCACTTCCACAGGGGGATGTGAACCCTCACGAACACGACTGCCGAACCACCATCGACCCAGATCCTCAGGGTCCTTCCCTCATGCGCCCACCTCACCTCTTGAGGGGACCACACCTCCAGGAGATCGGCCTCCTCTGGAAGGGTATCCACCAGCTGAAGTCCCACGGGTCCTCTAACCCTTATCACATACTCGACCTCGCCCCTTCCCAGGTAGATCCCCATCTTCTGGAGGGATATGTGCCTCTCCGCCGGCAGAGCCTTCACTCGGAACGAGGCAGTGAGATTACCCATCCTCGCCGTGTTGACGAGAATGCCCTCCCTCATCGCCTGGAAGATGGCCTCGAAGCTTACCTCCTGGCCTGGATCCAGTCTGGGGATCCTCCAGATGATGGGCTGACCCTTGAGAACTCGCCTGTTCAGGATCCTCAATCCGTTCGGGATGTCCACGATCTCCAAATCTCTGGCCGTCACGTTCCCCTCGTTGGTCACCGTGACCACGCACTTCACGAGGCCTCCCACCTCCACCTCCGCTGGCTGGCAGACCTTCGTCAGGCCGAGCTTCTCCGGCACCTCCGCGCTGACTCCTAGGGTTTCGGTGACCTCCGGAGGTCTCGGACGCTCCTTTCCTTCCTTGGCCTTGGGAGGCATCTTCTCGCCTACACGACCCGGTACTCCCGTCACCGTCGTCAGCCCCGGTCTAGGCGGGACTTCGCCTTCGCCCTCCCCGCCCCCACCCGCAGTCCCACCCGGCGCGCCCATCTCGCACCTCAGGACCGGCTCTACCAGAGTCGCACCCTGTTCGAATCCCCCACCCACCCTGTGCATGAGGGAGTAGGTACCTGATACCTCCGCCACTCCCGTGAAGTTCGCCACCGCGTAATACGCCGGAGGCTCGGTCGAGGGCTCGTCCTTATGAGGAGAAGAAGCCCACGAACCTCCTGGCCCCACAAGCGTGCCTGGCTCCTCGCAGAAGACGAGCCTGCCGCTGGAAGGATCACCCTCATACACGCAGACGCTCGTGAGGCGGTAGGTCAGATCGCCAGCGGCGTTCACGAAGCTCACCTCCAGCTCATATCCTCCGTCAATTCTCTCCTTCTCTATGTTGACCGAAGCTGGGCCCGTGAATCTCACGCCCAAGAGCCCATCCAAGAGGGGCGGAGCTGAGCTGTTCACCGTGACCCTGGCATCCGGTAGGTGAAGCGAGGCAGATGGACTGACCCATCCCCTCAGGTAGAGGTCGGCCGATTCTCCTCTTCCCATGGGACCCAGAACCCACCTGATCTCCCCACCTGCCACATCCACCGAACCGGAGGAGGCAGATGCGGAGGCTCCGGCCAGCCAACCGAGGGGCTTCACAAGCCTCACGCCCTCGACGGGCGCTAGCGCGGTCAACTTGATGTGAAGGGTCACCCTCCTCCGCTCCCCACACCTCACCAAATCTGGGAAGAGCTCCTCCTCCAGCGTTATGGGGGGTTGCTGGTCCCTGGGTCCCTCGAACCTCCACCTCACGTAATCTCCCGGGGGAAGGGAGGGTGCCCTGAGGGGAGGATCCACGGGAGCGTTAGAGGGCACAGGATAGTCTGGATAGAAGGTGTAGCCCGGGGCATCCAAGTATATCCTGAGATCCGAAACTGTGTCGTTCGTGGGATTCATGGCGGTGATGAACCCCCAGTGATCCAAGACCTCGTAGCTGCCGTCCGCGTGGAACCTCACATCTAGGTAATCGCTCACATTCACGTTGACCTCGGGCGCTGGAGGATCGATACCCACCACCTGGGCCTCGGAGAGGTTGAAGTCCGTGGTGCCGCAGTCGACCGAGGCCATGGTGTAGGTGATGGTCTTCGTCCCTTCAGGAGTACCCTCGGGGCCGAGGGTGACCGACCACCAGTAAACGTTTCCCGAGCTCCCGCTGGGAGGCGATGAGTAGGAGACAAGGGTCATTCCCTCGGGGAGGACGTCGTACACCTTGGTGACCGTGATCCAGGGGTTGAGGTTGCTGACCGTCAGGCTCACATCCAAAGTGCAGTCCCCAGAGGGTTCCATGGACTTCTTAACGGACACGCTGATGGGCTTGCTAGCCACGGAGGGTCCGAACTCGCTCGTTCCAACCCCTTCCTCGAAGGTGATGGCCGAGAGATAGGTACCGGAGTCTGGCTTGGCCCAGTCCGGGAGGCCTGAGAGGTCGAGGGTACCGGAGAACTCTCCATTGCTATCCGAGATCAGCGACCCCAGGTAGATCCAGCCCTCACCATAGTTGGTGGAGAGCTCCGAATCTCCGGAGTAGTTGTTTCCGGCTAGATCGTCGCCCCCGTTCAGGTTCCTCACCAGATAGATGAGCACTCTCGCCCCAGCAAATGTTGAGCTTCCCGAGTAGGCATCTTCCCTGTTGATGTAGCCCGAGACGGATAAAGTATCGGAGACGGGATCGTAGCTGTAGCTCACTATCACAGGGTAGTCCAGACCTTGGTTGGGTTGCGATGGGTCAAGCAGCCCGTCGTTGAGGGTTACATTGTCGCCCACCGGATTAGTAGAAGAGTGGGTCGCGTCCAAATCGATGCCGACCTCTCCATTGGAGAATATGGCGTTCACTAGGATGGAGTTGTTGAGGCTCACGTGGACGCCGTCCGTCCAGTTGGCGATCACTACCCCCGGTCCCCCGTTTCCGGAGATCACGGTGGCGTTCACCACCGAGTTATTCCCCGTGATCCTCAGCCCGCCGTCCTCTCCGTTCAGGCCGGTCACACCGTTGCTGGTGAGGTTACTATTGACTATCACCAGGTCACCG
>JAMOVA010000056.1 GCA_027061785.1 Thermoproteota archaeon
TCACCAGGTAGACCCTCATCTGCATCCCTCCCAAACCGAGAATTCACAGGTGATATACCTTCCTCCACTCCCTCCCCTCCACCCTTATATGGCCTCCCGGCACTCACTCCCTGTGATAAGGCTCGTAGGAATCTCCCCTCATGAGGCCCTCCCCGTAGTCGAATTAGTCGAGAGGGCCAGCCGGGAGGTTGCCGTAAGAGGATTCGACCTCGTCGTGGTGAGGGGAGAGGAGAACCTCAGGAGGGTGCTCGGCGAGTACTGGACCCCAGAATCCGCCGATTTCTACGCTCTGCACATAGCCTTGGAGAGACCCACAGTCATAGTCAGGTTGGACGTGTCGAGGGACCTGCTAACTGCCTCCATATACCACGAGCTGGGTCATGCGAAATTACACGGTCACAGGAGATACTACGAGATATCCGTGCCGAGGAACGATCTCCCCTTGGGGGGTGCGGCCCCAAAGGTGCTCTACCTGCTATCGATAGCGGTGAAGGACTACGAGGTCTCGAGCTACCTAGCTGAGAGGGGCCTCATCCATACCCAACGGCCCTTGGTGAGGGAGATGCTTCCCCTAGACACCCTTCCGTGGGAGGAGCTCAGACGCGACAGGCTGGCCAGCGCCCTGGCGCTCGCAGCCCAGCTGAAACCAATTTTCTTCTCCCTTCCGCTCTTGGGCGAGGGCCTCGTTCGCGATCTCCCGGGTGCTCCCGAGGAGTTCTTGGAATGGGCCATCGAGACGGCCGGGAAACTGGGTGAGGACACGATCCAGAATGTGGGGCTGGTCGCCCGATCCTTCTCCCGCTTCTTGGATTATTTCATTAGGTAAACTCAGGCAAGCGAGCTAGCCACTACTGGGCACTCTCCCGTGAAGAATATTCTATCATTGTAGCGAATTGTAGCGATATGCTCCATTTTCCCTTGATCATGTATTCCATCTCGTAGTAGTGATAATTTTTATTACCCATTATCAGCATATATTTAATGAATAGTGATCACTGTGATGAAGACTGAGGGAGGTATCTCCCTTGGGGAGGAAGGGGGTCATTTTACTCCTCTATGCCGTGCTGGCCCTGTGTTGGCTTGAAGTTGGAATAGTGAGTTACGAGAACCTTGTCCAAGATCTGGGGCCTACGGGAAGGCTCATGGGATATGCGGTGCAGGTGGTTAATTTCGCCTTGATCCTTTTGAATGCTAGGTACATGAGGCTGATAAGTAAGGGGAAGATCGAGCCGGTAGACCTGAACTTGCCCGCAAAGATATTCACGGTTCTAACGCTGAGTGTGGTTATCTTCTCACTGTTCTTGGTATCGCTTTAGCTCGGCTGAGGGATGATTGGAAGGGACCTACGAGGTTAGGGAGACGCTACCTCTGAGCTGTCGGGTCCTGTTTAAGTTTTATGTTTCCAATGGGATTCGTAGGATCGTCAAGGAATGATGTGAGCTGGAGGTACTCTCAAAAGAGGCTGTACGTTCCTCCGTCCACACAATGAGAAGGAGTTAATATACCCGACTCGCTAGGGGAGACCGGTGAACTCGCTAGCTCTGATAGCCTTCACGGTGCTGGCCTTCACGGGCTCCCTCGCCACGAGGATGCTGACTCCAGCCCTCTCCTTCTTCCTGAGGGAAGGATTGAGGGCTTCCTTCCTGGGAGTGTCGACGCTCACCGCCGGCTACATGTTAGGCCGCTCCCTGACGGCCTACTTCAGCGGGAGGGTGGGGAGGAGGTGGAAGCATCTCCCATCCCTATGCCTGATCCTCAATGCCCTGTTGGTCCTCCTCTATCCCCTAGCCGGGAGGTGGTACGAGGTCACGGGACTGAGCTTCCTTCAGGGCGCGCTGATGGGCCTCACCTGGCCCTTCATCCAGTACTTGGTGATGGCCTCGGCCGGCGAGGGGAGGACTGGGAGGGCCATATCCATCTACTTCTTCGTCGGATCCATCGCAGGCCCCGCCGGTGATGCGGTCTACGGGGCCCTCTTCAGCGCCTCTCCCGTGACGAGCGTGGTAATGGCTTCCCTCTCGCTCTATGCTCTCTCCTCGCTCCTCGCCTATCTGGGATCCCTAGAAGTTCGAGTGAAGGAATCGGGGGAGGAGAAGGTAGGTGACGAGGGGGATGTTCGCTGGCTACTGATCCTAGGGTTCGGGATGGGAGGCATGGCCAGCGTCGTGGGCTCCTCAATAATATACGTCCTCCTTAGGGAGTGGTTCTCGCTCGGCAAGGGGACCGTGGCCCTGCTGCTGAGCTTGGTGGGAGGCCTGTCGGTAGGATCCAAGCTGATCTCCGGCTATGCCTTGGACGAGGTTGGAGCTGGCATGACCCTGAAGTCCCTCACCGCCCTCCTGGTAATCGGGACGCTGCTCTCGGGAGTGAGGAGCTTACCTCTCTTCCTCGCCGGCCTAGCCATCATCTCCGTTGTCGTTGGAGCGTTCATACCCGTATCTAGGGCCTTAGCCTACGCCTTCCCCGATCCGGCGTCGGCGGTGGGGAGGCTGAACTCCCTCGGGAACATTGGGACGGTCATCGGCCTCCTTATGATCGGTGCTGGGATGGACTTCCTTCCCTCTCTGGGTTTGGAGTGGACTCCCCTTATAGTTCTCCTTGGACCGTTTACCCTAATGGCGATCGTATCAACACTCGGGCTCCTTGTGAACCTCAAATGAGGCAGTTCTGGTGAAAAGCGGCCCTCGATGTACCTAAGAGGAGAGAACTGGGGGCCACGG